>NZ_JBVVQV010000010.1:0-173553 GCF_055811235.1 Mesorhizobium sp. WSM4810 | reverse complement strand
CCCCCCGGCGCGGGCGCCCCCCCCCCCCCCCCCCCCCCCCCCCCCCCCCCCCCCCCCCCCCCCCCAAAAACCCCCCCCCCCCGCCCCCCCCCCCCCCCCCCCCCCCCCCCCCCCCCCGAAACTGTTGTCAGAGTTTGCCGCTGCGCTGCTGGACCATCATGAAGGTGTCGTAGTTGTACTCGGCCACCTGCGCCCAGAGATAGTGCTCCTTGCGGAACGCCTTGATCGAGTCCCATATCTTCTTGAACGGCGCGTTCGAGGCTTCCATCTCGGCATAGACCTCGTTTGCCTTTTCGGAGCAGGCTGCCAGGATTTCCGGGCTGAACGGGCGCAATTTGGCGCCCGCGGACACCAGTCGCCTCACGGCCGCCGGATTCAGAAAGTCGTATTTCTGCAGCATGTTGGCGTCGGCGGCCTGCGCGGCGGTGCGCACCAGCGCCTTGTAGGCCGGCGAAAGCTCCTCGTATTTCGCCTTGTTGAACATCAGATGGACGGTCGGCCCGCCTTCCCACCAGCCGGGATAATAGTAATTGGGCGCGACCTTGTAGAAGCCGAGCTTCTCATCGTCATAAGGGCCGACCCATTCGGCAGCGTCGATGGTGCCTTTTTCCAGCGCCGGATAGATGTCGCCGCCGGCGATCTGCTGCGGCACGACGCCGAGCCTTTCCACCACTTTGCCGGCAAAGCCACCGATGCGCATCTTGAGGCCCGAAAGGTCGGCGACGGTGTTGATCTCCTTGCGGAACCAGCCGCCCATCTGCACGCCCGTATTGCCGCCAGGCAGGCCAAAAAGGCCCTGCGTGGCGAGAAACTCGTTGAACAGGTCGATGCCGCCGCCATGATAATGCCAGGCATTGATGCCGCGCGCATTGAGCGAGAACGGAACCGCGGCACCCAGCGCCCATGTCGGGTCCTTGCCCCAATAATAATATGCCACCGTATGGCAGGCCTCGACGGTGCCGGCGGTGGTGGCGTCCGCGGCCTGCAGGCCGGGCACCAGTTCACCGGCAGCGAAGACCTGCACCTGGAAGTTGCCGTCGGTCGCCTCCGAGAGCATCCTGGAAAAGACCTCGGCGCCGCCATAGATCGTATCGAGAGACTTCGGGAAGGACGACGCCAGGCGCCATGTCACTTTCGGGTTGGTTTGGGCGATAGCCGGCGCGGCAAGCGCCGCCGTAGCCGCCGCAGCGCCGACACTGGTGACGCCGGCCTTGCGGATGAATGATCGACGATCCATGAAGTCCTCCCTATTGGATCAACAGACCGACGTTCGGGAGATGCTCTGTGCCCCGGATCGGCTTCGCGGCAAACAATACACGGGCAAGAAGTCGAGTCCAGCCATGGGAGCCGGTTTTGCCGGCGGCGTTTTCGCGAAATACGCGGGCGCGAACACGCCTCCTGCAACTTAAGTCTAACGCCCTTTCCGTGGCTCATGCGAGATGCCGAACTTGTCATGGCAAAGCGCCGTCGGATCGCCTATTTTAAAAGGCAGAACATATCCTTGCACTGAATGGACCCGGATCAAAAATGCAGCAGCCGCTAGTCGCCATATCGACCGATGTCCGCCAGTTCGACAACTACACCTGGCATGCCGCTCCGCAGCAATATCTGGAGGCGGCGCTTTCGGCGGCCGGCGTGTTCCCGGTGCTGGTGCCGTCCTTCGGCGACCGGCTCGATTTCGATGAACTCCTGTCATCGGTCGACGGCGTCATGATCACCGGCTCGAAGTCCAATGTTCATCCCTCGCTCTATGGCGGCGATGCCAGCGAAGCCAACGGCCCCTACGATCCTGCCCGCGACGCCACGACGCTGCCGCTGATCCGCAAGGCAGTGGAGCGCGGCGTGCCGCTGCTCGCCATCTGCCGCGGCATCCAGGAGATGAATGTGGCGCTGGGCGGCACGCTGGCCACAGAAATCCAGGAGCGCGGGGGATCGCTGGATCATCGCGCACCGGCGAGCGACAATCAAGACGAACGCTTCGCCATCCGCCAGACCATTTCGATCAAGCCCGGAAGCTGCCTCGCCGACGTGTTCGGGGCAGGCGACATCATGGTCAATTCGGTGCACCGCCAGGCCATCGACCGGCTCGGCCCGAAGCTGCAGATAGAGGCGGTAGCCAGCGACGGCACGGTCGAGGCGGTTTCGGTGCGCGACGCCCGTGCTTTCGCCGTCGGCGTCCAGTGGCATCCCGAATACTGGGTCAAGTCGGACAGCGTCTCAGCAAGGATATTCCGCGCCTTCGGCGACGCGGTGCGCCTGCACGCCGCGGCAAAATCCGGCGCGTGGGCCGCCGCGGAATAGTTCGTCGGACGTCAACGTCAATCGCTGCCGGCCGCCAGCGACAGCAGCGGCAGGGCTGGTGCGTAGGATTCATAACCGTCGCCGTCGGCGACGCCGAAAGTGACGATCGGGTCGATGCCGTTCGCGCTGAAGGTGACCGTGCCGTCATCCTGCTCACGCCAGAATTTCGCGCGCTCGATGCCGGGCAAGACACGGTGGCAATTCGCAGTGACCGTCAACAGCGACAGGCCATGCGCAACCTCAGTGCCGCGCTTGACCGCGCAGGACGCTTCGTCGCCATTGGCCACCAGCCGGTAGTCGCCGGGCGACTGCGCTGACTCATCGGCTGTGCGGCCTTCGCCTCCGCCGCTGTGAAACAGCTGAACGCTGCCGAACAGCGCGACCACCGCTATCAATGCAGCAAGTGCTTTCATCTGCGTTCTCCGGGTGTTTGGCGATAGATAAAGATGATTTCAAAGCGTTAAACCGTGGTTAACAAATAGGAAAGCGTGCCGCTCAGCTGCGCGCCTTGAGCTTTTCCGTTTCCGGCACCGGCGTCAACGCCCTCCCCTTCGAAAACCAGGAAATCAGATTGTCGACGCACAGATCGGCCATGGCGCGGCGGGTATGTTCCGAAGCCGAGCCGACATGCGGCAAAAGTGAAGTGTTGGGGGCGGCGAGCAGCGCCGGCGGCACGTTCGGCTCGTCAGCGAAGACGTCGAGCCCGGCAGCGGCGATGGTGCCGCCGGCAAGCGCCGCGGCAAGAGCTGCCTCGTCGATCGTGCTGCCGCGACCGATGTTGACGAAGACGCCATTCGGGCCGAGCGCCGACAGGATCTCGACGTTGACCGCCTTTTCCGTCGAGGCGCCGCCGGGCGCCACCGAGATCAGCGTATCGACCGCCTCGGCAAGGCCTTTCAGCGTGCCGTGGTATTCGTAGGGCAAACCTTCGACCTGGCGCCGGTTGTGATAGGCGATCGGCAGCCCAAAGGCCTCCAGCCGGCGCGCAATGGCGAGACCGATGCGGCCCATGCCGAAAATACCGACACGACGGCCGCGCAAGGTCAGCCGGCTTAGCGGATAGTTGCCGTTGCGTGCCCAACTGCCGTCGCGCAGCCAGGTCTCGGCGCGCGGCAGCTCGCGGACGGCGTTGATCAAAAGCCCGATCGCCGTATCGGCGACCTCCTCGGTCAGAACATCCGGCGTGTTGGTGACCATGACGCCGCGCTGCGCTGCGTGACGGGCATCGACCGAATCATAGCCGACGCCGAAATTGGCGATGATCTCGAGATTCGGCAGCGCGTCGATGAGGGCTGCGTTGATCCCGCCAAAGGCGGCAATGCCGCGCACCGTCCGGCGCATCTCGTCGGTGACCAGCGACGCATCAGGCCGTTCGATCCAGGCGCGGCTGAACGTCCGGTCGATGCGGCCTACCGCGTGGTCGTTGAATTGGCCCGGCACCAAAATGGCGACTGCTTGCTGCTGTTCGGCTTTTGTCATGCACGTTCCACTGGTTTGCCGGTCGACTGGCGCACATGCAGTTCCGGCTTGATCAGTTCCTGCGACGGTCGCACCATCTGCCCATTGAGCTTGTCGAGCAGCGCGCTGGCGGCGCGGCGGCCAACTTCACGCTGGCCATTCCACACGGTGGTCAGCGCCGGCGTCGCGATCGCTGCTTCCTCGAGATCGTCGTAGCCGGTCACGGATATGTCAATGCCCGGCACGAGTCCGGCGCGTGCAATGCCGTTCATCAGGCCGATGGCGACGAGGTCGTTCCAGCAACAGGCCGCGGTCGGCTTGTCCTTCAGCGCCAGGAACTGCCCGGCGGCCTCGAAGCCAGCCTGTTTGGTGCGCGGGCCGGGAATGCGCCAGGACGGCCTGACCTCCAGCCCTGCCGCCTCCATGGCGTTGAGATAGCCTTGGTAGCGGTCGCGGCCGGTCGAGGTCTGGTCGGTGCCGCCGATCATGGCGATGCGTTTATGGCCGAGCGAGATCAGATGGTTGGTGGCTAGCCCGGTGCCATAGGCATCGTCGCCACGAAACACCGGCACGTCAGCGCCTTCGACGGTGCGTGCGATCAGCACCGCCGGCAGGCCGTTTTCCTCGGCCATGAAGATGTCTTCGGGCGGCGTGCCGATGGCCGGCGACATGATGACGCCGTCGGCGCCAAGCTGCAGCAGCGTGTCGATGAAGGTGCGCTGCTTTTCGAGCTGGTCGTAATGGTTCGACAGGATGAAGGTCTGGCGGCTGCGGTCGAGCTCGCTTTCGATCGAGCGCAGGATCTCAGCGAAGAAAGGATTCATGATGTCGTGGACGACGACGCCGACGATGCCCGAACGCGAGGTGCGCAGGCTGGCGGCGCGGCGATTGTAGATATAGCCGATGGCGCGGGCATGTTCCTTGATGCGATCGCGGGTGTTTCCAGCAACCAGCGGGCTGTCGCGCAGGGCCAGCGAGACCGTGGCCGTGGACACACCGAGCGCATCCGCGATCGTCGAAAGCTTGATCTTCTGTGCCAGCGCCTTGCGCTCCCCCGACGATCCAGAGCTGATCCATGATCTCCAGCGAAACCGGATGCCCGTTTTCGGGATCATGGTCTAAACAGTTTAAACGCGGCCTTATGCCACCCTTCCGAAACAAATCAAAGTTTTTTTGCCAGCGCATCCACCTCGACGTCGAGGGCAGCGCGGTTGCGCACGCGAAGCCGGTGCTCGCGATGAATGATATAAAAGCCGCTGGCGACGATGACCGAGCACCTAGGACACCGAGCGTCAACAGGATGAACCAGTGTCGATATGCATCAGGGATGCATGCGGGCACCTTTGGTGATCTTGTCGACAAGCTTCTTTTCGGCGTGCAGCGCGATTCCGACGACCTTGGCATCGTCGGGTGCGAATTCGGCAAAGACGGCGCGGTTCGCCGCGTCGTGGCCGGTCGAAAACATTTCGTCGACGTAGAGCGAGGTCGTCACACCGCGCTCCAGCGCCCGCCGGTGGATCGCAGTGAGCGTCGAGCGTTCGGCCGAAAGCACGATGATCGGCTGGATCGAGAGCGGATTATAGATATTGCCGGCGCGGTCGCGATAGGGTTCGCCGATGATGTCGCTATACTGCGCGACGATACCGCTGGTCAGGAACGCGGTTACGTTGAGCTTTTGCCAGACGGGAAGGTTATCCTGCAGCACGATTGCAAATTTCGTGTCGAACATGAGACATTTGCCATTCGAGGTTTGTGAATGAAGCGATGTCACACGGTCTAGATGGCGAGGCCTCTCAGGGTCTTGGACGTTTGTGCGTTGACGCGGCTGAGAACTGCGTCATCTCGGCGCCCGATTGCGTCGGAATGGAGCGTATCGAGGCCCGGTTCCACGGCAGCGCGTTCGATCTCCATCGTCACGATACCTACGCCATCGGCGTGACGCTGCATGGCGTCCAGACTTTCCGGTATCGCGGCGCCACGCATCACAGCCTGCCCGGCCAGATTATCGTGCTCCATCCGGACGAATTGCACGATGGCGGCGCCGGCACTGAAGACGGTTTGCGTTACAGGATGCTTTATCTGGAGCCGTCCATCGTGCTGGACTGCCTCGATCAAACAGGCGCATCGCTGCCTTTCGTCAGGAATGCCGTGGTGACGGATCCTGTTTTCCGCACGCGGCTGCTTTCGGCGCTGGGGCCGTTGGACCAGAAGCTGGACGATCTGTTTGTCGCCGACTTCGTTGCGCAATTGATGCAAAGCCTGGCACGGCATTCAGGCCTGCCGGCGAAACCGATCCCAAGGACAGCGTGGCGGGCTGTCAGCCTGGCACGCGACTATCTGGAAGAAAATGTTTTCCGTACCGTCCGTTCCGAGGAGCTGGAAGCGATCACCGGGCTCGATCGCTATGCCCTGTCGCGGCATTTCCGTGCCGCTTTCTCCACCAGTCCGCACCGCTTTCTCTTGATGCGCCGGCTTCAGCGAGCACGCCGCATGATCGAGGCGAGCGAGTCATTGGCGCAGATCGCAATAGCGGCCGGTTTCAACGACCAAAGTCATTTCAGCAGGCACTTCAAGAAGGCGTTCGGTGTCACGCCGGGCCGCTGGTCGGCATTGGTGCATGGATCGTCAGCAGCCGCTGCCTGATGGCGTCAGCCGCGGATCATTCGTCGGCGTCGATCTCATCATCGACGAGAACCATCTCTCCGTTCGAGAGGTTCGCCTCAACGCGGGCGAGCAGCTTGAACAGCGCCTTCTGGTCCTTTTTATCGAGCCCCTTCAGCGCCTGCTTCTCGGTCTTCTTCACCGATTTCTCGATGGCGTGAATGATTTCGCGGCCAGTATCAGTCAGAAAGATATGGGCCTGGCGGGCATCGGCGGAAGAAGCGCGCTTTTCCAGAAAGCCCTGCGCCTGCAGCCGGTTGATGGTCTTGGTGATGGTCGGCGGGCGAACACCGAGGCGACCGGCAAGATTGCCGGGCGTCTGCCCGTCCTCACGGTCGAGCGCCAGCATGATCTGGTCCTGGCCGGCATAGAAGCCGTGCGCCAAAAGCCGCGCGGCGAGTGCCGTACGCGCCAGCCGCGCCGCCGAATGCAGCCGGCTCATTGTCGCAGTCTTGTCCGCCTTGGCCATGGCTGTCCCTCTTCGGCCGAACCGGTGTGGACAGCATAGAGGCAGCCGCCCGGTTGGCAATGGACGATCAAAAAGATCCGGCTTTGCAAAACAGCTTTGCCGGCAAGCAATGCGGTGTCCGCCGTGGCTAATGCCAGATGTTTATTTCAGTTAGATGACAAACGACTTTTCAGCGCAGGTGGTCGCGTTGGGCAGGAACGCCACACACCCGGTGCGGGACTCAATCAGCCCTCACCGCGACGATCATCAAGGCCTGGTAGGCGTCCGCCACCTCGCGCAGCGCCGCCTGCGAAAGCGGCCCGGCACGCCGCGCGATACCGTCCCTGGCGTTCGACGTATCCCGCTTGCCGGACCGGTCGGTGTAGGGCGCGACAGTGGTGAATATCTGTTCGCTCAGGCCGTCTGGGAAAAACAGCTGGCCGGTCATCACCGAATTGTCGTTGGGGAAGACTTTGAAATGGATGTGGGTGGTGCGGCCGCGATACCAGCCGGGATAGATGGTGGCGAACGAGACGATACCGCTGTCATCGGTCTTTTGCCAACCGCGCAGAAAACTCTGGCCTGACGTATCGACATCCTGGCCGTCGCCTTGTCCCGGATAGCCTGAATAATGGCCTTGCGCGTCGCAATGCCAGATATCGACCCGCGCGCCGGCAAGCGGCCGGCAGCCTGCGTCGATGACCTGCAGCCGCAGATTGAGGGCAATGCCCGCTTTGCCTTCGGTTATATCGGCGCGTTCGAGCTTCGGGTCGAAATAGAACGGGCCCTCGGTCGCTTCCGGTGTGATCGCGCAGACGCCGGCGCCGCTATCGAACAGGGCAAGCCCGGCATAGGGCGAGGCCTGCTGCGCCAGCGCGATGCCCGGTAGAAAGACACCGCCGACCGCGCTAACGGCAATGAGGCCAAGCGCCTGGCGCCGGCTCAACGGCAAGGAGGACGGTTTGTCGGACATCCGGCGCCTCTTTTTGGTTTCTGTCGAGCAAGCTGGCGTGGTCTTATCTAGTCAGTGAGGCCAGCCAACGCCAATGGAAACCCAGCAATGTTGGGAAAACCCGGCAATGTTGGCGACCTGTTTGGCCCATCGGTTGCCACGTGCAAAAGCAGGGCGTGCATCCTATATGGAGCCAACAATCCTTTTCGAGGCCCAACATGAGCGATGCACAGACGATACAAATCCCCGTAACCGTTCTCACCGGCTATCTTGGCGCCGGCAAGACGACGCTGCTAAACCGCATCCTTTCGGAAAGCCACGGCAAGCGCTACGCCGTTATCGTCAATGAGTTCGGTGAGATCGGCATCGACAACGAGTTGATCGTGGAATCCGACGAGGAAATCTACGAGATGAACAATGGTTGCGTCTGCTGCACGGTGCGCGGCGACCTGATCCGCGTCGTCGAGGGCTTGATGCGTCGGCCAGGCCGCTTCGACGCCATCGTGATCGAGACGACCGGCCTCGCCGATCCGGTGCCGGTGGCGCAGACCTTCTTCATGGACGACGACGTGCGCTCCAAGACCAGGCTCGACGCGGTGGTGGCGCTGGTCGACGCCAAGCACCTGCCGTTGCGGCTGAAGGATTCCCGCGAAGCCGAGGACCAGATCGCCTTTGCCGATGTCGTCGTGCTCAACAAGACCGATCTCGTCACGCCGGACGAACTGAGCAAGGTCGAGGCGACGATCCGCGCGATCAACCCGGCGGCCCGGATCCATCGCGCCACGCGCGCCGGCGTGGCGCTGTCCGAGGTGCTCGACCGCGGCGCCTTCGACCTTTCCCGCGCGCTGGAGAACGATCCGCACTTCCTCGAGGCGCGTGACGACCACGACCATCATGACCATGACCATGACCATGATCATCACGATCATGACGGGCATCATCACCATGATCACGCGCACCCGTCCGATATCCATGACGTGACGGTGCAGTCGGTGTCGTTGCGGGGCGGCGAGATGGACCCGAAAAAATTCTTCCCGTGGATCGAGAAGATCACCCAGATGGAAGGCCCGAACATCCTGCGCCTGAAAGGGATCATCGCGCTTAAAGGCGATGACGAGCGCTACGTCATTCAGGGCGTGCACATGATCATCGAGGGCGACCACCAGCGCGCCTGGAAGGACGGCGAGAAGCACGAGAGCCGGCTGGTCTTCATCGGCCGCGAACTCGACGCCGAGCGGCTGAAGAAGAGTTTTGATGCCTGCCAGGCGTAACGGACCGAATAAGGATTGATTATTGCCTTGTGTACACATATCATGTGTACGTGAGTGGCACAAAAGAGGACAGGTCATGTCCAGATCCGCCGACAATAAAACCGAACGTTTTCAGATGCGCATTCCACCGGCGCAGAAGGCGATCATCGCCCGCGCTGCGGCGCTGTCGCACAAGGACATGGCCGATTTCATCCTCGACAAGATCGTACCCGAAGCGCAGGCCGTGATCGAAGCTGCCGAGGTGATGAGGGTTTCCAACCGCGACTTCACACGCATCCTTGACCTACTTGAGAACCCGCCGAAACCCAATGCCAGGCTGCGAGCGGCGATTGCCGCCTTGCCGGATACTCTGTGACGCTTCCGTTCTGGCACGAGAAGTCGATTGCGAAACGGCACGATCGGGCTTCTTTCGATTGCGGTGATGCGCAGATGAACGATTTTCTGCGGCGGTTCGCACGGCAGAGCCACGATCAGAACGCGGCCAAGACCTTCTGTGCGATCGACAACGTGGCTTCGGACCGGGTCCTCGGTTTCTATACAATTGCCCCTTCCGCGGTAGCTCATGAAGCAGTGCCCGACGCCATGACGAGAGGCTTGGCGCGACACGAGGTTTCCGGCTTCAAGCTTGGCCGGCTTGCATCCGACCGGGCCGTCGCCGGGCAAGGGCTCGGAGGTCAGCTGCTAGCCGTCGCCGCGTTGCGCTGCCTGCGGCTTGCAGGTGAGGGCGGCGGCATCCTGCTCATCATCGATGCCAAGAACGAGCGGGCAGCACGGTGGTATGCCAGGTATGGTGCCGAGAGCCTCCAAGGCCAGGATTTGACCTTGGTGATGCCATTGGCCACCTTCGCAACTGGTATGCGGGCCAAGGGACTGCTTTGACGATCGCCTGTCGCCACAATTGTGGTTTCGATGCAGATCCTCATGGTTGCCGGAACCGCAAACGTCGAGTAAGCCGCCTAAGCCGCTCCCTGTAAACTTGTCCAGCCGTGAACCACGATAGCCATGCCCACAGTCGCCCCGCTTGATCTCCAGGGACATTGCATCGCCGCCGTTTTCCTTGGCGACGTGCCGCATTTCGCACTGGCCGACGGCACAATCCATCGGCTGGACCATGGCCACAAGACGGCGCAGGCCAATGACGGGCTTCTCGCTGCCTTCCACGATGCGGCCAACGACCGGCTGATCACCGGCGGCGAGGACGGCAAGATTTTTTCCGTTACCGCCGGCGGCAATGCGGCAGAATTGGCAAGCGCCGGGAAGAAATGGATCACCAGCGTTGCCGCCGGACCACAAGGCGCCGTCGCCTATGCCTCGGGCAAGATCGCCTTCGTGCGTTTCTCCGACGGCAAGACCAAGGAATTCCTGCATCCGCGTTCGGTCGAGGGGCTGGCGTTCTCGCCCAAGGGGATGCGCTTCGGCGTCGCCCGCTACAATGGCGCGACGCTGCATTTCCCGGCGGCGAACGGCAAGCCGGTCGAGCTGGAATGGGCCGGCGCCCATACCGGCATCACGTTCTCGCCGGATGGCGCCTTCCTCGTCACCACCATGCAGGAGAACGCGCTGCATGGCTGGAAGCTCGCCGATGGCAAGCACATGCGGATGAGCGGCTATCCCGGCAAAGTCAAAAGCCTGTCATGGGCGCCCAAGGGAAAATGGCTGGCCAGTTCCGGAGCCCCGGCGGCGATCGTCTGGCCGTTTTCGGGCAAGGACGGGCCGATGGGCAAGGCGCCGCTGGAACTCGGCACGCGCGGCAACGCCATGGTGACCTCGGTCGCCTGCCATCCGAGCCAGGATGTCGTCGCCGTCGGCTATGACGACGGCATGGTGATGGCGGTGCGTTTCGCGGACGCCAAGGAGGTGCTTCTGCGCCGACCGGGCAAGGGCGCCATTACCTCGATGATGTGGGACAAGGAGGAACGCCGCGTCGCCTTCGGCAGCGCCGCCGGCGACTGCGGCGTCATCGATATTTCGGCCTAGGGCCGTAGGGGAGTAGGGGACACATCCCCTATTCCCCTATTCCCCTATTCCCCTATTCCCCTATTCCCCTATTCCCCTATGACGCATGAGAGGGGCATTCATGCATACAATCGACCATTCAAAGATGGCGATCGGTGGCATCAGCACTGCTCGCATCGCGGATCTGCGCGAGACCGAGGCCGAAGCCTTCCGCAAGGCAAGGCCGAAATCGGCAGCCAAGGTCGGCAACGGCCTGCCGGGTTTCTTCGGCGGCGTGCCGATGCACTGGATGAACGACTGGCCGACGCCGTTCCCGATAATGGTCGACAGCGCCAGAGGCGCCACTATCACTGACATCGACGGCAATCGGCTCGATGATTTCTGCCTCGGCGACACCGGCTCGATGTTCGGCCACTCGCCGCCGCCGGTCGCCCACGCCATCCGTAGGCAGGCCGGACGCGGCCTGACCTACATGCTGCCTTCGGAAGATGCACTCGCCATCGGCCCGCTGCTGCAACAGCACTTCGGCCTGCCGTTCTGGCAGATTGCGACAACGGCGACCGATGCCAACCGCTTCGCGCTGCGCGTCGCCCGCGCCATCACCGGCCGGGGCAAGATCCTGGTCTTCAACGGCTGCTATCACGGCTCGGTCGACGAGACGATGGTGCGTCTGGTCGGCGGCAGACCGGCCAACCGGCCAGGACTGGCCGGCGAATTCCGCGACCTGACCCGGGCGACCGATGTCGTCGAGTTCAACGATGTGCCGGCGCTTGAGACAGCACTCCGGGACCAGCAAATCGCCTGTGTCGTCACCGAGCCGGTGCTGACCAATTCCTGCATGGTGCTGCCCGATCCCGGCTTCCACAACGCGCTGCGGCGTCTCACCCGCGCCGCTGGCACCCTGCTTCTGATCGACGAGACGCACACGATCTCGACCGGTCCCGGCGGCTACACCAGGAAACATGGCCTGGAGCCGGACCTGTTCGTGCTCGGCAAGCCAATCGCCGGCGGCGTGCCAGCCAGCGTCTGGGGCATGAGCGAGGGCGTCGCCACCCGCTATGCCGACTATGTCAGGACCAAGGAACCAGGCTATTCCGGCATGGGCACGACGCTCTCGGCCAATCCGCTGCAGTTCGCAGCGATGCGCGCCACGCTCGAAGAGGTGATGACCGACGAGAACTATAGCCATATGGACCATCTGGCGCGGCGGCTCGACGCCGGGCTGACCGCCGTCATCGACCGTTACCGCCTGCCTTGGCATGTTGCCCGAGTCGGCGCCCGCGTCGAGTTCATCTGCGCACCCGGCCCGCTGAGGAATGGCGGCGAGGCGGAAGCAGCGCACGCACCGGCGCTCGAAGCGGCTGTCCATGTCGCGCTGGTCAATCGCGGCGTGCTGATCGCGCCGTTCCACAACATGATGCTGATCTCGCCGGCGACCAGCGCGGCCCAAGTGAACCGCCTGATCACCGCCTTCGGCGCGGTTGCGGCAAGGCTCGCGGCATGAGACAAGCTTGCACATGAGAGAAGCGCACAAGCAAACTTTGAACGCCATCATCGCCTCCCCTTCGGGCTCAACGCCCGCCGAGGCGCATACCTTTCTCGACGCCCATCCCGAGATCGAAGCGTTCGACATCGTGCTGACCGATGCCAATGGCGTCGGGCGTGGCAAGATCGTGCGCCGGCACGAGTTGATGAGCATCTTCGAGGGCGGCAGGCATATGCCGATCTCGATCCTCGGCCTCGACATCACCGGCGAGGACGTGCACGAGACCGGACTGATCTGGACGACGGGCGACGGCGACCTGCGGGCATGGCCGATCCCCGGCACGCTGGTGCCGCTGTTCGGCACACAGCCGCCGCGCGGCCAGGTGCTGATGGCGATGTACCATCTCGATGGCCAGCCGATGTCCTCCGACCCGCGCCTGGCGTTGGGCCGTCAGGTGGAGATACTGGCGGCCAAGGGCCTGCATCCGGCCGGCGCCTTCGAGCTCGAATTCTTCCTGCTTGCCAACGAGCGCGACGCCGACGGCAAGGTGCAGCCGGCGCACGCGGTGCTCGACGGCCGCCGCTCGGCCAAGACAGAGGTCTATTCCGTCGACCATCTGCACGGCATGGAGCCGCTGTTTTCCGATATCTATGCCGCGGCCAGGGTGCAAGGCATCCCAGCCGAGACGGTCATTTCCGAATATGCGCCCGGCCAGTACGAACTGACGCTTAATTATCGCAAGGACGTGATGCGGGCCGCCGACGACCTCGTCATGCTGAAGCGGCTGGTGCGGGCGCAGGCGCGCCGCCACGGCGTCACTGCCTGCTTCATGGCCAAGCCGATCGAGAAATACGCCGGCTCCGGCATGCATTTCCATGTCTCGCTGCAGAACAAGGCCGGCAACAACGTCTTTGCCGAAGCCAGCGGTGAGACCTGGTCCTTGCCGCTGCTGCGCGGACTGGGCGGCCTCATCCAGACCATGGCCGAATCGATGCTGGTGTTTGCACCGCACGCCAATTCATGGCGGCGTTTCGTTTCGCAATCCTATGCGCCGGTGGCGCCGACCTGGGGCGTCAACAACCGCTCGGTGGCATTGCGCGTGCCGGCTGGCGACGCGAAAAACCGGCGCATCGAGCACCGGCCGTCGGGCGTCGACGCCAACCCCTATCTGGTGGCGGCAACCGTGCTGGCCGGCATCGTCAAGGGTCTCGATGAGGGCCTCGATCCAGGCCCCGAAACCACCGGCAATGGCTACGAATCAGCAATCACGCGCACCACCATGCCGGTGGACTGGCGCGCCGCGATCGAGGCGGCAAGGGCCTCGACATTCCTCAAAGCGGCGCTGGGGGAAGACCTGCACCGAACATTCGTGGCGATCAAGCAATCCGAATATCTGCGGGTGGCGCGCACGGTCAGCGAACTGGATTATCATCTCTATCTGCACGAGGTGTGAGGCATCGCATCGCCGGTCATTCGCCCAGCGAAAGCCGGGTCCCGGCTATTTGAAGGAACCTTTCTGGGGCTTCGCTCATTCCGCATCTGATCGCAGCAGCGGGCAAGGCCGCATCAGCCATGATCGCCAGGATGCAGACAAATTCTCCACACCACGCCAAGGTGCAGGCAAGACGCTGGCCCAAGCCTGAATTGCCTGAGACGGCAGAAGACGATGGCGCAAGCACCATTCCCGAACTCAGCGAAGTGGCGAAGGCCTGTCGCCGCTGCCCGCTGTGGCGCAACGCAACGCAGACCGTGTTCGGCGAAGGGCCTGACAAGGCCAAGGTGGTTTTCGTCGGTGAACAGCCAGGCGACCAGGAGGATCTGGCCGGCAAACCTTTCGTCGGTCCGGCGGGAAAAGTCTTCGACGCCATCCTGGACGATGCCGGCGTCGACCGGCTGAAAGTCTATGTCACCAATGCGGTCAAGCATTTCAAGTTCGAGCCGCGCGGCAAGCGGCGCATCCACTCGAAGCCGAATACCGGCGAGGTACAGGCCTGCCGCTGGTGGCTCGACAGGGAGCTCGATCTGATCAAGCCCAATCTGGCGGTGGCGCTCGGCGCAACGGCGGCGCAGTCACTGCTCGGCAAGGTCGTGCCGATCATGAAGATGCGCGGCGCGGTCGTGGATCGGGACGATGGCTTGCCTGTGTTCGTCACCATCCACCCGTCCTTCATCCTGCGTATTCGCGAGCCGGCGGACAAGCAGGCCGAACGCGAGCGGTTCCTGCAGGACATGAAGGCAGTGAAAAAGCTGATGGCCGCCTGACCCCTATCTGATCAGGATTGCCCTCAAATCATTGACGTTCGTCCCGGTCGGGCCGGGCACGAAGAGATCGCCGACGGCGTTGAATGCCGTCCAGGCATTGTTGCCGGCAAGCATCGCCTTGGCATCGACGCCTGCCGCCCGCATCCGCGACACCGTCGAGCCGTCGGCAAAGGCGCCGGCATTGTCCTGCGAACCGTCGATGCCATCGGTGTCAGCGGCCAGTGCATGGGCGCCCTCCATGCCGCTGATGCCGATGGCGAAGGCAAGCAGAAACTCGGTGTTACGACCGCCCTTGCCCTTCGCCCGCACGGTCACCGTCGTCTCGCCGCCTGATAGAATCAGCACGGGCTTCGGGAAGGGCCGGTTGCGCTTCGCGACTTCACGGGCGATTGCCGCATGGACACCCCCAACTTCGCGCGCTTCGCCCTCGATGGAATCGGAGAGGATGGCCGCCTCAATACCATGGCGCCTGGCTTCGGCCGCAGCCGCTTCCAGCGAGACGCCGGCCGAGGCGATCAGATGCACTTCGTTGCGCGAAAAACGCGGATCATCGACGCGCGGCGCATCGGCGGCCGGCGAATTGATATGCGCCATCACGGCAGCCGGCAGTTTCATGCCATAGGCGGCGATCGATGCCAGCGCCTCTTGGCGGTTGCCGGAATCGGGAACGGTCGGGCCGGAAGCGACAAGCGCCGGATTGTCGCCGGGAATGTCGGAGACCACCAAAGATACCAGCTTTGCCGGATAGGCAGCTGCCGCCAGCCTGCCGCCCTTGATGGTGGAAACATGCTTGCGGATGGTGTTCATGGCGGCGATCGGCGCGCCGCAGGCGAGCAGCGCCTCGTTGACGGCGATCTCGTCGGCCAGCGTCAGACCTTCGGCGGGCGCCGGCAGCAGCGCCGAGCCACCGCCGGAGATGAGCGCCACGACCAGATCGTCCGCGGTCAGCCCCTGCACCTTTTCGAGCAGCCGGCGCGACGCTTCGAGCCCTGCGGCATCCGGCACCGGATGCGCCGCCTCGATGATCTCGATGCGCTGGCATGCCGCGCCATAGCCGTAGCGGGTGACGACCAGCCCTTCGATCGGCCCGTCCCACACTTTTTCGAAAGCCGCCGCCATCTGCGCCGAGCCTTTTCCTGCACCAATGACGATGGTGCGCCCCTTCGGCATTGCCGGCAGATGATCCCTGATCGTCCTCTGCGGATCAGCGGCGGCAACGGCGGCATTGAAGATGGCGGCGAGGAAGGATTTGGGATCGAGCGCCGTCATTTTGCTTCCGGCGGCAGTGCCAGCTCGCGCCCGTCGACGCCGAGGTGGCTGCACAGCGCATCGACGACGACGCCGTGATCCTCACGCTCCGGCAGGCCCGAGACCGCGATCACACCGATGACGCCGGCACCTTTGACCGTTATGGGAAAGCCACCACCGGCCAGCACATAGTCCGATATGTCGAGCCCCTCGCCTGGCTTGAAGCTGCGGTCGGGACGCTGCTGCTCCAGCACCATGCGGTAGGTGCTTTTCAGGAACCGCTGCACCACGTTGATCTTGCGCCGCGCCCAATCCGGATTGGAGGCGTTCGAGCCCGGCATTGCCGCGTAGAACAGCGGCCGGTCGAAGGTCCTGATGTCGACGATGATCGGCAAGCTCTGGGCCAGTGCCCGGTCGCGGATCGTCGAGCCGATCTTGAAGGCGACAGCTTCATCGAAGACCGAGAAGACAAGCTCGGCTTCCTGTTTCTGGATCAGAGCGATATCGTCTGCAACGGCCATGTCGTTCCCCTATCAACGTCGCGGCACCCTTTGACCGATGGCTGCCGCTGGGTCAAGCGGGGCGTGTGGGATAGCTAAACCGCCATATCGGTCTTCATCGCCCGCCCGGCGACGTAGACCTCGCGCACGGCACGGTCGTCGCCCAGCGTCTGCAGCAGAAACAGCTCCTCCGCCAGCGTGTCCGCCGTCTCCATCCGCAGCCGCATGGCCGGCGTGGCGCGGGCATCGAGGACGACGATGTCGGCATCGCTGCCTTGGTCGAGCGTGCCGATCCTTTCCACGATCGACAGCGCCTCGGCATTGCCGCGGGTGAGCTGCCAGAACGACTGGAACGGATTGAGCTTCTCGCCGTTCAGCGCGATCACCTTGTAGCCCTCATCCATGGTGCGCAGCATCGAGTAATTGGTGCCGCCGCCGATATCGGTGGCGGTGGCGATGCGGAGTGCTTTTTCGCGGCGGCGGTAACGCTGATAGTCGAACAGGCCCGAGCCGAGGAACAGGTTCGAGGTCGGACAGAACACGGCGACCGAGCCCGTTTCCGAAAGCGCATCCGCCTCGCGTTCCGAAAGATGGATGCAGTGGCCGAACAGACTTTTGCGCCCGAGCAGCCCATGGTGCTCGTAGACATCGGTATAGTCGCGTGCCCGCGGGTAGAGTTGCAGCGTAAAGGCAATCTCGGCGTGGTTTTCCGACAGATGCGTCTGCATGTGCAGATCAGGATGTTCGCGGCAGAGCGCGCCCGCCATTTCCAACTGTTCGGGCGAGGAGGTGATGGCGAAGCGCGGCGTGATGGCATAGTGCTGGCGCCCCTTGCCGTGCCACTCCTTAATCAGCGCCTTGCTGTCGTCATAGGCCGATTGCGGCGTGTCGAGCACGCCCTCCGGTGCGTTGCGATCCATCATCACCTTGCCGGCAATGTTAAGCATGTTGCGGTGATGCGACTCGGCGAAGAACGCCTCGGCCGATTCCTTGTGCACCGAGCAATAGGCGGCGACGGTCGTCGTGCCGTGGCGCAGCATCTCGTCGAGGAACAGCCTGGCGATGCGGCGGCCATGCTGGGCGTTCTGGAATTTGGTTTCCTCGGGAAAGGTGTAAGTATTCAGCCAGTCGAGCAGTTCGGCGCCGTAGGAGGCGATGACCTGCATCTGCGGAAAATGCGCATGCGGGTCGATGAAACCAGGCAGCAGCAAATGCGGACGGTGGTCGATCTTTTTTGCGCCTTCATCAGCCTTTTTCTCGACGTCGGCATAGGCGCCCGCGGCAACGATCCTGCCGTTGCGAAGCAGCAGGCCGCCGTCGTCCTCGTAGCGCCAGGCGGAATGGTCGTCGACGGTCTCAGGCCAGCGCAGGAAGGACAGCGTGCGGCCGCGCAGGAGCGTGCTGGTCATGCTTATTTCCCCGCCTCCTCGAACCATGCCACCAGCAGCGCCCGCTCCTTGTCGGTGATATGGGTGACGTTGGCGGGCGGCATCGCGTGGCTGCGGCCGGCCTGCAGGTAGATCTCGCGGGCCTGCCCGGCGATACCGGCGTCCGTGTCGAGCATCACACCTTTCGGCGCGTGATAGATGCCATCGTAGGACGGCTCCTGCGCATGGCACATCGAGCAACGGCCAAGCACCGTATCGCGCACTGCGGGAAAATGCGCCGAGGCGATATAGACCTGTGCCGTCGAGGACGCCTTGACTTCGCCGGTCAGCACTTTCGGCGCGGTTGACAGCCAGATGATGACGACGAACAGGACGGCGGCAGCCAGCCAGATCCAGGTCGGGTTGCCCTTGCGCGCATGCATGGTGTTGAAATAGTGCCGGATCAGCACGCCGATGATGAAAACCAACGAGGCGATCACCCAGTTGAACTGGGTAGCAAACGCCAGCGGGTAGTGGTTCGACAGCATCAGGAAGAGAACGGGCAGCGTCAGGTAATTGTTGTGCAGCGAGCGCTGCTTGGCGATCTTGCCGTATTTCGGATCTGGCTTCCTGCCGGCGATCAGGTCGGCGACGACGATCTTCTGGTTCGGAATGATGACCATGAAGACATTGGCCGACATGATCGTCGCGGTGATGGCGCCAAGATGCAGGAAAGCGGCGCGGCCGGTGAACAGATGGGTAAGACCCCAGGCGATGAACACCAGCACGCCATAGAGCACCAGCATCAGGCCGGTGTCGCTCCTGCCAAGGGGCGAACGGCATAAGAGATCGTAGACCACCCAGCCGACGCCGATCGTCGCCAGCGACAGCAAGATGCCTGTAGGCACCGACATGGCAAGCACGTTGGGATCGATCAGGAAGAGGTCCGCGCCGGCATAGTAGACGACGCACAGCATGGCAAAGCCCGACAGCCAGGTAGCGTAGGATTCCCATTTGAACCAAGTCAGGTGCTCAGGCATTTCGGTCGGCGCCACGAGATATTTCTGGATGTGGTAGAAGCCGCCGCCATGCACCTGCCATTCTTCGCCGAAGGCGCCGACAGGCATGCCCGGACGCTGGCGCAAGCCGAGATCGAGCGCGACGAAATAGAAGGACGAGCCGATCCAGGCTATGCTGGTGACGACATGCAGCCAGCGCACGGCGAAACTCAGCCAGTCCCAGAAAATCGCAAAATCGATCATTGAAAAGTCGTCCCTGCCGATTGGGTGACTTTACGGACTGGAGCGCAAACGGAAAGGGCCGAGCGGCACGATGACTTTCAAAAAAAAATGGAAAATACTACAGCGCCGCGCGTCCGTTGGACGCGCAAAGGACGCTGTAGAACTTTTATCTGGTGCATGATCCTTTCCGAAAATCGATTCCGATTTTTCGGGGTCATGCACTAGGGTTATCCCTGCGCAGCCGCATGAGAGCCCCAAAGCCGCATGGCCTATCTCGACAACATCTCCGTCTTCGTTCGCGTCGTCGAGCTCGGCAATCTGTCGGCGGCGGGGCGCGACATGCGCATTTCGCCAGCGGTCGCCTCCAACCGCATCAAGGAGCTCGAAAAACATCTCGGTGTCAGGCTGTTCAATCGCACGACGCGGCAATTGATGCCGACCGAGCACGGCACGGTGTTCTACTCCGGCGCCAAGCAGGTGCTTGAGGCGGTCACCGAGGCGGAAGCCGCTGTCAGCGCTTTGTCCGGCCAGCCGCGTGGCACCATCAAGGTGACAGCGCCGCTTGGCCTCGGCCGGCGGCTGGTGGCGTCGGGAATCCCCGATTTCCACGACAAATATCCTGACATCGAGGTTCGGCTGAGGCTTTCGGACCACAATGTCGACATCATGAAGGAAGGCATCGACGTCGCGTTCAGACTGGGTATCATCGAGGATTCCAGCCTGAGAATGCGCGGCATCATGGAGTGCGAGCGGGTGCTGGTGGCGGCGCCGAAATATCTGGAGACGCGCGGCGAACCGACCGAGCCGCAGGAACTGATCGCCAACAAACACGATTGCCTGATGCTGCGCTACGCCGGCGCGCGCGAATATGTGTGGACGCTGCAGACGGCCGACGGTCCGCGGAAATTCGAGGTGCACGGACCCTATGACACCGACGATGGCGACGTGCTGACCGGCTGGGCGCTGTCGGGCCGCGGCATCATCAACAAGCCGCGCTTCGAGGTCGAGCCGTTCATCCGCGACCGGCGTCTGAAGGTGATCCTGCCCGACACGCCACCGACGCCGGTGCAGTTCGCCGCCGTCTACCCGCACAAAAAGCTGCAGGACCCGAAGGTGCGGCTGCTGCTCGATTTCATGGCCGAGCGCTGCCAACGGCTGATCAAAGAAATTCTGGCCGGCAAATGAGCGTTGCTCGAATTCTGGCCGTCAGCCGGCCATTGCCTTGCCACGAGAGACGGGGTGCGGCGCGGCTCGCGCGCCAGCATGGGCGGCCAGTGCCGTCATGATCTCGGCCGCCGCCAAGGCCGCAATGACTTGCGGACGCTTGTCCTTGACCGCATCGCCGCCGATCGGCGAGACGAGGCCGGCAAATTGCGCCTCGCTGCCGTCCGCCGCCTTCAGGAACCAGTTCCTGAATGTCGCCTTCTTGGTCTTCGAGCCGATCATGCCGACATAGGCGGCATCCCGGCGTTTCAGTGCCTCGGCGACGATCAGGAAATCCAGTGCGTGGTCGTGAGTGAGGACGACGAATGCGGCGCCAGCCGAAGCCTTGCGCACCATCGCCTCGGGCATTGGCGTCAGGCTGGTTTCGACCGTGTCCGGCATGCCCTCCAGCGCCTCGGCCCGCGTCTCGACAACGACGACACGGACCGGCAGCAAGGCCACCGCCGAGGCCAGCGCCTGGCCGACATGGCCGCCGCCGAAGATGTAGACATGCGGCAACTGCGCCTGCTCGGCGTCCGCCGCCGCGACCAGCTCTTGCGCCAACGCCGTGTCGACCCGCCGGATCAGCACCTCGACCCTGCCGCCGCAGCACTGGCCGATCTCGGGCCCGAGCGGGACATCGAGCGTCGTGCGCGTATCCCTCCCCCTTGAGGGGAGGGTGGCGGCGAAGCCGTCGGGTGGGGTCGCCGCGGCAGTGCTCGACATTTTCTTAGGTCGCGTGCTTCCTCTACCGGCCCCCTCTGGCCGCTCCGCGGCCATCTCCCCCTCAAGGGGGGAGAAGAGCAGCTGCCGCGCCTTGTCGATCGCGATGAATTCGAGCTGGCCGCCGCCGATCGTGCCAAAAATCGCCGCGCCCGAGACGAGCATGAAGGCGCCCTTCTCGCGGGGCGTCGAGCCTTTGGTCCCAGCCACCTCGACCAGGGCAACCCGGCCGGCGCCGCCAAGAAATGCTTTCAGGGTTTGCACTTTCGAGGTCATGTTTTTGCTTTCCCTATCGGGAAACATAGGGTTTTTCGGCCCGGATTGCACGCCTTGTACGAACCCGGGACCGAGTTCAAGCACCAGCCTTGGCTTCCCTCTTCAGCCGTTCGATCGCCATCAGCACCCGCTCCGGCGTCGCCGGTGGGTCGAGGCGCGGGCAGATCCGATGGCCGGCAACGCTTGCCACCGCATCCGACAGCGCATGCAGCACCGAGATGCCGAGCGGCAGCGGCGGCTCGCCGACCGCCTTGGAGCGGTGCACCGTCGGCTCGCTCGCTTCCGGCCAATCGGCCAGCGTCACATTGAAGATCTTCGGTCGGTCCGAGGCGAGCGGAATCTTGTAGGTCGACGGCGCATGGGTGCGCAGCCGGCCCTTTTCGTCCCACCAAAGCTCCTCAGTCGTCAGCCATCCCATGCCCTGGATGAAGCCGCCTTCGACCTGGCCAAGGTCGATGGCGCGGTTCAGCGAGCGGCCGGTCTCGTGCAGGATGTCGGTGCGCTCGACGACATACTCGCCGGTCAGCGTGTCGACCGAGACTTCCGAGCACGCGGCGCCATAGGCGAAATAATAGAAGGGACGACCCTCGCCCTTGTCGCGATCCCAGTGGATTTTCGGCGTCTTGTAGAAGCCCGCCGCCGAAAGCTGGATGCGCGCCATATAGGCCTGCCTGATGAGATCGGCGAAGGCGATCTCCTGGTTGCCGATGCGCACCCGGTTGGGCAGGAACAGCACCTGGTCGCGCGGCACCTGGTATTTTTCGGCTGCGAAGTTGGTCAACCGCTCCTTGATCTGCCGGGCCGCGTTCTGCGCCGCCATACCGTTGAGGTCGGAACCGGACGATGCGGCCGTCGCCGAGGTGTTCGGGACCTTGCCGGTCGTCGTCGCGGTGATCTTTACCTGGTTGAGGTCGATCTGGAATTCTTCCGCCACCACCTGCGCCACCTTGACGTAGAGACCCTGCCCCATCTCGGTGCCGCCATGGTTCAGATGCACCGAACCGTCGGTGTACACATGCACCAGCGCGCCGGCCTGATTGTAGTGCGTCGCGGTGAACGAGATGCCGAACTTGACCGGCGTCAGCGCCAATCCACGCTTGATGAAGCGGCTGTTGGCGTTGAAAGCTTCAATGGTGCGGCGACGCCTCGCATAGTCGCAACTCGCCTCCAGTTCGGCGACGATGCGGTGGATGATGTTGTCCTCGACCGTCTGGTGATAGGGCGTGACGTTGCGGTCGCTGGTGCCATAAAAATTCTTCTTGCGAATCTCGAGCGGGTCCTTGCCGACGGCAAAGGCGACCTCTTCGATGACACGCTCGGCGCCGACCATGCCTTGCGGCCCGCCGAAGCCGCGGAAGGCGGTGTTCGACACGGTGTTGGTGTAGAGCGGCGCCGATTGCGCATGAACCGCCGGCCAGAAATAGGTGTTGTCGCAGTGGAACAGCGCGCGATCGGTGACCGGGCCCGACAGGTCCGCCGAGAAGCCGCAGCGCGCCGCAAACATGAAATCGACGCCGAGGATATTGCCCTCGTCGTCGAAGCCGACCTCGTAATCGACGAGGAAGTCATGGCGCTTGCCGGTGGCGATCATGTCGTCGTCACGGTCGGGCCGGATTTTCACCGCGCGATGGTGTTTTTTCGCAGCAATCGCCGCGAGCGCGGCAAACTGGTTGCCTTGCGTTTCCTTGCCGCCAAAGCCGCCGCCCATGCGGCGGATCTCGACCGTGACGGCATGGCTCGGCACGCCGAGCGCATGGCTGACCATGTGCTGGATTTCGCTCGGATGCTGGGTCGACGAATAAATCGTGACGTCCTGATCCTCGCCGGGAATGGCCATGGCGATCTGGCCTTCGAGATAAAAATGGTCCTGGCCGCCGATGCGCATTTTTCCTTTCAGCCGGCGCGGCGCCGCCCTGATCGCAGCCGCGGCACCGCCGCGCCTCAGGGTCAGCGGCGGCGTGACCAGCTTGTCCTTCCTGGGATCGAGGACGCCGATGTCGGTGACGAAAGGCAATTCCTTGTATTCGACCTTGGCCAGCCTTGTGGCGCGGCGCGCCTGCTCGCGGGTTTCGGCGATGACGCAAAAGATCGGTTGGCCGAAGAACTGCACCTTGCCGTCGGCCAGCACCGGTTCGTCGTGGCGGCCGGTCGGCGAAATGTCGTTTTCGCCCGGCACGTCGCTCGCCGTCAGCACGTCGACGACGCCGGGTGCTGCGCGCACCGCCGCCAGGTCCATGCTGCTGATGGTGGCATGCGTGGCCGTCGAAAGCCCGAGGCAGCCATGCAGCATGCCGGATGATTCCGGCATGTCATCGATATAGACGGCCGTGCCGCGGACATGCTTGTGCGCGGAATCATGACGCTGGTCGGTGGCAACGCCACCAGCGATTTTCTGCGCCTTGAGGTTTGGAGCGTGCTTGGTCATCACGCCGCCTCGTGGCGCGATATCTGGATCGGTGCTTTGGTGCCGCTGGTCTCGGCGAAGAACCGCAACAGCAGGTTGCGCGCCGCCAGCGCCCGGTATTCGGCGCTCGCCCGCATGTCGGTCAGCGGGGTAAAGTCTTTGGCGTACTCGGCCATGGCGGTCTCGACCGTCGGTTCCGTCCAGGGCCTGCCGAGCAGCGCCTTTTCCACGCCGAAAGCCCGCTTCGGCGTTGCCGCCATGCCGCCATAGGCGATGCGCACCTCCGCCACCGTGCCGTCCTTGGCCAGGGCCAGCAGGAATGCGCCAAGTGCGGCGGTGATGTCCTCGTCACGGCGCTTGGTGATCTTGTAGACGGCGAATTTGGTATCCCTGCCCGGCACTGGGACATGCACGGCCTCGACGAATTCGCCCGGCTGTCGGTCCTGCTTGCCATAGGCGATGAAGAAGTCTTCAAGCGAGATCGTCCGACGCTTGTTGCCGCGGCGCAGCGTCAGCCGCGCGCCGAGTGCGATCAGCGGCGGCGGCGTGTCGCCGATCGGCGAGCCATTGGCGATGTTGCCGCCGATCGTGCCCATGTTGCGCACCTGGTCGCCGCCGATGCGATCGAACAGCGGGCCCAGCGCCGGGATGCGTTTCGCCAGCATTGAGAAAGCCTCGGTGTAGGTGACACCAGCGCCGATCGAGATGATGCCCTTGTCTTCGGAAATCCGGCACAGCCCGTCGAGATTGCCGATGAAGATCGCCGGCGCAATCTCGCGCATGTGCTTGGTCACCCACAGGCCGACATCGGTCGAACCGGCAACGATGGTGGCGCCCGGCTCCTTGTCGAGCACGGCGGCGAGGTCGTCGGCATCGGCCGGGACGACCAGGCGCTGCTTGCCGGCGCCGATCTCGATGCGCGAACCGTCTTTCATCGCTTCGAGCTTGCTCGTGATCGCCTTGCGCTCCGCTGCCAGCGGATCCTTTGCCGCCTTGCCGTAGCTGGAGATGGCACGTGCCGCCCGCATGATCGCCTCGTAGCCGGTGCAGCGGCAGAGATTGCCCTGAAGCGCCTTTTCGATGGCTGCATCCGATGGCTCCGGTGACCGCATCCACAGGGCATAAAGCGACATGACGAAGCCCGGCGTGCAGAAGCCGCATTGCGAGCCGTGGAAATCGACCATCGCCTGCTGCACCGGATGCAGTTTTTCGCCGTCGCCGCGCAGATGCTCGACGGTTACGACATGCGTGCGATCGAGCGAGCCAAGGAAGCGGATGCAGGCATTGACGCTGTCATAGACGAGCCGGCCGCCTGACAGCCTTCCGACCAGCACGGTGCAAGCGCCGCAGTCGCCCTCGGCGCAGCCTTCCTTGGTGCCGCGCAGCGAGCGCTCGAGCCGCAGCCAGTCGAGCAAGGTCTCGTCGGGCGCGACCGTGGTCAGCGCAACATCCTCTCCATTGAGGATGAAGCGTATCTCATTGCGTATCTTGAGTCTCGTCATGTCTCAGCTCCCCCGATAGGTCGAATAGCCGTAGGGCGATATGAGCAGCGGCACGTGATAGTGCATCGGCTCGGCCATGCCGAAGCGGATCGGCACGCTGTCGAGGAAGGCCGGTTCCGGGAGTCTCAATCCCTGCCGGCGCAGATAGTCGCCGGCGGCGAAGACCAGCTCGTATTCGCCGGTGCGGAATTCCGCGTCGGCAAGCAGCGGCGCGTCACACCGGCCGTCGGCATTGGTGACCGCTGTCTTCAGATGCGTCCGCATGTCGTCGTTGATGCGGTAAAGCTCGATCGACAGGCCTGCCGCCGGCCTGCCGGTCGCGGTGTCGAGGACATGGGTCGTCAGACGTCCGCCTTCGGCTTTCGACGTTTCCGCCACTGGCTGCTCCCATTCCGGTACACTCAAAACGTGCTTGACGAATTGTGCGCCAATTAAAGGCGATGCATAAGTCCCGGTCGAGTGAAGTGCTGCAAAAACACTTTCAAAAATTTTCGGGGGAATGCGCAAGCAATCCTTTCGACTATCCTGATCACACTATCCGGCAGGAGCGACAATGCGTTACGAACGAGACATGCGCGGCTACGGCGCCAATCCGCCGGATCCGAAATGGCCCGGCAGGGCGCATGTCGCGGTGCAGTTCGTCGTCAATTACGAGGAAGGCGGCGAAAATTGCGTCCTGCACGGCGACAAGGCTTCGGAAGCCTTCCTGTCCGAGATCGTCGGCGCTGCACCCTGGCCCGGGCAGCGCCACCGGAACATGGAATCGATCTACGAATATGGCGCCCGCGCCGGCTTCTGGCGATTGCTGCGCCTGTTCACCGAGGCTGAGGTGCCGATCACCTGCTACGGCGTCGCCACAGCACTGGCGCGTTCGCCCGACCAGGTCGTGGCGATGCAGGAGGCCGGCTGGGAGATCGCCTCGCACGGGCTGAGATGGATCGACTATCGCGACCATGCGCCGGAGGACGAGCGCCGCGACATGGACGAGGCAATCCGGCTGCACTACGAGGTGACCGGGGCACGGCCGACCGGCTGGTACACCGGCCGCACGTCGATCAACACCGTGCGGCTGGCGGCGGAAGAGGGCGGCTTCGACTATGTGTCGGACACCTATGACGACGAGCTGCCGTACTGGTTCGAGCATGGTGGGCCGGACGGGTCGGCAAAGCCGCAGCTCATCATCCCCTATACGCTCGACGCCAACGACATGCGTTTCGCCACGCCGCAGGGCTTCAACTCGGGCGACCAGTTCTTCGCCTATCTCAGGGATAGTTTCGACACGCTTTATGCCGAGGGCAAGGCAGGGCGGCCGCGCATGATGAATATCGGCCTCCACTGCCGCCTCGTCGGCAGGCCGGGCCGGGTCGCGGCGCTGAAGCGCTTCGTCGACTACGTCAAATCGCACGACAGGGTCTGGCTGGCGCGACGCATCGACATTGCAAGGCACTGGCAAGAGAACCATCCGTTCCGGCCGCCGACGCTGCGCCCGTCGAAGATGGAATTCGAGGCTTTCGTCCAGGCATTCGGCGGCGTATTCGAGCATTCGCCGTGGATCGCCGAGCGCGCCTATGAGCTGGAGCTCGGTCCGGCGCATGACAGTGCCGGCGGTCTGCACAATGCGCTGTGCCGTGTCTTTCGCGGCGCCAGCGAGACCGAGCGGCTCTCCGTGCTCAACGCCCATCCCGACCTTGCCGGAAAACTGGCTCAGGCCAAGCGGCTGACAACGGAATCGGCCAGGGAACAGGCTTCCGCCGGGCTCGAGGCGCTGACCGATAAAGAGCGCGAGCTGTTCTCCAAGCTCAATGCCGCCTACGTCACCAGTTTCGGCTTTCCCTTCATCATCGCGGTGAAAGGCAAGACCAAGGAAGAAATCCTGGCGGAGTTCGAGGCGCGCATCGGCAACAGCCGCGGCGTTGAATTCGAAACCGCCTGCAAACAGGTCGAGCGTATCGCACTGCTCCGCCTCAAGGACATGCTTCCGCAATAGGCCTGGCTTCCGCAACAGGCTCTGAACTGATGGATACGATGAAAATGGCCGACCGAACCTATTACGCGCCGCAGGGCGGCCACCCCGGCCAGAGTGAGCTGCTGACCGGCCGGGCCGTCTTCACCGAGGCCTATGCCGTCATTCCACGGGGGGTGATGCAGGACATCGTCACCAGCGCCCTGCCGTTCTGGGACGAGACCCGCGTCTGGGTGCTGTCGCGCCCGCTGTCGGGTTTTGCCGAGACGTTTTCGCAATACATCGTCGAGGTCGCGCCCGGCGGCGGCAGCGACCGGCCGGAACCGGATGCCGGCGCCGAGGGCGCCCTGTTCGTGGTCGAGGGCGAGCTGACCGTTTTGCTGGCTGGCGAGAAACATGTCCTGCAGCCGGGCGGCTTTGCTTTCCTGCCGCCGGCCAGCGGATGGACCGTTCGCAACGAGGGCGGCGCACCCGTTCGTTTCCACTGGATCCGAAAAGCCTACGAAGCCGTGGAGGGCATCGATACGCCGCAAGCCCTTTTTGCAAACGAACAGGACATCGCGCCCACGCCCATGCCCGGCACCGAAGGCAGATGGGCGACGACGCGTTTCGTCGATCCTGAAGACATGCGCCACGACATGCACATCACCCTGGTTACACTCGAGCCGGGCGCGGTCATCCCCTTCGCCGAGACCCATGTCATGGAGCACGGCCTCTATGTGCTGGAGGGCAAGGCGGTCTACCGCCTTAACCAGGACTGGGTCGAGGTCGAGGCCGGCGACTATATGTGGCTGCGCGCCTTCTGCCCGCAGGCCTGCTATGCCGGCGGTCCGAGCCAGTTCCGATATCTGCTCTACAAGGACGTCAACCGGCATGCCAAGCTTGGCGGCGCCGGCGTCGCGAGGCGCGCGCCATGAGCCGCATTGTGGCGCGCCCGCTGACCCGCGAGAACTTCGCTGAATTCGGCGACGTCATCGATATGGGCGGCGACAATCACTACCCGATCAATGGCGGCAAGGCGGAACGCTACCACGACCTCGCCACCGCCGAGGCGCAGGGACCGAATGCGCGCGTGCTGATATCTATGGTGCGCGGCACGCCTTACAATTTTCCGCTGAAGCTCACCATGGTCGAGCGTCACCCGTTCGGCAGCCAGGCTTTCATCCCGCTGTCGCCACGGCCGTTCCTGGTCGTCGTCTGCCATGACAGCGACGAAGGCCCAGGAGAGCCGCACGCATTCATCACCGCGCCCGGGCAAGGCGTCAATTACCCACGCAATCGGTGGCACGGCGTGCTGACGCCGATCGGTGAGGCCCAGGATTTTCTCGTCGTCGACCGCGGTGGCGACGGCTCCAACCTCGAAGAGTGCCATTTCTCGCACGGTTACGAGATCGATCTGCCGGACAGGAGCCAATAATGGCCGATACTTCGCTGATCGACCGCCTGCTCGACGTCATCGAGCATGACATCGTGCCGAAGACGGCCGAAGGCGTCGCCCATGGCAATAAGCTGTTCGGCGCGGCGATCTTGAGAAAGGATGACCGCTCGCTGGTGCTCGCCGAAACCAACAACGAGGCGGAAAATCCGCTCTGGCATGGCGAGGTGCACTGCCTGAAGCGGTTCTACGAAATGCCGAAGGCCGAGCGCGTCGACACCAAGGACGCGATCTTCCTCGCCACGCACGAACCCTGCTCGCTCTGCCTGTCGGCGATCACCTGGACCGGCTTCGACAATTTCTACTATCTGTTTTCGCACGAGGATTCGCGCGACAGCTTCGCCATCCCACACGACCTGAAGATCCTGAAGGAGGTCTTCACCCTCGACCCTGGCGGCTACAATGCCGAGAACGCCTATTGGAAGAGCTTTTCGATCCGAAGACTGGTGCGGTCGCTGCCCGAGGCCGAGCGCAAGCGGCTGGAAGCACGGATCGGCAAGATCTCGGCGCGCTACGACGAACTGTCCAGCGCTTACCAGGCGAGCAAGGACGAAAACGACATTCCGTTGAGTTGACGCGGATTGACCAGCCGAATTCGTTGGCTGGCCCACGACGACGTCCCACGGGCTCCATCATTTGGCGGTCCTGGAGTCGCCCGCATGAAAACCGTCACTGAATTTCCCCGCAAGGTCGTCGAGTTTCCGGACATGGGCATCGTCATGCCGGATGGCTGCCGGCTGTCGGCGCGGGTGTGGATGCCGGCCGATGCCGCCGACGATCCGATGCCGGCGATCCTCGAGCACCTGCCCTACCGCAAGCGCGACGGCACGATCTTTCGCGATCAGCTGACGCATCCCTATTTCGCCGGCTATGGCTATGCATCGATCCGCGTCGACATGCGCGGCAATGGCGATTCCGAAGGGCTGATGGACGACGAATATTCCGAGCAGGAATTGCAGGACGCCTGCGATGTGATCGCCTGGGCGGCCGCCCAGCCCTGGTGCAACGGCAATGTCGGCATGATGGGTATCTCCTGGGGCGGCTTCAACTGCCTGCAGGTTGCAGCCAAGCAGCCGCCGGCGTTGAAGGCAGTCATCAGCCTGTGCTCGACCGTCGACCGCTATGCCGACGACATCCACTACAAGGGCGGCTGCCTGCTGATCGAGAATTTCGGCTGGGCCTCGACCATGCTGTCCTATTCGTCGCGGCCACCGGACCCGCTGCTGGCCGGCGACAACAAATGGCGCGACCTATGGCTGACCCGGCTGGAGAACCAGCCCTTCCTGGCGCCGCTGTGGCTGAGACACCAGCACCGCGACGCCTATTGGAAGCGCGGTTCGATCTGCGAGGACTATTCCGCCATCCAAGCCGCCGTGCTGTCGATCGGCGGCTGGCATGACGGCTATCGCAATACGGTTTCCTACCTCGCGGCCAATATCGAGGCGCCGGTCAAGGGCATCGTCGGCCCGTGGATCCACAAGTACCCGCATTACGCCGCACCGAAACCAGCGATCGGCTTCCTGCAGGAGGCCTTGCGCTGGTGGGACCGCTGGTTGAAAGGCATCGACACCGGCGTCGAGGCCGACCCGGCCTACCGCGCCTATGTGATGGACAGCGTGCGCCCCGCGCGTTGGCATCCCGAGCGGCCCGGCCGCTGGGTTGCCGAAGCAGACTGGCCATCGCCCAACATCAAGGCTGAGGCGATCGAACTGATCCCGGAAGGCGCCAGGCCTGCAATCGTGGCTTCGCCACAAAGCTGCGGCCTCGCCGGCGGCGAATATTTCCCCTTCACCTTCGGGCCGGAACTGCCCGGCGACCAGCGCCCCGACGATGCGCTGTCGGTGTGTTTCGACCAGCCCCCGCTCGGCGAGGCGATCGACATTGTCGGCGCGCCGGAGGTTTTGATCCAGGTCGCCTCGGATCGACCGCAGGCGAACATCGCGGTGCGGCTGTGCGACGTGCATCCTGACGGCGCATCCGAATTGATCTCCTACGGCGTGCTCAACCTGACGCACCGCAACTCGCATGAATTCCCCGAGGCGCTGGTGCCGGAAGAGATCGTTTTGGCGCGGGTGGTGCTCGACCAATGCGCCTATCGCGTGCCATCAGGCCATCGCCTGCGTATTGCCGTTTCGAACGCCTACTGGCCAATGATCTGGCCATCGCCGGAACCGGTTCGGCTCGACCTGTCGGCGGCTACGCTGAAGCTGCCGCTGCGTCCGCCGGCGCAAGGCGACGAAGTCACGTTCCCTACGTCCGAGGCAGCCGTGCCCTGGGCAACCGAAACGGTCCGTGCCGCCAATTCCGAGCGTCATGTTGATCGCGACGAGAAGACCGGAATCGTCACGCTTTCCATTGTCGACGATTTCGGCGAGGTGCGCGACCTGGAGCATGGCCTCGCCAATGGCAGCGTCGCCCGCGAGACATGGGCGATCCATCCTGACAATCCGCTGTCAGCGTCGGGCAAGACGCACTGGACGCAGACGCTGTCGCGAAATGGATGGTCGGTGCGCACCGAAACGTCAGCCGAAATGCGGTCCGACGCGCAAAGCTTCATGGTTAGCGCCAGAATCGAAGCCTATGAAGGCGAGAAACTGGTTTTCGAGCGCAATTTCGAAGAGAAAATCCCGCGCGCGCTGCTTTGAGCGCTTACGCGGGTTGGTCCAATTGCGACGTACGATTTACGCCACGGCATGTCGCATTCGGTCTTGCTTACGGCGTTCCCTTGCGGTCATTATTCTCCTCACAAGAAATGATAAAAAACGACCACAAGGTCGAACCAACAGAGTGAGGAACTCAACATGTCAAACGAACTGGAATTTCTCAGCCGGCGCGTCGCGTCCGGCAAACTGAGCCGTCGTGATTTTCTCGGCCGGGCGGCAGCGCTCGGCGTCACCGCGATCTTCGCCAACTCGCTGCTTTCGAGTGCGGCGCGCGCCGCGGGTCCGGTCAAGGGGGGCACGCTGAAGGCCGGCCTGGTCGGCGGCGAGTCCACCAACAGCCTCGATCCGGCCCTGTTCATGACGCAGGTGCCGTTCGCCTTCGGCAAGATGTGGGGCGAACTGATCGTCGAGCTTTCCCCGGAAGGCACGCTCGAGAACCGCATCGCCGAGGAGATCGGCTCGTCTGACGACGCCAAGGTCTGGACGCTGAAGATTCGCGACGGCGTCGAATTCCATAACGGCAAGACGGTAACCGCCGAGGACGTCGCCGCCACACTCGAACGCCATTCGGACGAGAAGTCGAAGTCGGGCGCGCTCGGCTACATGAAAGGCATCGAGAGCATCAAGGCCAGCGGCAAGGAAGTCGTGCTGACGCTGAAGGAAGCCAATGCCGACCTGCCCTATCTGCTTAGCGATTACCATTTGATCATCCAGCCCAATGGCGGCAAGGACAAGGCCGACGCCGGCATCTCGGCCGGACCCTACAAGATCACCACCAACGAGCCCGGCGTGCGCCATGGCGGCGAGCGGTTCGCCAATTACTGGCAGGCCGACAAGATGGGCCATGCCGACCAGATCGAGATCATCGTCATCAACGACGCCACGGCGCGCACTTCGGCCTTGCAGGGCGGCCAGGTCAACATGATCAACCGCGTCGAGCCGAAGATCGTCGACCTGATCAAGCGGCTGCCCGGCGTCACCATCCGCAACCATGCGGGTCCTGGCCACTACGTCTTCATCATGCATTGCAACACGGCGCCGTTCGACAACAACGATTTGCGCATGGCGCTGAAGCTGGCGATCGACCGCGAGGAGATGCTCGACAAGATCCTCAGAGGCTATGGCTCGCTCGGCAACGACTTCCCGATCAACTCGGCCTATCCGCTGTTTTCCGAGGACATCGAGCAGCGCAAATACGATCCCGACAAGGCCAAGTTTCATTTCAAGAAGTCGGGCCATGACGGCGCCGTCCTGCTCAGGACATCGGACGTCGCCTTCCCCGGCGCCGTCGATGCCGCGCAGCTGTTCCAGCAAAGCGCGGCCAAGGCCGGCATCACGCTGGAGATCAAGCGCGAGCCGGGCGACGGCTACTGGTCGGAAGTATGGAACAAGCAGCCCTTCTGCGCCTCCTACTGGGGCGGACGCTCGACGCAGGACCAGATGTACTCGACTGCGTACCTGTCGACGGCCGACTGGAACGACACGCGTTTCAAGCGTCCCGAGTTCGACAAGATGGTGCTGGCGGCGCGTGCCGAGCTCGACGAAGCCAAGCGAAAGGCGATGTATCGCGACATGGCGATGCTCGTCCGCGACGAAGGTGGCCTGATCCTGCCGATGTTCAATCAGTTCATCGACGCGACGGGCGCCAAGGTCGCCGGCTGGGTCGACGATCCGCATCAGGAGCTGATGAACGGGTACGCTCTGGCAAAGTGCTGGCTCGAAGCCTGAGCCCGGCCTTGCGGATATGTCCTCACCCATCGTGAAACTGGTGGCCCAGCGCATTGCGCTGGGCATCCTCCTGCTGTTGGCCGTATCGGTCCTGATCTTCGCCGGCACCCAGATCCTGCCCGGCGACGTCGCGCAAGCCATCCTCGGACAGTCGGCGACACCGGAGTCGCTTGCCAATCTGCGCGAGCAGCTCGGCCTCAACGATCCGGCCTTTATCCGCTATTTCCGCTGGCTCGGCGGCGTCGTGACCGGTGATCTCGGCACCGCCATGTCCAGCGGGCAGGATATTGCGACGTCGATCAAGGGGCGGTTGTGGAACACGCTGTTCCTCGCCTTCTGGGCGGCGGTCGTTGCCGTGCCGCTGGCGATCATCCTCGGCCTGATTGCGGTGCGTTACCGCAATGGCTGGGTCGACAAGCTGATCTCCGGACTGGCGCTTGCCTCGACCTCGTTTCCCGAATTCTTCATCGGCTATGTGCTCGTCTATTTCTTTGCCGTGAAATACCAGATCTTCCCCGGCATCTCGACGGTCTATGACGGGATGCCGTTCGGCGAGCGCATGCAGGCGATCATGCTGCCGGCGGCGGCACTGACGCTGGTGGTGCTCGCCCACATGATGCGCATGACGCGCGCCGCGATCCTCAATGTCATGCAATCGGCTTATGTCGAGACGGCGGAGCTCAAGGGGCTTTCGGCATTCGCCGTCATTCGCAGGCATGCCTTCCCCAATGCGATTGCGCCGATCATCAACGTCGTCATGCTCAACCTCGCCTACCTGATCGTCGGCGTCGTCGTTGTCGAAGTGATCTTCGTCTATCCGGGCATGGGGCAGTATCTCGTCGACCACGTCACCAAGCGTGACGTACCGGTGGTGCAGGCGGTCGGCCTGATCTTCGCCGCGGTTTATATCAGCCTGAACATCATTGCGGACATAGCGGCGATCGTCGCCAATCCGCGTCTCAGACATCCGAAGTGAGGGGCGGCGCTGTGCTCGACATAAAACGCATCCCCATCCCTGCGCTGATCGGCCTGGTGCTGACGGCATTGTTCGTGCTGGCGGCGATCTTCGCGCCCTGGATCGCGCCTTACGGCAATGGCGAGATCGTTGGCGACGTCTGGGCACCGATGTCGGCGACACATTTGCTGGGCACCGACAATCTCGGCCGCGACCTTCTTTCGCGCATGATCTACGGCGCCCGCGTCACGCTGTTCATCGCGGTGCTGGCCACCGCGCTGTCCTTCTCGCTCGGCGCCATCCTTGGCTTCTCGGCGGCGGTTTTCGGCGGCTGGTTCGACACGCTTATGTCGCGCCTTGTCGATCTCCTGATGTCTATCCCGACGCTGATCATGGGCCTCGTCGTGCTCTCCGTGCTGCCAACCAATCTGGTGACGCTGATCCTGGTCATGGGCATCCTCGACTCGACCCGCGTCTACCGCCTGTCGCGGGCGGTCGCCGTCGACATCAACGTCATGGATTTCGTCGAGGCGGCCAAGCTGCGCGGCGAAGGCAGCGTGTGGATCATCTTCCGCGAGATCCTGCCCAATGCGTTGTCGCCGCTGGTTTCGGAACTCGGCCTGCGCTTCATCTATGCCGTGCTGTTCCTGTCGACACTGTCCTTCCTCGGCCTCGGCGTGCAGCCGCCTAGCGCCGACTGGGGCGGCATGGTCAAGGAAAACAAGGACGGCATCGTCTTCGGCATCGCGGCGGCGCTCATCCCTGCCGCGGCGATCGCCATGCTGGCGATTTCCGTCAACCTTGTCGCCGACTGGGTGCTCAACCGCACGACGAGCCTGAAGGGAGGGCGCGGGTAATGGCTGACCAGCGAGCAAAGTCCGTGCTGCTCGATATCCGCAATCTGCGCATCGAGGCCACCGTGTTCCCGCCGGGCGAAGCGCCGAAGAACATCGTGCTGGTCCACGACGTCTCGCTGTCGCTCGAGAAGGGCAAGGTGCTCGGCCTGATCGGCGAGTCTGGAGCCGGCAAGTCGACCATCGGCCTGGCGTCGATGGGCTATGGCCGCGGCGGCGTGCGGATCACCGGCGGCGAAGTCATCCTCAACGGCCGCGACATCCTCAAAGGCGGCAAGGAGGGCTTTCGCAAGCTGCGCGGCCGCGAGGTCTGCTATGTCGCGCAATCGGCTGCCGCCGCCTTCAACCCGGCGCACAGGCTGATGGACCAGGTCGTCGAGGCGACGCTGCTGCATGGCACGGCGACACGGGCCGCGGCCGAAAAGCGCGCCATCGCGCTGTTCAAGAAGCTCAGCCTGCCGAACCCCGAAAGCATCGGCGAGCGCTTTCCGCACCAGGTGTCAGGCGGCCAGCTGCAGCGCGTGATGACTGCGATGGCGCTGTGCTCCGAGCCCGACCTGATCGTCTTCGACGAGCCGACCACGGCGCTCGACGTGACGACGCAGATCGACGTGCTGGCGGCGATCAAGGACGCCATCCGCGACACGCATGTCGCGGCGCTGTACATCACTCATGACCTTGCCGTGGTCGCCCAGGTCTCGGACGAGATCATGGTGCTGCGCCATGGCCGGCTGGTAGAATGGGGCGGCACCCGCCAGATCATCAAGGAGCCGCGCCAGGAATATACCAATGCGCTGGTGTCAGTGCACGAGATCGAGCACCAGGAGCAAAGGCCCGGCACGAACCCTTTCCTGTCGGTCAAGAACATCACCGCCGCCTATGGCCGCAGCCATATCAAGGTGCTGAAGAACGTCTCGGTTGACATCTATCCTGGCCAGACGCTGGCGGTGGTCGGCGAGTCCGGCTCGGGCAAGTCGACGCTGGCGCGCGCCATCACCGGCCTTCTGCCGCCCGAACAAGGCACCGTCACCTTCGACGGGCGGCCGCTCGCCAACCGGCTTGCCGATCGGCCCAAGGAGGATCTGCGCCAGTTGCAGATGATCTACCAGATGGCCGACGTGGCGATGAACCCGCGCCAGACCGTCGGCACCATCATCGGCCGGCCGCTCGAATTCTATTTTGGTTTGCGCGGCCGCGAGCGCGACAAGCGCGTCGCCGAATTGCTTGACAAGATCGAAATGGGCAAGGGCTTTGTCGACCGCTACCCGGCCGAGCTTTCCGGTGGCCAGAAGCAGCGCGTCTGCATCGCCCGTTCGCTTGCCGCCAAGCCGAAGCTGATCATCTGCGACGAGGTGACCTCGGCGCTCGACCCGCTGGTCGCCAACGGCATCCTGAAGTTGCTGCTCGAGCTGCAGAAGGAGGAAAACGTCGCCTATCTGTTCATCACCCACGACCTCGCCACGGTGAAGTCGATCGCCGATTCGATCGCAGTGATGTATCGCGGCGAGGTGGTGCGCTACGGCGCGAAGAGCCAGGTGCTGGCGCCGCCTTTCGACGCCTATACCGACCTTTTGTTGTCCTCCGTTCCCGAGATGGAGATCGGCTGGCTGGAAAAGGCGATCAAGGGACGGCGCATGGCCAGCGCGGGGAATTAGCGCGCGGCATCACGATTTGGAAAGAACGCTGCTTCCGTCATCCGGATGAAACGCTGAGCGAAGAGGATCAAACGCGAACGGGCGCCGCTCGTGCAAAGCTGTTCTTCGTGAAAGGGGATCTGGAAAAATGACGACTGAACTCGACCATCTCGCGACCCTCGCCGGCCAGGGTCGGATATCGCGCCGCGACTTCCTCGGCCGCGCCGCAGCCCTTGGCGTATCGGCAGCACTGGCGACGACGCTGGCCGGCAAAGCCTTCGCCCAGACGCCTGTAAAAGGCGGAACGATCAAGGCCGGCCTGCAAGGCGGAGAATCGACCAACAGTCTCGATCCGGCACTCAACCTCAGCCAGGTCACCTACAGTTTCGGCAAGCAGTGGGGCGAATACCTGGTCCGGCTGAACCCCGACAACAAACTGGAAAATCTCATCGCCGAAGAGATCGGTGCATCCTCGGATGCCAAGACGTGGACGATCAAGGTGCGCGACGGCATCGAGTTCCACAATGGCAAGACCGTCACGGCGGAGGATATTGCGGCCACCATCGAACGCCACGCCGACGAGAAATCGAAGTCGGGCGCGCTCGGCGTCCTGAGGAATATCAAGACGGTCAAGGCAAGCGGCAAGGAGGTCATCGTCACGCTCGGCGATGCGGATGCCGACTTCCCCTATCTGATGGCAGACTACCATCTTCCCATCCAGCCGAACGGCGGCAAGGACGATCCGAGTGCCGGCATCAGCGCCGGCCCCTATAAAGTCACCGTCAACCAGCCCGGCGTGCGCCACGGCGGCGAGCGCTTCGCCAATTACTGGCGCGGCGACAAGGCCGGCCATGCCGACCAGATCGAGATCATCGTCATCAACGACGCAACCGCGCGGCTGGCCGCCCTGCAGGGCGGCCAGGTCCACATGATCAACCGCGTCGAGCCGAAGGTGGTGGATCTGGTCAAGCGCATACCCGGAGTCTCCATCGAGAACGTCTCGGGCAAGGGCTACTATCCGTTCAATATGTTCTGCGACACCGCACCTTTCGACAACAACGACCTCAGGATGGCGCTGAAGCTCGCCATCGACCGCAACGAGATGCTGGAGAAAATCCTGCGCGGCTACGGCTCGGTCGGCAACGACTTCCCGATCAACGAAGCCTATCCATTGTTTTCGGCCGACATCGAGCAGCGCAAGTTCGATCCGGAAAAGGCGGCAGCGCTCTACAAGAAATCGGGTCATAGCGGCTCGATCGTGTTGCGCACCTCCGATGTCGCTTTCCCGGGCGCCGTCGACGCAGCCCAGCTTTATCGGCAGTCCTGCGCCAAAGCCGGCATCAAGATCGAGATCAAGCGCGAGCCCGGTGACGGCTACTGGTCAGAGGTCTGGAACAAGCAGCCCTTTTCGCTTTCCTATTGGGGCGGGCGCGCCACGCAGGACCAGATGTATTCCACCGGCTATGTCTCGACCGCCGACTGGAACGACACGCGGTTCAAGCGGCCGGAATTCGACAAGATGCTGTTTGTGGCGCGCGGCGAGCTCGACCAGGCCAAGCGCAAGGCGATCTATCATGATATGGCAGTGCTGATGCGCGACGAGGGCGGGCTAATCGTGCCTTTCTTCAACCAGTTCATCGATGCGGCGGCGACCAACAAGATCGGCGGTTTTGCCAAGAGCCCGATCGGCGAAATGATGGACGGCTATGCCCTGAACGAGTGCTGGCTGGCGGCCTAGCCAAATCCTGCTCCGTTGATTCATATACAAAAGCGCCGTGTGCCCAGTCGGCGCTCCAATCTCAACTGCCAATCGCATGGAGCGGCCCGTGGCGCTCGAGACAAAACTTCTGCTGATCATCCTTGACGGCGTGCCTTATCGCAACTGGCGCCGGCTGATGGGCAATCTCGAAGGCTGGGTGCAATCGGGCGAAGCGCGCGTCTGGAAGATGCGCTCCGTTCTGCCGTCGACCTCGGCCTGCTGCTATGCGTCGATCCATACTGGCGTGGCGCCGCAAGTGCACGGCATCTTGACCAACGAGAACCGGTTCCGCGTTGAGCAACCCGACATATTCTCCGAGGTCAGCAAGGCCGGCGGCAAGACCGGCGCGGTCACTCATTCCTACTGGTCCGAATTCTTCCGGGCCTATCCGTTCGATCTGGTCGAGGACATGGAGTTCGACGAGCCCGGCGGGCCGATCACGCATGGCCGGTTCCACACCATGACCGGCTACAATGCCCGCAACCAGATGACGCCGAGCGACGTCGACCTGTTCGCGACGCTGACCATGCTGACCAGACGCCACGGCATCGACTACGGCATCCTGCACACCTGCACGCTGGACTCGATGGGCCACCGCTTCGGCCATGACTGCCATGAGATGGACCATGCCGTCTATGCGATGGACGGCATGCTCGCCGCCTTCCTGCCGCGCTGGCGGAAAGCCGGCTACGAGGTCATCGTGACCGCCGATCACGGCCAGACCGATCGCGGCCATCATGGCGGCCATGACGACGAGATGCAGGATTTTGCTCTGTATTATTTCGGACAGGGCAACGGGCCGGAGGCCGACACGCTGCTAGACCAGCTGCAGCTTGCGCCGACGGTGCTTGCGCGCCTCGGCGTCCCGGTGCCCGCGACAATGAAGGCCAGGCCGTTCCTCGACTGAGCGCGCGTCTTCCCTTCTCCCCCTTGTGGGAGAAGGTGGATTGTCGCGAAGCGGCAAGACGGATGAGGGGTGTTGGAAGAAACTCGGCGTGAAAATATTGAGGGATTTGAAGCGCTTATTTCTTCGGTGTAGCGATCCGTCCAGCACCCCTCATCCGACCGAGCTTCGCTCGGCCACCTTCTCCCACAGGGGGAGAAGGGAAGAACCTCCCTCTGGCAACACTGCCGCTCTTCGGCTAGCTTTCAGGGAATTCTGGGCGGAAAGCGGTGAACCTTTTTGGGCCGATCAGCGACAGAGCAGACAGGAGCCAGGCGGCTCGATCGGCCATGACGGCAGCGACGGAAACCGATCGTGCGCTTGTCGGCCGGGTCGCGAAGGGCGACCGCGCCGCCGTGCGGCTCCTGTTCATGCGCCACCACGCGCGGGTCTACCGTTTCGTGGTGCGCCAGACCGGATCGGAAATGATGGCCGACGATATCGCCAACGAGGTGTTTCTCGAACTCTGGCGCCAGGCGCCCGGCTTCGAGGGGCGCTCGGAAGTCTCGACGTGGCTGCTCGGCATCGCCCGCTTCAAGGCGCTGTCGTCGTTGCGCAAGAAAAAGGAAGACTGGATCGACGACGATGACGCCGCCCAGATCGCCGACGGCGCCGATACGCCGGAAGTCGTCACCATGAAGGAAGACAAGGGCGCCGCGTTGCGGCGCTTCGTCGATGCCTTGCCGGAAGAACACCGAACGGTGATCGACCTTGCCTACTACCACGGACAGTCGGTGAGCGAGATCGGCGAGGTGCTCGATATCCCGGTCGCCACCGTCAAGACCAGAATGTTCTACGCCCGCAAGAAACTCGGCGAGGCCCTCAAGGCCGCCGGTTACGACAGGGGGTGGCCATGAGCGCCGCTGAAAAGATGTCGCGCCGCGATGAAATGGAAACGCTGCTGCCGTTCTATCTGAATGGCTCGCTGGAAGGTGCAGAGCTCGAAGCCGTCGAGGAATGGCTGGCGACCGACCCGGCAGCGCTTGCCGCACTCGGCGAGGCCGAGGCCGAATTCTCCGGCACCGCTGCATCCAATGAAGCGATCCGTCCGCCGGCCGATGCGCTCAGCCGCTTCGCCCGGGCGCTCGACGCCGAGGCCGGTCCAGCGCGCGCGCCGGCGGCGTCCTGGCTGGCGCAAGCGTGGGGCCGCTTCACGGCAGTTCCCGCCGGCGTCGCCTGGGCTGCGGCCGCGGCTCTGCTGGCGCTTGTTGTGGTGCAGTCGTTTGAGCAGCCTGGCGGCATCGACAGGGATTTCGAAATTGCCGGCCAGCAAGGCGATCTTGCGAAAATGCCGTTCGCGCTGGTCACGTTCCAGCCGGATGCGAAGATGGCCGACATTGTCGCTTTTCTTGGCGAGCACCAGCTGAAGATTGCCGCCGGCCCAACCGCCGAAGGTGTCTTCCGTCTTGGCATCCCGGCCGCGACCGCAGCCGACTATGAAAAAGTGCTCGGCCTGATTGCCGCCCAGCCTTTCGCGGAGGCTGTGGTCGAGGGAAGGAAACCGGTCGATGGCGGCTAGGGCGGTCATCCGATTTGCGGCGCTGCTCGTGGCGGCGATGATAATCGGCGCTGTGCCGGCCTTGGCGCAGACCAATGATCCGAACCTTACGCAGACTGAAATTGACTGCCTCAACCGAGGGGCGACGGCGGCCGACTGCATCAAGCGCGACACAAAGGATGGCAGCGGCGAAAGGCCCGGCGCAGGTCCTGCCGCGACAAATGCGGTGCTTCTTCCCGCGCTGATCGTCGACCTGTTCCCCAATCCGATCGGCGGCGGCCAGGCGCCGCTGCCGACGCCCGATCCGCGCCGCGATCCGGCCAGCGGTGCATTGCCGCCGCCGGTCCCGCCCGCCGGTGCGACAGCGATACAACAAGCCGCGGCAGGCGGGCCGACCGTTTCGCCCAGCGATCTGGTCGCGGCCGAGCCGCCGCGCGCCATCGTCGGTGATTTCGTGCCGGACGAGGTGCTGGTGACGGTGGAGGGCAATGCCGTCCAGCAGATCGCCACCTCCTTTGGCCTCGAGGTGCGCTCGCAGCGCCGGTCTCAGTTGCTCGGCGCCACGCTGGTGCGCTTCGGCGTTCCCGATGGCCGCCCGGTCGGCGTCGTGCTGGCGCAGCTTGCCGCCGACGGCCGCACTTTGCGGCGCGAGCCGAACCATATCTACTCGCTGCAGCAGGCAGCCACCATCGTCAATTATGCCTTCGAACGCATCGCGCTCGATGCGAAAGAGGCGAGCGGCGAGAATGTACGCATCGCCGTCATCGACACCGCCATCGATGATACCAACCCGGCACTAAGCGGCGTCATCGCCGATCAGTTCGACGCCATGCCCGAGGTGCCGATCGCGGCGCGCGATCACGGCACCTCGATCGACGGCCTGATCGCCGGCGTCGGCGCGCTCAAAGGCATGGCGCCGGGCGCCAGGATCTACCACGCCCGCGCCTTCGAGGGCGGCAAGTCGACCATGGGCGTCATCCTTGCGGCGCTGGACTGGGCGGCGGAGCAAGACGTCCGCATCATCAATATGAGCTTCGTCGGCCCGAAGAACGACCTGCTCGGCGTCGCCTGCCGCAATGCTCGCGCCTTGGGCATCGTGCTGGTCGCCGCCGCCGGCAACAACGGACCGAAGGCGCCCTACGGCTACCCGGCCGCCTTCGACGGCGTCATCGCGGTGACCGCCACCGATGCCAAGGACGGGCTGATGCAGCAGGCCAATCGCGGCGCCTACGTCTTCCTCTCCGCTCCCGGCGTCGAGATGGTGGCGCCGAGCGGCGCCGGTTCGGATGTCGTCACCGGCACCTCGTTTGCCGCAGCGATCGTCACCGGCGCGATCGCCAATCTGCTGCATGCCGCACCCGACCGTTCCGCCGACTGGGTCGAGAAAGCGCTGGCCGCCACGGCCAGGGATCTCGGCCCCAAGGGGAGGGACAATGATTTCGGCTATGGACTGCTCAACATCGAGGCGGCCGAGGCGGCGAAAGAATAGGTCTGGCGCCTGAACGCTTCTGCCGTTTGTGACTTTTGGCTTTCCCGAAGCCACCGATCATATTCAGGCGGGACATAGTGGGTCAGTCCCCGAAATGGAGATCGGGCTGGAAAAGGCGATCAAGGGACGGCGCATGCACAGCGCCGGGAATTAAACACCTTGGTGGCGCTGCCGTTCTCAAAACCACCACGACATGAATCGCCTGAGCTACTTTCGAAACAATCGATCAGAAAGCGTGCAGCAGCGCGACGACCGCCATGTAAACGATGATGAGAGAGCCGACGGTCCAAAAGGTGGCGCGCACTTCGTGGATTTGCGCTGTGAAGTACGCTGCGAAATGCAGCAGACGCGAAACGGCGTAGCCATAATACAGCCATTGGGCTTGGACCAGCGGCGGATCGGTCAGCACATAAAGAGCGCCGGCCATGAAAAAGAACGGCAGGTTTTCCAGATCGTTGAGTTGTATACGGCGAATCCGCTCCACGCGCTCGTCCGGCTGTAACTGTTTGGGGTCAGGCGAGGGATTGAACGGTGTCCGCTTGAGATCTTCCGGCGAGCGGAAGCCACTGCTGAACCTCATCATCTGAATGACGGTCAGCCAGGACATTGCCACAGCCTTCAGCCCCATTATCGCTGCTGATATGGCAAACGCCGCAAACACCGGATTTTCGAAACTGAGCTGCTGCATGTCCTCCTCCTCAGTACGGTTCAAAAGCCATGCGACGACTAGGCCGGTGCGCCGGCGACCGATCCCCTGATCACCAGATCGACCGGCCAGACTTCGCCGCGGGCGCCCTCCTCCACCCCCGAAATCCGCGCCGCCAGCCGCTCGGCGACGCGCGCGCCGGCCAGGCGGATCGACGAACGCGTCGTCGACAACGGCACCGAAAAATTTTCCGGCTTCAGCCAGGGGAAGACGTCGTCATGGGCGATCAGCGACAGGTCGCCCGGAATGGTCAGGCCGAGATCGCGCACCGCGCGCACGACGCCGAGCGACATGATCAGGCTGGAGCAGGCGATCGCGGTCGGCGCATCGCTGCGCTCGAGCAACCGTCTGGCGGCGCGGTAGCCGTTCTCCTCGGTCATGGCGAGGGAACAAACATCGCCTTCGCCAAGCACCAGGCCGCTCGCCGCCAGCGCCCGGCGCACGCCACGCTCGCGATGAATTGCGAAGGTCTCGCGGCCGTCGCCGTTGATCAGCGCCAGCCGCCGGTGACCGAGTTGGACGAGCAACCGTGCCGCCTCGTGGAAGGCGCCCTCATTGTCGATGTCGGTGAAAGGGTAGTCGAAATCGAGCCCTTCGCTGCGGCCATGGACGATGAAGGGAATGCCGAGCGTGTTGACCAGCGCCACCCGCCGGTCGGCCGGCCTCGGCGAGGAGATGTAGACGGCGTCGACCTGCCGGTTGGCGACGATGCGCCGATAGGTCGTCTCCTGATCGTCGGCATCGGCGGGGGACAGCACCAGGTCGAGTTCGTGCGAACGGGCGTAGTCGCCGAGACCGGAGAGGAATTCGACGAAATGCGGGTCGATGTCGACGGCCGCCCCGGTCGGCAAGACATAACCGATCATCCCGGTCTTGCCGGTAGCCAGCCGACGCGCGCTCGGGTTGGGGCGATAGCCGTGGCGCTTGGCGGCGTCGATCACCCGCCGGCGCGTTTCCTCGTTGACTTCCGGGTAGCCGTTCAGCGCGCGGCTTACCGTGGTCTGCGAAAGCGCCAGCATGTGGGAAAGCTGTTTGAGGTTCACCGGAGGCCTCCAAGCCTCAAAGCGCTTTAACTATGGGTCGCTCGCGCCACGGCGGCAAGCGCTACCGATGCGAAGATCATAAGCACCCTTTCTAACCGGGTTGAAGCAAAATTTGCTGTTGCAGCGCCAAAAATGGTGCTGCAGCGCACTTTGTTTGCTCTTGTGGCCGTGAAATTAAATCGATTAGTTTACCAGCCCTCTTGACTTCTGATTAATTCAGTGGCGTGATTGCAAAGACCAAAGCGCTTTGGAAGACTCTTCGAAAGGTTGCGGTTCCTTTCCGAGTGAGTCACAGTCCTGCTGCGTCGGCGGACGGAATGGAGGTTCCGTCCGGTGCCTGTCACCACTGGGAGGGAATACCAATGAGGAAAATGCTTCTGCTGAGCGCCGCCTTGGTCGCGCTCGCACTGGGCGCACCGGCGCAAGCCGAACTGAAGTTCAAGCCGGGCGAAGACCCGCGCTTCAACTGGGCGAATTACGAAGAGCTCAAGAAAGTCGACCTCAAGGGCGAGACGCTGTCGATCTTCGGGCCATGGCGCGGCGAGGACGAGGGCCTCATCCGCACCGTTCTCGACTATTTCTCGGAAGCCACCGGCGCCGAGGTCAAATACTCCTCGTCGGAAAATTACGAACAGCAGATCGTCATCGACACGCAGGCCGGCAGCCCGCCCAACATCGCCGTGCTGCCGCAGCCGGGCCTGATCCAGGATCTGGCGTCCAAGGGCCTGCTGACGCCGCTCGGCGACGACACCGCCAACTGGATCAAGGACAATTACGGCGCCGGCCAGTCATGGGTCGATCTCGGCACCTTCAAGGACAAGGATGGCAAGCCGGGCTTTTTCGCCTTCCCCTACAAGGCCGACGTGAAATCGCTGGTCTGGTACTCGCCGGACAATTTCGAGGAAGCCGACTACGAGGTGCCGAAGACGCAGGAAGAGCTCGCCGAGCTCGAAAAGCAGATCATCGCCGACGGCGGCACGCCATGGTGCATCGGGCTCGGTTCTGGCGGCGCCACCGGCTGGCCGGCGACCGACTGGGTCGAGGACATCATGCTGCGCACCCAGACGCCCGAGACCTACGACAAGTGGGTGAAGAACGAGATTCCGTTCAACGACCCCGCGGTGGTCAACGCCATCGACATTTTCGGCAAGATCGCGACCGACGACAAGATGGTCGACGGCGGCGCTAAGGCGGTGGCGGCGACCGATTTTCGCGACAGCCCGAAAGGCCTGTTCTCGGTGCCGCCGAAATGCTATTTGCACCACCAGGCGTCGTTCATCCCAACCTTCTTCCCGGAAGGCACCGAGATCGGCCAGGACGCCGACTTCTTCTACTTCCCACCTTACGCTGCCAAGCCCGACCTCGGCACCCCGGTGCTCGGCGCCGGCACGCTGGCCATGATCACCAAGGATAGCAAGAGTGCCCGCGCGTTCATCGAATTCCTGAAGATGCCGCTCGCCCATGAGATCTGGATGGCCCAGGGCGGCTTCGTGACGCCGTTCAAGTCGGTCAACAAGGACGCCTATGCCAGCGACGCGCTGAAGAAGCAGGGGGAAATCCTCGCCGAGGCCTCGACCTTCCGCTTCGACGGGTCCGACCTGATGCCGGGCAAGATCGGCGCCGGCGCCTTCTGGACCGGCATGATCGATCTCGTCGGCGGCAAGTCCGCCCAGGATGTCGCCACCGACATCCAGAAGAGCTGGGACGCGATCAAGTAGGCGGTCCCGGCTGAACGTCCGATCCTGCATGGATCCGGGCCTCGATGGCCCGGATCCGACCGGCGGCCCGCACAGCAGCAATTTTTATGAGCACATTCCGGCATGACGCGCGACCAGCAAGTGCAAAACCCTGCCTTGCATCTGATCGCGTTCCAAATAACTGAATCGGCCTGTGATCGCGTCGCCAAAGTCATTCCCGACTGGCGGATCATGCGCAGAGGGAGGGACCCGTGGCGGCTCAGATTTTCTCGGCCATATTCGTCATCGTCGTCGGCGTCGGCGGCTGCGTCGCCTATTTCTGGGGCGCCAACAAGCTGGTGGACATCATCTTCCCGTCGCGCGGCGTTGCAGGTGCGGCGGCGATCGACAATCTGCGCCGGCAGGGGATGATCCGGCCGTGGCTGTTCGTCGGCCCGGCCATGATCATCCTCACCATCTACCTGATCTACCCGGTCGTGGAGACGCTGAGGCTGTCGTTCCTCGATCGCGGTGGCGCCAATTTCGTCGGCTTCGCCAATTATGAATGGGCCTTCGGCGACCGCGAATTCCGCACCTCCATCCTCAACAACATCATCTGGCTGGCGGTCGTGCCTGCCGCCTGCACCTTCCTCGGGCTGATCATCGCCGTCCTCACCGACAAGATCTGGTGGGGCACCATCGCCAAGAGCCTCATCTTCCTGCCGCTGGCCATCTCGTTCGTCGGCGCCAGCGTCATCTGGAAGTTCATCTACGAGTATCGTGGTGCTGGCCAGACGCAGATCGGCCTGCTCAACGCCATCATCCAATATTTCGGCGGCCAGCCGCAGGTCTGGATATCGCTGCCGTTCTGGAACAATTTCTTCCTGATGATCATCCTGATCTGGATCCAGACCGGCTTTGCCATGGTCATCCTGTCCTCTGCCTTGCGGGGCATTCCCGAGGAGACGCTGGAGGCGGCCGTCATCGACGGCGCCAATCCGTTCCAGATCTTCTGGAAGATCATGGTGCCGCAGATCTGGGGAACGATCGCCGTCGTCTGGACCACCATCACCATCTTGGTGCTGAAGGTTTTCGACATCGTGCTGACGATGACCAACGGCCAATGGAACAGCCAGGTGCTGGCCAATCTGATGTTCGACTGGATGTTCCGCGGCGGCGGCGATTTCGGCCGTGGCGCCACCATCGCCATCATCATCATGATCGCGGTCATTCCGATCATGATCTGGAACATCCGCCAGGCCAACAAAGAGACGGGAGGACATTGAGATGGCCGTCTCGACCGGAAAGTCCTTTGCCAGCCGTTTCGGCGTCCATATCGCGGTCTTCCTCTTCGTCGCGATCTGGACGATCCCGACGCTCGGCATTCTCGTCTCGTCGCTGCGCGACAAGGACCAGATCATCGCCTCGGGCTGGTGGAACTCGTTCGCCAGTTCCACGCAGACGGAAGCGGGGCGGCTGCCACCCGCCTCGGCGCAAGTCGAGAAGGACGGCAAGTTCGTCCTCGAGGGCAACATCTTCGGCGATGATCCGGCCCGCGACATCAGCGCCTTTGGCGTCAAGTCGTCGGCGCCGACGCAATATCCCGCCGGCACCACAGCCGATCTCGGTGACGGCGAGACGTTGCAGCTCAACCCCGACGGCAGTTTCGTCATGACCTCGACCAAGCCGTTCGAGGGCGAGCGTGGCCAGCGCGTCTACTACGCCTCGTCGGCGCCGCCGAAATTCACCACCGACAATTACAATACGGTGCTGTTTTCGGAAGGCATCGGCCGCTCCTTCATGAATTCGCTGACCGTCACCATTCCGGCGACCGTCATCCCGATCCTGATCGCGGCGTTCGCGGCCTATGCGCTGGCCTGGATGCGCTTTCCCGGCCGGGCGTTGCTCCTAGCGGTGATCATCGGGCTCCTGGTCGTGCCGCTGCAGATGTCGTTGATCCCGCTGCTGAAGCTTTACAACGGCGTCGGCAGCTTCTTCGGCGTGCCGTCGAAAACCTATCTCGGCATCTGGCTGGCGCATACCGGCTTCGGCCTGCCCTTCGCCATCTATCTCTTGAGAAGCTACATTGCCGGCCTGCCACGAGAAATCATGGAATCGGCGCGCATCGACGGCGCCAGCGATTTCGAGATCTTCGTCAAGATCGTGCTGCCGCTGTCGTTCCCGGTGCTGGCCTCTTTCGCCATCTTCCAGTTCCTGTGGGTGTGGAACGATCTGCTGGTCGCGATGGTTTTCCTCGGCACCGAGGGCGACCAGATCGTGCTGACCGCCAAGCTCAACGCGTTGCTCGGCTCGCGCGGCGGCGACTGGGAGATCCTGACGACATCGGCCTTCATCACCATTGTCGTGCCGCTGATCGTGTTCTTCTCGCTGCAGCGCTATTTCGTCCGCGGGCTGCTCGCCGGCTCGGTGAAGGGAGGCTGAGATCATGCAATCCGCTGTGAAAGCGACGTTGAGTCCCGACTTCGCCGTCGACCGCGACTGGTGGCGAGGTGCGGTGATCTACCAGATCTATCCGCGCAGCTATCAGGACTCGAACGGCGACGGCATCGGCGACCTCAGGGGCATCATCGGCAGGCTGCCCTATATCGCGGCGCTCGGCGTCGATGCCATCTGGATCTCGCCGTTCTTCAAGTCGCCGATGAAGGATTTCGGCTACGACGTGTCCGACTATTGCGACGTCGATCCGATGTTCGGCACGCTGGCCGATTTCGACGCCCTGACCGCCGAGGCGCACAGGCTCGGGCTCAAGGTGATGATCGACGAGGTGCTGTCGCATACGGCCGACATCCATCCGTGGTTCAAGGAAAGCCGCTCGAGCCGCACCAACCCGAAGGCGGACTGGTATGTCTGGGCCGACGCCAGGCCCGACGGCACGCCACCCAACAACTGGCTGTCGATCTTCGGCGGTTCGGCTTGGCAGTGGGACACCAGCCGCCAACAATACTACCTGCATAATTTCCTGGCCGAGCAGCCCGATCTCAACTTCCACAGCCGCGCAGTCCAGGACGCGCTGCTCGATGTCACCCGCTTCTGGCTGGAGCGCGGCGTCGACGGCTTCCGCCTCGACACCATCAATTTCTACTTCCACAGCCAGGGCCTCGAGGACAATCCGCCGCTGCCGCCCGAACAGCGCAACGACCAGACCGCTCCTTCCGTCAACCCCTACAACTACCAGGACCATCTCTACGACAAGAGCCGCCCCGAAAACCTCGGCTTCCTCGAACGCTTCCGCGCCCTGCTCGACGAATTTCCGGCGACGGCGGCGGTTGGCGAAGTCGGCGATTCGCAGCGCGGACTGGAGGTGGTGGCGGCCTATACCGCCGGCAGCAAGCGCGTGCACATGTGCTATTCGTTCGACTTCCTGGCGCCCGAAAAGATCAGCGCGGCAAAGGTGCGTTCGGTGCTGGAAGCCTTTGGCGAGGTCGCCAGCGACGGCTGGTCGTGCTGGGCCTTCTCCAACCACGACGTGATGCGCACTGCCTCGCGCTGGGCGGCCGGCGAGGCCGACCAGACCGCTTATCTCAAGGTGATCTCGGCGCTGCTGATGTCGCTGCGCGGCTCGGCCTGCATCTATCAGGGCGAGGAACTCGGTCTTGGCGAGGCGGAATTGCAATTCGAGGATCTGCAGGACCCCTACGGCATCCGGTTCTGGCCGGAATTCAAGGGCCGCGACGGCTGCCGCACGCCGATGGTCTGGAATGGCGCCGACGGCAATGGCGGCTTCTCCACGGCAAAGCCCTGGCTGCCCGTGCCTGCCAAGCACCTTTCGCAGGCGGTCGATGTGCAGCAGGGCGACGACAGTTCGCTGCTCGAACACTACCGGCGCTTTCTCGCTTTCCGCCGTCTGCATCCGGCGCTGGCCAAGGGCGACATCGAGTTCATCGAAAGCCAGGGCGATACGGTCGCCTTCACGCGCCGCGAGGGCAATGAGCAGATCGTCTGCGCCTTCAATCTCGGCAGCCGACCGGCCGAAGTCAATCTCGGCGGACGCTCGCTGCAGCCCTTGCCGGGCCACGGGTTTTCGGAACAGACTGACGCCGGCTTTATCCGCCTCGGCGGCTACGGCGCCTGGTTCGGGCGTATCGATTGAATTTGCAGTTCACTGGAGGGAACCCATGGCCGATGTCACGCTAAGGCAAGTGAAGAAATCATACGGCAATCTCAACATTCTCCACGGCATCGACCTCGACATAAAGTCGGGCGAGTTCATCGTCTTCGTCGGCCCTTCGGGCTGTGGCAAGTCGACCTTGCTGCGGTCGATCGCCGGGCTTGAGGAAATCACCTCCGGCGAGCTCAAGATCGCCGGCGAGGTGGTGAACGACGTGCCGCCGTCGAAGCGCGGCATCGCCATGGTGTTCCAGTCCTATGCGCTCTATCCGCACATGACCGTCTACGACAACATGGCGTTCTCGATGAAGATCGGCAAGGAGAGCAAGGCCGAGATCGACAAGCGAGTGCGCCAGGCGGCGGAAATCCTGCAGCTGACCAAATATCTCGACCGCCTGCCCAAGGCGATGTCGGGCGGCCAGCGCCAGCGCGTCGCCATCGGCCGCGCGATCGTGCGCAACCCCAAGGTCTTCCTGTTCGACGAGCCGCTGTCGAACCTCGACGCGGCCCTGCGCGTCGCCACCCGCATCGAGATCGCCAAGCTCAAGGAATCGATGCCTGCTACAACGATGATCTACGTCACCCACGACCAGGTCGAGGCGATGACGCTGGCCGACCGCATCGTGGTGCTCAAGGAGGGCCATATCGAGCAGGTCGGCACGCCGATGGAGCTCTACAAGAGACCCGGCAATCTGTTCGTCGCCCAGTTCATCGGCTCGCCGGCCATGAACATCCTGCCGGCGACGATCGACAAATCAGGCAACCCGACCATCGTCAGCCATGTCGGCGGCCGCAAGGCGACGGTGCCGATCGCCACGCCGGCCTCGGCGACGGGCGCTTCGGTGAGCTTCGGCGTGCGGCCGGAGGATCTGACGATCGCCACCGGCGCCGATTATCTTTTCGAGGGAACAGTGGACTATGTCGAGCAGCTCGGCGAGGTCCAGCTCGTCTATGTCGACATCGGCCGCGCCGACCTGCCGCTGGTGACCAAGCTGCCAGGCAATGTCGAGGTCAAGCGCGGCGCTGCGCTGCGGTTGAATGCCGATGCCGGCGACCTGCATATTTTCGATGCCGACGGACATTCATTCACGCTCCACAAAGCGGAAGCAAAGGCAGCCTGAGAGGCGGCAGCCGAACTGATGGAGTTTGGTGACCCAAAAACAAGAGCGGCGGGCAAAGCCCGCCGCTCTTGTGCGTTCCGGTCGCTGTTAGAGCGACGTGCGTCCAAGTGGACGCACAAAAGTACGCTCTAACACTTTAACGCTGCGCATCGTGCTTTCCGAAAATCGAACCGATTTTCGGGCCGATGCGCTAGCGGCCGAACAGGCTCCGGTCGCTGCCCTGCGGGGCGGACTTCTGTAAGTCGCCCGACGAGTTGAGCAGCTTGTAGACCGGCGAGCCGGTATTGCGTACCGAAGACGTCTGCGTGTTGTCGACGTTGATGGTCGCCTGCTTGTTGATGTCGGTTCCGCCAAAGTTGTCGCTACCGGCAAAAGCGCTGCCGGCAGCAATCAAAAGCGCGGCAGCGGTAAGAACGATCTTCTTCATTTTCAAAACTACTGGATTTTCTTGGTTCCACCAGCGCGGCGGGCAAATGCCGCCGCCGCTGTTGGAACGAACTGTTAGTTGTTGCCGAACAGGTTACGGTCGCTGCCGTTGACGGGTTTCTCGTCAGCCGGAACCGGATTCTGCGCCGAAGCCGAATTCCGAATCGAAGCCGTGTACGAGTTGCTGTCGACCGCGGCGGCCGGTTGGTTGGCACCGTTCGATCCAAAGTTGTCGCTGCCGGCAAAAGCGCCGCCGGAGACCGCCACAATGGCTGCGGTGGCAAGAATGAGCTTCTTCATTTCAAGTACTCCTGAGTTCCTCAGATCCCGAGCGGCGGACCGCCACTTTGCTGTTTGGGACCAGCTGTTAATTGTTGCCGAAAAGGTTGCGGTCGGCGCCCTGGCCAACGGGCTGCTTTTCAGCGTGAGCCGGCGTCTGGACAGAGGCCGTATACGAGCTGTCGATCGCAGCAGTCGGCTGGTTGGCGGCGTTGGACCCATAATGGTCGCTGCCGGCAAAGGCGCTGCCGGTGATGGCCAGAACGGCGACGGTAGCAAGAGCGATCTTTTTCATTTTTAGGACTCCAGTATCTTAGTCTTCCGTCCGGCTAGCGGCGTGTCTTGGGAGGATGCGCGTCGTTCGGACAGCCCCGATGTGGGAAGGCCATTCGGCGGATTCCAATCACGAAGTTGTTCCATGTGGACCAAGAATCTACACCTTGAAATTGTACCAGAGGCATCTACTACCATGGTTTTATGGTTTGTTTTCAATATCTTATTCAAAATTAGCCATTCATGATTTGACGGATTGGCGAATTTGCGTTCACAGCGTGCTGCACGCATTGTCAACAGAAACGAACCGTTCGGTTCGATTTTAGAAGCGGCTAATAGTCACTTTTGTAAACTGTTATCCTTCCTGATCTCCGCCGCGGGTCGGATTCGATGTCACGGCAGAAGACAGTGGCCGCCGAAAAAGTGGTGTTTCAGCCCTGCAGATATAAACCTGCTGGTTTCGCCCGCCGTGTCGCGCCGCATGGATACGATGTCGCTTTCATGCCGACAGTCAGCCGGCCGGCATGATTAGATCACGCCATCTCAGGTGCCGCTTGGTGACGACGAAGCGGAGAATTGGGAAGCCGGTCAGAACCCGGCGCTGCCCCCGCAACGGTGGTGGAGTTCAAGTCGCAACGGGAGACCACTGGGCCACAAGCCTGGGAAGGTGTCGCGATGAGTCCGCAAGGACACTCCAGAGCCCGGAAACCAGCCCGAGATTTTTAGACTCGACTGATCGCGGTGGGCGGTCAAGAGGTGGATGATGCATCTCCGGCCCTGTCGCCGGCGTGCAAGCGGTCCTCCCTCCATCACCACCAGTTCAGTCCTTACACGAGGACAGGACATGGACGCGCGCAACGACATGCTGAGGCTCTTGCACGGCCGTAGGCAAGGCTATTCGCTCGAGCAGCCCTTCTACACCGATCCAGATTTCTTCAAGCTCGACATGGAGCTGATCTGGTATCGCGACTGGCTGTTCATCGGCCACGATTGCGAGTTGCCGAAACCTGGCAGCTACATCACCGCCCAGATCGGCGACTATCCGGTCGTGCTGGTCCGCGACCAGCAAGGCAAGATCAATGCCTTCCACAATTCCTGCCGCCATCGCGGCAGCCGTGTCTGCAATGCCGACAAGGGCACTGCGGCGAAGCTCGTCTGCCCCTATCACCAGTGGACCTACGAACTGGACGGCCGGCTGTTGTTTGCTCGCCAGATGGCAGACGGCTTCGACAAGAGCCAGTTCAGCCTGAAGCCGGTGGCTTGCGAAAGCGTTGGCGGCTACATCTTTATCTGCCTGGCCAACGAGCCGGCCGACTTCGCGCCGATGCGCGCCATGATCGAGCCTTACCTCCTGCCGCACCGGCTGCGCGAGGCAAAAATCGCCTTCGAATCGACCATCGTCGAGAAGGGCAACTGGAAACTCGTCTGGGAGAACAACCGCGAGTGCTACCATTGCGCCGGCAACCATCCGGAACTCTGCAAGACATTCCCGGAAGCGCCGACCGTCACCGGCGTGCAGGGCGCCGACAGCGATCCGGAGATGCTCGCGCACTGGGCGAAATGCGAGGCGGCGGGCTTGCCGAGCAAGTTCCGCATCGATCCTGCCGGGCAGTATCGCGCCACCCGCGCGCCGCTGCTGCGCGACGCCGTCAGCTATACAATGACGGGCAGACGCGCGGTGAAGAGGGGCCTTTCCGACAGCGTTTCCACCGACCGTATCGGCTCGCTGCTGCTCTATCACTATCCGACGAGTTGGAACCACATCCTCGGCGATCATGCCGTCACCTTCCGCGTGCTGCCGATCAGCGCCACGGAAACGGCCGTCACCACCAAATGGCTTGTCCATAAGGACGCGGTCGAAGGCGTCGACTACGACCTCGCCGAGCTTACCCATGTCTGGACCGAGACCAACGACCAGGACCGTCGCATTGTCGAGGAAAACGCCTTCGGCGTCCTGTCGCCGGCCTATGAGCCCGGCCCCTATTCGGAACTGCATGAGGGCGGCGTCATCCAGTTCGTCGAATGGTACGCCTCCTTCATCGGGCCGCGCCTTGCCGAAGCCGGGCGGCCGGCGCTGCGCAGCGTCGCCTGAACGAGGTCAAGGGGATGAATGCGATGTCGGACCTTGGCCTCTACCGCCATCTCGACGAGATGGCGCCCTGGAACGACAGGCTCCAGGTGCTGGAAGTCATCGGCGTCAGCGACGAGGCGCCTGACGTGAAGACCTTCACCTTCCGCTCTGACAACCAGACCTGGTTCCGCTACAGACCGGGACAGTTCGTGACGCTGGAACTGCCGACCACCGAGGGCCCGATGATGCGGACCTATACGCTGTCGTCCTCGCCGTCGCGGCCGTTCTCGATCGCGGTGACGGTGAAAGCGCAGGCCGGCAGCCTCGGCACCCGCTGGATGTTCGACAATCTGACACCCGGCGTTCACGTGAAGGCCTATGGGCCGGCGGGCGACTTTTCGCTGCACAGCCATCCAGCGGCCAAGTATCTGTTCATTTCGGCCGGCTCCGGCGTGACGCCGATGATGTCGATGCTGCGCTGGCTGAACGACTGCGCGCCATGGACAGATGTCGGCTTCGTCAACTGCGCGCGAAAGCCCGAGGAGATCATCTTCCGCAAGGAGCTCGAGCTGCTCGGCAGCCGCATGCCGGGCCTGACGCTCGGCTTCATGATCGAGGAGCGGTCCAGCCGCGAGGGCTGGTTCGGCCATATGGGCCGGATCGACGCGATACGGCTGCCGCTGCTGGCCCCCGATTTTCGCGAGCGCGAAATTTTCTGCTGCGGCCCCGACCCGTTCATGCGCGCCGTGCGGCAGATGCTGGAGGCGGCCGGCTTCGACATGGCCAACTACCATCAGGAGAGCTTTGCGGCCCCGGCGGTGGAGGAAATACCGGCCCCGTTCGGTTCGCCGGCAGAGGGTGGGCCGGCAAAGGGTGGGCCGGCAGAGCGCGGGGTCGAGGTACCTGCCGAGGCCGCAACGCCGATCCGCTTTTCGCTTTCGGATATCGATGCCGAATGCGTTGCCGGCCAGACCGTGCTGCAGACGGCGCGCGCTTCGGGCGTACGAATTCCCGCAGCCTGCGAGTTCGGCCTGTGCGGAACCTGCAAGGTGAAAAAGGTCTCGGGCACAGTCGAGATGAGCCACAATGGCGGCATCCTCGATCACGAGATCGACGACGGCTTCATCCTGGCCTGCTGTTCGAAGCCGCTGACGGCGCTCGAGATCGACGCCTGACCGGGGAGCTTAAACTCCGTAGCGCTCGGTGCGGATGAGGCTTGCCGGAACGCCGGCATCGATCAGCGCCTGGGCGGCAGTCGACACGAAGGCATTCGAGCCGCAGACAAAGGCGAACCTTGGCGGTGCGGGCAGCCGCACCATCGATTGCTCTATCATCGCAACGTCGATCCGCCGTGAATAGTCCGCCGGGCGCCGGGCCGGCTCGCGGGTCAGCGCCAACACCAGATCGAAGCCGCCCCGGCGATCGTGGAGGTCGATCAACTCGTCGCGAAAGATCACCTCGTCCCAGACCCGTGCGGAAAATACCAGTGCCACGGGCACCGCCGATCTGCGCGCGGCGCGATGGCGGATCATCGCCATCAGCGGCACCACGCCGGACCCGCCGCCGACCAGCAGAAGCGGGCCGCCGTCGCTGTCGGACCAGACGAAGTGGCCGCCGAGCGGTCCGCGCAACTCGACCTCATCGCCAACCGCCGCGATATCGTGGAAGAAGGGGGAGACCTCGCCGTCATCGAGCCTTTCAATTGCCAGTTCGATCGTCTCGCCGGCTTCCGGCGCCGAGGCGATGGAGTAGGAGCGGCGCGCCTGATAGCCGTCCGGCGCCGTCAGCCTGACATCGACATGCTGCCCGGCACGATAGGCGAAGGTCCGCGACGGCTGGAGGAAAAAGCTGGTGACGCGCGGCGTGCGCTTTTCGATGCGGGCGATGGTCACCGTCTGCCAGGGCGACTGCGCCGCCGGCCCATCGCTCATGGATCGCCCGTATAGCGCTGCTCACGCCACGGGTCGCCATAGATGTGATAGCCGCGCAGCTCCCAGAAGCCGGGCTCGTCGCGCTCGGTGAACTGCAGCCCGTTCAGCCATTTGGCCGACTTCCAGAAATAGAGATGCGGAACCAGAAGCCGCGCCGGGCCGCCATGGTCCGGCGTGATCGGCTTGCCTTCGTAGAGCAGCGCCACCATCGCTTTGCCGGCAATGAGATCCTGCGTCGGCACGTTGGTGGTATAGCCGTCGAAGGACAGCGCCAGCGTGAAGGCCGTCGGTGGCTTGATGCCGGCATCCGCCAGAATATCGTCGACCAGCACACCCTGCCACGCCGTGTCGAACTTGGTCCACGCGGTGACACAATGGATGTCGCGCGTCATCTTGGTCAAAGGCAGCGCGTTGAACTCTGTCCAGTTCCACGTCTTGATCGGCCGCGGTCCGTGCTTGAGCGTGAACGACCAGTCCTCGGTACGCACACGCGGCGTCGGCCCGGCCGACAGCACCGGAAACCCTTGCTCGAGATACTGCCCCGGCGGGATACGCGCATCCGCATCCCTCGGGGGCTTTCGTCCTGAAGAGAAGCCGCGGGTGACCATCGAGACAATCCGTTTGCATCAGGCCGCCTGTCGGCCTTCACCAATGTTGTCAAAGATACTCTGGCGGGCAACCAGATTCTTGGCTTATGCGCCGTCTGTTCGCCTGAGATAACCGGTGGCGATCTCGCGCATCCGTTTGGCATCGAAGCTTGCCCCATGGCCGCCATGGCCGATGCTGACAGGCAGATCGAGCAGCCGCTGCATGGTTCGGCGATAGGCTGATCGGTCGGAATCCGGCAGGTCGTCGATCAGCAAGGCGTCGTAGATGGCGTCGCCGGCGAAGAACAGGCCGTCGGCCTCATCGAACAGCGCGATCGAATCGGGCGAATGGCCGGGCAGATGCAGCACGCGGAATTGCCGGTCGCCAAGGTCGACCAGATCGCCCTCGTCAAGCGTCCGCGTCAGCGGCGCCGGCGGGATTCTGTAGTCGGCCGCTTTCCAGCCCGGCGCCGGCAGCTTCGAGACGGCGCCGTCGAGATCATGAAACATGTGGACGTAGGTGACGGCGTCGTCCATGCTGTCGAATTGCGCGGCACTCATCCTCGGCCCCGCCCGCAGCGGGAATTCGTGCAGCGAGCCGACATGGTCGAGATGGATGTGGGTGGCGACGACGAGCAGCGGCTTGCCATCAGGCGTGTCGATCTCCGGCGCCAGCGGGCAAATCCCCATGCCGGTGTCGACAAGCAGGTCGACGTCGCGGCCGCGCAGATGCCAGATGTTGGCGCGCACGAAATCATGCACGAACGGCTCGGTCAGCATCGTCGTATCGGCGTCGATGACGGTCTTGCTGAACCAGTCAAGCATTCAGGAGATATCCGGCATCACGAGATTTCCGGCATCAGAAGCGAGCCGGCATCAGACGAACGGTTTTCCAACCTTGTACTTTTCGGGAACCAGCCGCTTCAGATAGGCCATTCCTGCGTCGGAGAGTTGGTTGGCATCCGGCAGCATGAAATCGTCGGGCATGTGACGGGTCTTGCCGGCAACGTTTTTCAGCGGCACCTTGTTCAGCACGGTTTTCTCGCCGTCATATTGCAGCGCCACCGAGCCTCCGCCCTGTTCGGCGACAGCGACCGCAAAGACGCCGGCATCGAAGGCTTCCTGCGCATCGACGGGGTTGATGGCGCCGACATAGCCGCGCGGCATGTAGCCGAGCGCATCAACGCGCGCCCGCTTGCCCGGCAATCCTTCGGCCAGCGCGCGCTCGAGGGCGGCCGGCAGGTCGCTGCCCGACAGCTTGACGTTGCCATGCGCATCGCGCTCCAGTTTGTCCGGCGGCACAAGACTTTCGACCAGCGCCTTGCCGTCGGCGGTGCTGACGCCTTCGGAGACTGCGACGATGCAGCGCTTGTGGCGATCGAGCGTGGCGCGCACGTCGTCGATGAAGGCTGCAGCCGAGAACGGACGCTCCGGCACATAAACGAGATGCGGGCCACTGTCGGGATCTAGCTGCCATGCGGCGGCGGCGGCGGTGAGGAAACCGGCGTGCCGGCCCATGACGATGCCGACATAGATGCCCGGCAGAGCACGGAAATCGAGGTCGACCGAGAGAAAGGCGCCGGCGACGAACTCGGCTGCCGAAATGAAGCCGGGCGTGTGGTCGTTCTCCTCGAGATCATTGTCGATGGTTTTCGGCGCATGGACGAAAGCCATCTTGCCGCCGGCGGCGTCGGTCAGGATCTGCTGCGTACCGGACGTGTCGTTGCCGCCGATATAGATGAAGGCATCGGCGGCAGCCTTCTTCAGGCCGTTGAGGATGATCTCGCAATAGGCCTCGTCCGGCTTGTCGCGCGTCGAGCCAAGCGCGGCGCTCGGCGTCGCCGCAATCAACCGCAACCGGTCCTCAGGGATAGCCGAAAGATCGACATAGTTGCCGTCGCGGATGCCGCGCACGCCATGGATGGAGCCCAACACCTTGGCGCCGGGATGCCGCCTGCGAATCTCGAGTGTGGCGCCCACCACCGTCTGGTTGATGACGGCGGTCGGGCCGCCGCCTTGCGCGATGACAAAAGTTCCGGACATGCTTCACGTCTCCCGAGCAGTGACTTTGCAGGGCACATTCGCCTGTCTTGCGAGATCGCGCAACGGGAGAGTCGAGCGGCCGCGTCAGCCGCCTCGAGTTCAGACGATGACCGGGAGGGTCAGACGACGACGACCGGGTTCTTCCTGGAGACGCGGCTGTAGAGGTCGATGATGTCCTGGTTGATCAGGCGAACGCAGCCCGACGACATCGCCTGGCCGATGCTCCACCATTCGGGCGAACCGTGGATGCGGTAGCCGGTGTCCTGGCCGTTCTGGTAGATGTACAGCGCACGCGCGCCGAGCGGGTTGTCGAGGCCGCCGGGCTGCCCGGCCTGCCATTTCACCAGTTCCGGCTTGCGGGCGATCATCTCGGCCGGCGGCCTCCAGGTCGGCCATTCCTTGCCGTACTGGATGTTGGCGCGGCCGGACCAGCGAAAGCCTTCCTTGCCGATACCGACGCCGTAACGGATAGCGTCACCGCCGGGCTGCACCAAGTAGAGCAGCCGCTCCTGCGAATGGACGACGATGGTGCCGGGCTGCTCGCCAGTCGGGTCGACGACGATCTGGCGGCGGAACTCCGGCTTGACCTTGAGGTAGGGCACTTCCGGCAGCGTGAAGCCGCCGTCGGTGACGGAGGCATACATCACACCAGGGCTGGTGATGTTCTTGTCGACGCTGATGCTCGGGCGGACAGGGGTGATCGCGCCGGTGGTGACGCCGTCGAGTTGCAGCGCCGACAGGTCGAGCGTCTGGCTGCAGCCGGCGACGCCGAGCAGCCCCAGCGCACCGGCGCCGGACAACACTGCGCGGCGGGAAAGCTGGATTTCGGAAATTTCGATTTCGTCGCCATTGTGCGGCGGCCTCAGACCTTGCGGCAACTCGCGCATCTACCCAAACCCTACGCTGTCGGCGGGAAACACGGTCCGGCCGGATAGAGTGCATTTTCACCAATCATGGTTGAAAAAGCGTGAAGAACCGTCGCCTGATGTTAACCAGGGGCATTTTCGATTTTTGCCCCTTTACATCTTTGTGAGCCCAAGGATTTATCCTCTTCTTTGAGCTCAAGGAGACGAACATGTCCTTCGAAAACTGGGCCGCCTTTGCCGCCGCCTCGACGATCCTTCTTGTCATTCCCGGCCCGACCATCCTTCTGGTCGTATCCTATGCGCTCGGCCAGGGCTGGCGCACCGCGCTGCCGATGGCGGTTGGCGTGGCATTTGGCGATTTTACGGCGATGACGCTGTCGATGCTGGGCATTGGCGCGCTGCTGGCGGCGTCGGGCACCGTGTTCACGGTGCTGAAGGTGATCGGCGCCGGCTATCTGATCTATCTCGGCATAAAGCTGTTTCGCGCCGGCGGCACGCTCAAGGCCGAGCCGCGCCTGGACGCGGTGTCCTCGGCCAAGATGATGGCGCATGCCTGGCTGGTCACCGCGCTCAATCCGAAAAGCATCACCTTCTTCGTCGCCTTCCTGCCGCAGTTCCTCGACCGGCATGCCGATTTCTGGACGCAGATGGTGATCTTCGAGACGACTTTCCTGGCGCTCGCCTTCGCCAATGCCTTCGGTTACGCGCTGATCGCCGCAAGGGCACGCAACGTCGTTCGCAACCCGAAGGCGATCCGCATCTTCAACCGCACCGGCGGCACGCTGCTGGTCGGCGCCGGCATCGCCACAGTGGCGATGCGCTCGGGCAATTGAGGACATGACGTGGCAGTCAGGGACGCATTCGGGCTGACGTTTTCGGGCGCGACGGAGGCCGGGTTCTCGTCCTACAGCCAGGCCGTGCGCGAACTGCAATGCTTCATCGGCGACCCGGTCGGCTCGGTCGATCGCGCCATCGCCGAGGATCCCGGCTTTGTCATGGCGCATGTGTTCAAGGGCTATCTCTTCGGCCTCGCCACCGAGCGCGAGGCGGCAGCCGTGGCCAAAACATGCCACGAGACGGCACTGCCGCTTGCAGCCACGCCGCGCGAGCAGGCGCATGTCGCAGCACTTGGCCATCTTGCCGCAGGACGCTGGCATGAAGCCGCTCGTCTGCTCGAGAATATCGCCATCGAGTTTCCGCTCGATGCGCTGGCGCTGCAGACCGGGCACCAGATCGATTTCTTCACCGGCAATGCCCGCATGCTGCGCGACCGCATCGGCCGCGCGCTGCCGTCGTGGCAGAGCGGCATGCCGGGCTACCACGCCGTACTCGGCATGCAGGCCTTCGGGCTGGAGGAAATGGGCGACTATGCGCGCGCCGAAAAGCTTGGCCGCATGGCAGTCGACATCGAGCCGCGCGACGGCTGGGCGCAGCACGCCGTCGCCCATGTCATGGAAATGCAGAGCCGGCAAAGGGACGGCATCGCTTGGATGCGCGCCAACCCCGACGCGTGGACGCGTGAAAGCTTCCTGAAAGTGCATAATTGGTGGCATCTGGCGCTGTTCCACTACGATCTCGGCGAAACCGACGAGGCGTTGGCGCTCTATGACGGCCCAATCTACGGCGAACGCTCGACGCTGGCGCTCAACATGGTCGATGCTTCGGCGATCCTGTGGCGGCTGCATCTCGGCGGCGTCGATGTCGGCGGCCGCTGGGCGGCGCTCGCCGCCAACTGGGCGAAGGCGAGCGCCGGCAACTATGCCTTCAACGATGCCCACGCAATGATGGCCCTCGTCGGCGCCGGCCAAGAGACGCCGGCTCGCACCTTGCTCGAGGCGCAGCACGAGGCCATGCACGCCAACGACGACAACGCCGCCTTTACCCGGGATGTCGGCCATCCCGTGAGGCTCGCCATCAAGGCGTTCGGCGAAGGCAATTATGCCGAGACGGTCCGCCTGATCCGGCCCATCCGGGCGATCGCCCACCGCTTCGGCGGCAGTCATGCACAACGCGACGTCGTCGACCTGACGCTGATCGAGGCAGCGCTGCGGTCGGGCGACCGTGCATTGGCAAGGGCACTTGCCGCGGAACGCGCGCTGGCGCGGCCCGACAGCCCGCTGTCGGCGCTGCTTTCGCGGCGAGCTGCCGATTTGTCGGAGAATTGACCGGAGGCGGATCTTGTCTTAAAAACTGCCAAGTCAGATTTTTTCGAGATCCGAAAAAATTAATGACAATGGGAGGACACCATGTATCTCGGCCTCGATCTGGGCACGTCGGGCGTCAAGGCGCTGTTGATCGATGCCGGGCAGAGCATCATCGGCTCCGGCCACGCGTCACTCGACGTGTCTCGGCCGCACCCCGGCTGGTCGGAGCAGAACCCCGCCGAGTGGATCCGCGCCTGCGAGGGAGCGATCGCCGAGCTCAAGGTTTCTCATCCAGAACAGCTCGCCGCCGTCAAAGGAATCGGCCTCTCCGGCCAGATGCATGGCGCTACATTGCTCGATGCCGGCGACCAGGTGCTGCGCCCCTGCATCCTGTGGAACGACACGCGCAGCCATGCCGAGGCCGCCAAGCTCGACGCCGACCCGCGCTTTCGCAAGCTGACCGGCAACATCGTGTTTCCCGGTTTCACCGCGCCAAAGCTGGTCTGGGTGAGAAACAATGAGCCGGATATTTTCGCCAAACTGGCAAAGGTCTTGCTGCCAAAGGATTTTCTGCGGCTCTGGCTCACCGGCGAGCATATTTCGGAGATGTCGGACTCGGCCGGCACGTCCTGGCTCGATGTCGGCAAGCGAGGCTGGTCATCCGACCTGCTTTCCGCCACGTCGCTCGACGAGAAGCAGATGCCGTCACTGGTCGAAGGCACTGAGAAGGCTGGCGCGTTGCGCAGCGAACTGGCCTCGAAATGGGGGATGCAGGCGGGCATCCCGATCGCTGGTGGCGCCGGCGACAATGCGGCGTCGGCTTGCGGCATGGGCACGGTCGCCGCCGGCCAGGCCTTTGTCTCGCTTGGCACGTCAGGCGTGCTGTTTGCCGCCAATGCGTCCTATCTGCCCAACCCGGAAAGCGCGGTGCACACATTCTGCCACGCGTTGCCCGACACCTGGCACCAGATGGGCGTCATCCTGTCGGCAACCGATTCGCTCAACTGGCTGTCCGAGATTTCAGGCAAAGGCGCCGGCGAGCTGACCGCCGAGCTCGGCGATACGCTGAAGGCGCCGACCGGCGTGTCCTTCCTGCCCTATCTCTCGGGCGAGCGCACCCCGCACAATGATGCGGCCATTCGCGGCTCGTTTACCGGGCTTGCGCATGAATCGAGCCGCGCCGTGTTGACCCAGGCCGTGCTGGAGGGCGTGGCTTTCGCCTTCCGCGACAGTCTCGAAGCCCTGGCCAAAGCCGGCACGACGCTGACGCGGGTGACGGCGATCGGCGGCGGCTCGCGCTCGCACTACTGGCTAAAGGCAATCGCCACCGCGCTCGGCCTGCCCGTCGACATTCCCGCCGACGGCGATTTCGGCGCCGCCTTCGGTGCAGCGAGGCTTGGCCTGATCGCGGCGACGGGCGCCGAACCGCTCAGAGTGTGCACGGCGCCGGCCACCGATGCCACAATCGAGCCGGTCGCCGCGCTAAGCAACGCCTATGCGGATGCCTATCAGCGCTACCGCTTGCTTTACCCGGCTATCAAGGCGGCCACGGCGTGAGTGGTTTCCCACCCACGCCGCGGCCCGAGATCACCTCACTGTGCCGGGACCTTGTCGAGAAAGCCGGTGACGCTTTTCAGGCGGCCATTCTCGATGACGCCGATGTCGGTGCCTTCGATGACGGAATCGGTGCCTTCCGGCCCGAGATTCCACGAGAAGCGGATCGTGTCGCCAAACCCGTCCGGCTTGCCCTTCAGCGAGAACCGGAAGCCGGCAAATCGTTTTTGGACACCATCGATCAGTGCGGCGAGGCCATTGTGGCCGTCTCCCTGCATGATCGGATCGCGGTAGCTGACGTCATCGGTGAAGGCCGCCTTGAGCAAGGCTTGCCGGCGCGCGGCATCGCTCTCGTTCCAGGCGGCGATGTAGTTTTCGGCGATCGTGTTGAGGTCGGTCATGGTCTGTCTCCGTGGTTGATTGGCTTTGACATGACCCTTTTCATCCAGCGCCAGCGCGAAACCAATTACGCCTGAGGTAATCAGGACCGAACCCTGCGAGAGGACAGACAGACATGACCAGCGGCTTTTTCGGCGACATCCAGAAGATCAAATACGAGGGGCCGGATTCGACCAATCCGCTGGCCTACCGGTTCTACAATCCCGATGAGGTTGTCGCCGGCAAGCGGCTGGAAGACCATTTGCGCTTTGCCGTCGCCTACTGGCATTCCTTCGCCTGGCCAGGCGGCGATCCGTTCGGCGGCCAGACCTTCGAGCGGCCGTGGTTCGCCGAGGCCGGTGGCACCGACACGATGGAACTGGCCAAGCTCAAGGCCGATGTCGCCTTCGACATGTTTTCGCTGCTGGGTGTTCCCTATTTCTGCTTCCACGATGCCGATGTGCGGCCGGAGGGAAAAGATTTTTCTGAAAGTGCCGCGCGGCTCGACGAGATATCAGACTATTTTGCGGCGAAGATGAAGAAGACCGGGGTCAAGCTGCTTTGGGGCACGGCCAACCTGTTCTCCAATCGCCGCTTCATGGCGGGAGCCGCCACCAATCCCGACCCGGACGTCTTTGCCTATGCGGCAGCGACGGTCAAACACTGCATCGACGTCACCAAGCGGCTGAAGGGCGAGAATTATGTTCTGTGGGGCGGCCGCGAGGGCTATGAGACGCTGCTCAACACCGACCTTGCCCGCGAACAGGAACAGACCGGCCGCTTCCTCAACCTGGTCGTCGACTACAAGCACCGGATCGGCTTCAAGGGCACCATCCTGATCGAGCCGAAGCCGCAGGAGCCGACAAAGCACCAGTACGACTATGACGTCGCCACGGTCTACGGCTTCCTGAAGCGCTTCGGGCTGGAGAAGGAGGTCAAACTCAACATCGAGCAGGGCCATGCGATCCTGGCCGGCCATTCCTTCGAGCATGAACTGGCGCTGGCCAATGCGCTCGGCATCTTCGGCTCGATCGACATGAACCGCAACGACTACCAGTCGGGCTGGGACACCGACCAGTTCCCCAACAACGTGCCGGAGATGGCATTGGCCTATTATCAGGTCCTGCAGGCCGGTGGCTTCAAGACCGGCGGCACCAATTTCGACGCCAAGCTTCGGCGACAGTCGCTCGATCCGCAGGATCTGCTGATTGGCCATATCGGCGGCATGGATTGCTGTGCACGCGGCCTCAAGGCCGCCGCTCGCATGGTCGGGGACAAGGCGCTGTCGGGACCGTTGGCCGAGCGCTATGCCGGCTGGAACTCGGCCGAGGCCAAGGCGATGCTTGCCGGCAAGCGGACGCTGGAGGAGATCACCGAGCGCGTCGTCAAGAAGAAGATCGAGCCGCAGCCGAAATCCGGCCGCCAGGAACTGCTCGAGAATATCGTCAACCGATACGTCTGAGGTGCCGCACCGGCGGGTCTGTTGACCGACCCGCCGGCCCGGAACAGCTTTGCGCGAGGGCGGAACCGACGACAAGGTTTTGCCTCGCACCGCCCCTCAATCGCCTCGCTCTTGCCTTCAAACAGCCGTCACGAATCTTGTATATGTGGTTCGTGGCGGGAACAGAAAGAAGGAGGCGAACCGATATGCAGCACGAACGCGAAATCGACGCCCTGCTCTCATCTGGCGAGGGATCGATCATCGACCGGCTGATGGCGCTGCCGCATCCGAAGGATGGCGCGCGCGGTGCAAACGAATGGGACCGCGCGGTCGCCAGCCGCTTCGAGACCCACCTTGCGAGACAGATGCGCTCGCAGATCGACGGCAAAAGCGACCGCCAGGACGCTGCCTGATCCCGACTATCTCCTGCGCAGCCTGACCGGCGCTTCGCCGAAAGCTCTTGAGAACGCCCTGGAAAATGCCGCGGCGGACGAGAACCCCGTTCGCCCGGCAATATCGGTCATGGCCACGCGCGTGTTGACCACCAGCCGGCGCGCTGCACCCAGCCGCAGCCTGAGATAATAGGCGCCCGGCGTCTCGCCGATCGACTTGCGAAAGATGCTTTCCAGCGTACGTGCCGTCACCCCGGCACGCTTTGCCACCGCGGCGATGGTCAAGGGCTGGTCGACGTGGGTTTCCATCAGCCGGATGGCTTGCGCAAGCCGCGGATCGTAGCCGTCGAGGCGGCCGAGCGAGACCAAAGGCTGCGCGTCGGTCGCGGCGCGTGCCTGGTCGTAGATGAAGACGCTTGCCACATCGAGCGCGACCGCCATGCCGAGCCGCGTGCGGATCAGATGCAGCATCAGGTCGAAGGTCGGCGAAGCGCCACCGGAGGTGAAGACCGGCCCGTCGATGACATAGCGGTCGGGGCGAACGTCGACCTCGGGAAAGGCCGAGGAGAAATCCTCCATGTCCTCCCAATGGGTGGTGGCGCTGCGCCCTTCCAGCAGACCGGCGCGGGCGACCAGCCAGGTACCGGCTTCGACGCCGCCGCAGGCGCGTGCGGCGCGCCCCGCTCGGCGCAGGCCGGCAAGCAGGGCCGACGTGGCATAGTTCTGCGTGCCGAAACCGGCGACGACGACAAGCACATCCGTCGTATCCGCCGCATCGAAGCGGCCGCTGACCGCAACCGGCAGGCCGCATGTGGTGACCGGCGCTTCGCCGGTCACCGAAACCAGCCTAAAATCGAACAGCGTCTCGCCGGCAATACGGTTGGCGGCGCGCAGCGGATCGACGGCCGAGGCCACGCACATGATCGACGACCCGGAAAACACCAGCAGCGTCACCCTGAGCGGCAACCGTTCGGCGCGAAAGATCGACGACTTTTCGTTTTTCATCATACGCACTTCGTAAAATGGAAAACAGTTTCCGGCAAGTCAGGCATTGTTGCCATCTGTTCGATTGGGTCCATGTTTGATCGGGGCCATCTGTGCTGATTGGGAGAAAAGTCGATGCCGCTTGCGATGAACCGTGAGGTCTTCATTACCTGTGCCATAACCGGGTCCGGCAGCTCGCAAGACCGCAGCCCGCATGTGCCGCGCTCGCCCAAGCAGATCGCCGATTCGGCCATCGACGCGGCAAAGGCGGGTGCGGCGATCGTCCACTGCCATGTGCGCGACCCCGAAACCGGCAGGCCGCGCCGCGACGTGCAGCTTTATCGCGAAGTGACCGAGCGCATCCGTGCGGCAGACGTCGACGTGGTGCTGAACCTGACCGCCGGCATGGGCGGCGACATGGTGTTCGGCTCGCCGGAAAACCCGCTGCCGCTGAACGAGAAAGCCACCGATATGGGCGGCGCCACCAACCGCGTGGAACATGTGCGCCAGTGCCTGCCGGAGATATGCACGCTCGACTGCGGCACCATGAATTTCGCCGAGGCCGACTATGTCATGACCAACACGCCAGGCATGCTGCGCGCCATGGGCGGCATGATGACGGCGCTTGGCGTCAAGCCGGAGATCGAGGCCTTCGACACCGGCCATCTGTGGTTTGCCAAGCAACTGGTAGAGGAAAAGGTGCTGGACCCGGATGCTCTCGTGCAATTGTGCATGGGCGTGCCATGGGGCGCGCCGGACGATCTCAACACTTTTATGGCGATGGTCAACAATGTGCCGTCAGGTTGGACCTGGTCGGCGTTCTCCATCGGCCGCAACCAGATGGCCTATGCCGCCGCCGCGGTGCTGGCCGGCGGCAATGTCCGCGTCGGGCTCGAGGACAATCTCTGGCTCGACAAGGGCGTGCTGGCAACCAATGCGCAGCTGGTCGAGCGGGCGGTCAGCATCGTGTCGAACATGGGCGCAAGGGTCATCGGCCCCGATGAAGTGCGCAAGAAGCTCAATTTGACGAAGCGCGCACCGCTTTGAACAAGCAATCGGTAGGGAGGAGCCGCCGATGAAGACCGTGAAATTCACCGCAATGAAGGATGGCGACCGCGACGATTACGCGTTCCTCACCGAGCACGAGATCGACTATGCGGCGAAGACCGGCGAACGGCTGCTTGACGCGCTTGTCCAACTCGACGAAGGCCTGTCCGGCTACAAGATCACCCGGCTCGGCCATTCGCTGCAGGCGGCGACGCGCGCATGGCGCGACGGCGCCGACACCGACTGGATCGTCTGCGCCCTGCTGCACGACATCGGCGACGTCTACGCACCGTACAATCACGACGAATATGCAGCTTCGGTCCTAAAACCTTTCGTGCGCGAGCAGTGCACCTGGGTTGTGGAAAAGCACGGCGACTTCCAGCGCCTCTATTACGCCCACCATCTCGGCGGCAATCCGCGTGCGCGCGACCGTTTCGCCGGCCACCTTTATTTCGACGATTGCGACCAGTTCTGTGAGCGCTGGGACCAGTCGAGCTTCGACCCCGACTACGAGACGTTGCCGATCGACTTCTTCCGGCCCTTCGTGCTCGAGGTGTTTGCGCGCAGGGCCTATGACCCCACCGTGATCCGCGCCGGCGAGCGCGTGCCTCTCATCGACCTGGAAAAAGCCAGGACAAGAACCGGAGCCTCCGCATGAGCATCATCACCAAGGCAGCTGTAATCGGCGGCGGCGTCATCGGCGCCGGCTGGGTGGCGCGACTGCTCTTGAACGGCATCGACGTGTCGATTTTCGATCCCGACCCCGAAGCCGCGCGCAAGGTCGGCGAAGTGATGAAAGGCGCGCGCCGCGCCTACAAGCAGATGCTGCCCGACGGCCTGCCAAAAGAAGGCAAATTGACCTTTGCCAAGACCATTGCCGACGCCGTCGCCGATGCCGATTTCATCCAGGAAAGCGTGCCGGAACGGCTCGACCTGAAACACCGCGTGCTGGCCGAGATCGACCTCTATGCGCCGGCCAATGCCATCGTCGGCTCCTCGACCTCCGGCATCAAGCCGACCGACATGCAGGTGGCGATGAAGAAGCATCCGGAACGGCTGGTCGTCGGCCATCCATTCAACCCGGTCTATTTGCTTCCGCTGGTCGAGATCGTCGGCGGCGAGCAGACCTTTCCCGAGGCGATCGAGGTCGCCAAGGAGATGTACGCCTCGATCGGCATGAAACCGGTGGTGATCCGCAAGGAGATCGAGGCGTTCGTCGGCGACCGCCTGCTGGAGGCGGCATGGCGCGAGGCGCTGTGGCTGATCAAGGACGGCATCTGCACGGTCGAGGAACTCGACGACATCATGCGCTATGGCTTCGGCCTGCGCTGGGCGCAGATGGGCATGTTCCAGGTCTACCGCGTCGCCGGCGGCGAGGCCGGCATGCGCCATTTCATGGCGCAGTTCGGGCCGTGCCTGAAATGGCCGTGGACCAAGCTGATGGATGTGCCGGAGTTCAACGACGAACTGGTCGACCTGATCGCCACGCAGTCGGACGATCAGGCGGATGGCCTGTCGATCCGCGAGCTCGAAAAGATCCGCGACGACAATCTGGTCGCCATCATGGATGCGCTCTCGAAGCAGAACAAAGGCAGGGGCTGGGGCGCCGGCGCTTTGCACAAGGACTATACCAAGCAGCTCGCCAAGCTTGCGGCGAAGAAGCCCACCGCCTCCAAGGCGGCCGAGAAGGCCAAGGCCGAAAAGCCGAAGAAAAAGAAGAAAGGCTGAGACCATGGATTTTGGCCTCTCCGAGGAACAGAAACTGATCGTCGAGACGACGCGCGCCTTCGTCGAGAACGAGCTTTACCCGCATGAGCGCGAGGTCGAGCGCACCGGCGTGCTGCGCCGCGAGCTGATCGAGGAGATCAAGGCCAAGGCGATCGAAGCCGGGCTCTATGCCGCCAACATGCCTGCGGAGGTCGGTGGCGCCGGCCTCGATACGGTGACCTGGCTGCTTTACGAGAAGGAACTCGGCCGCGCCAATTACGCACTGCACTGGACCTGCGTGGCGCGGCCATCCAACATCCTCTTGGCCGGCACGCCGGAGCAGCGCGAAAAGTATCTCTATCCCTGCATTCGCGGCGAGAAATGGGATTGCCTGGCGATGACCGAGCCGGGTGCCGGCTCCGATCTGCGCGGCATGAAGGCGACCGCGGTTCAGGACGGCGACGACTGGGTGCTGAACGGCACCAAACACTTCATCAGCCATGCCGATCTTGCCGATTTCGCCATCGTCTTTATGGCTTCGGGCGAAGAGGAGACGCCGCGTGGAAAACGCAAGAAGATCACCGCCTTCTTCGTCGACAAGGGCACCAAGGGTTTTACGGTGCGTGACGGCTACCGCAACGTCTCGCACCGCGGTTACACCAACGCCATCCTCGAATTCGACGATTGCCGGCTACCCGGAGCCCAGGTTCTGGGCGAGGTCCACAAGGGTTTCGACGTCGCCAATTCGTGGCTTGGCGCGACCCGCCTGCAGGTCGGCGCCACCTGTCTCGGCCGGGCCGAGCGGGCGCTTGGCCATGCGATCGAATACGCCGCGCAGCGCCAGCAGTTCGGCCAGCAGATCGGCAAGTTCCAAGGCGTTTCATTCAAGCTTGCCGATATGGCGACAGAACTGAAAGCGGCCGACCTGATGGTGTTCGAAGCCGGCTGGAAGTACGATCAGGGCACCGTCACCGATCAGGACATGGCCATGGCCAAGCTGAAGGCCACCGAAATGCTTGCCTTCGTCGCCGACGAGGCGATCCAGATCCATGGCGGCATGGGGCTGATGGACGATCTGCCGCTGGAACGCATCTGGCGCGACGCCCGCGTCGAGCGCATCTGGGAAGGCACGTCGGAAATCCAGCGCCACATCATTTCACGGGCGCTGCTGCGCCCGTTCGGGGGCTGATAAATGCACAAACTTGAGCGCCTCTTGCGCCCGCGAACGATCGCCGTGTTCGGTGGCGCACAGGCCGCCGCCGTCGTCGCGCAGTCGATCAAGATGGGCTTTGCCGGCGAGATCTGGCCGGTGCACCCGACCAAGGACGAAGTCGCCGGCCGCAAGTCCTACCGTTCGGTGGCTGATCTACCCGGCGCCCCGGACGCCGCCTTTGTTGGCGTCAACCGGCATTTGACCATCGAGGTGGTCAAGGCGCTGGCCGAGCGCGGTGCCGGCGGCGCCGTCTGCTTTGCCGCCGGCTTTCTCGAGACCGAGGCTTATGACGAGCATGGCGAGCGATTGCAGGCGGAACTGGTCGCTGCGGCGGGCCAGATGCCGATCATCGGGCCGAACTGCTACGGCCTGATCAATTATGCCGACGGCGCGCTTTTATGGCCCGACCAGCATGGCGGCATCAGGCTGGCAGAGGGTGGCCGCGGGGTCGCCATCATCACCCAGTCGTCGAACATCGCCATCAACATGACGATGCAGAAGCGCGGCCTGCCGATCGCCTTTCTGATGACCGCCGGCAACCAGGCACAGACTGGCCTTTCGGAAATGGCGCTCGGCCTGATCGAGGACGATCGGGTCACTTCGCTCGGCCTGCATATCGAGGCGTTCGATTCGGTAGCCGGCTTCGAAAGGCTGGCCGCGCGGGCGCGAGAGCTGAAGAAACCGATCATCGCCATGAAGGTTGGCCGCTCCGAGCAGGCGCGGCTAGCAACGGTGTCGCATACCGCGTCGCTGGCCGGCTCGGACGCTGCCTCGGGCGCCTTCCTGAAGCGGCTCGGCATCGCCCGCGTCGATTCCATCCCGGCCTTCATCGAGGCGCTGAAGCTGCTGCACGTCACCGGTCCCCTGCCCGGCTACCGGCTGTCGTCGATGAGCTGTTCGGGCGGCGAGGCGTCTGTCATGGCCGACAGCGCCGAAGGCCGCTGGGTGAATTTCCCGGCGCTGACCGACACCCACCGCGCCCACGTCAAATCGACGCTCGGGCCGCTGGTTGCGGTGGCCAACCCGCTCGACTACCACACCTTCATCTGGAACAACGAGCCGGCGATGACCGCCACCTTCACCGCCATGGTGTCGGGCGGCTTCGACCTCAACATGCTGGTGCTCGATTTCCCGCGCCCCGACCGCTGCTCCGACACCGACTGGTGGACGACGCTGCGCGCCTTCGAATCGGCGCTGAAGACCAACAAGGCGCAGGGCGCGATCGTCTCCTCGCTGCCGGAGAACCTGCCCGAGGAATACACCGCCGGGCTGATGGGACGCGGCATGGTGCCGTTGTTCGGCATTTCCGAAGCCATGGACGCCGCCCAGGCGGCCGCCTTCATCGGCTGGGCCTGGCGCGAGCCGCAGGCGCAGCCGATCGACACCTCCGCTTCCGGGGCGCCGGCCGGCGAGCATGTCACGCCTGATGAGGCCGAGGCGAAAGCGCGGCTGATCGAGGCCGGGCTCCCCGTGCCGAGGGGTGAACGCGCCGGCAATGCGGTCGAGGCGGTCATCTCATCGATGGCGCTCGGTTTTCCGGTTGCGCTGAAGGCTTTGGGCGTCACCCACAAATCCGAGCTTGACGCGGTTCGGCTCAACCTCAGGGACGCCGAATCCGTCAGCACGGCCGCCCATGATCTCGATGCGCTCGGCACCGGCCTCTATGTCGAGCGCATGGTGCGCGACGGCGTCGCCGAACTGCTCGTCGGCTTCACCCGTGACCCGATGTTCGGCGCGGTGATGACGCTGGGCACCGGCGGTGTGCTGGTCGAGCTGCTGCGCGACAGCGTCACGCTGATGCTGCCGGCGACCCGCGACGACATCGAGGCGGCATTGCGCCGGCTCAAATTGTTCCCGCTGCTCGAAGGCTATCGCGGCCGGCCCAAGGCCGATCTCGCGGCGGCCATCGAGGCGATATCAGGCATCGCCGCCTTCGTGCAGAAAAATGCCGGCGAGATCGAGGAGCTCGACATCAACCCGCTGATCGTCTGCGCGCAAGGCAAAGGCGCCTGGATCGCCGACGCGCTGCTGGTGCTTGGAGAAAACTAGAATGTCTGACGTCATCACCACCCGCCGCGAGGGCACGATCCTCGAAGTCACGCTCGATCGGCCCAAGGCCAACGCTATCGACCTCAACACCTCGCGGCTGATGGGCGAGACCTTCAAGGCGTTCCGCGACGATCCGGATCTGCGGGTCGCCATCGTCAAGACCGCCGGCGACAAGTTCTTCTGCGCCGGCTGGGACCTGAAAGCCGCGGCCGGCGGCGATGCTGTCGACGGCGACTATGGCGTCGGCGGGTTCGGCGGGCTGCAGGAGCTGCGCGATTTCAACAAGCCGGTCATCGCCTGCGTCAACGGCATGGCGGTCGGCGGCGGCTTCGAGCTGGCGCTGTCCTGCGACCTCATCTACGCGTCGGATCACTCCTCCTTTGCGCTGCCGGAAATTCGCGCCGGCACGCTGGCCGATGCAGCGACGATCAAGCTGCCGAAGCGCATTCCCTATCATGTCGCCATGGACCTTTTGTTCACCGGCCGCTGGATGGATGTCGCCGAAGCGCATCGCTGGGGTCTGGTCAACGAGGTTCTGCCCAAGGAGAAGCTCGAGGATCGCGTCTGGGAGATCGCACGACTGCTCGCCGGCGGTCCGCCGCTGGTCTTTGCCGCGATCAAGGAGACGGCGCGGGTCGCCGAAGCACTCACCTTCCAGGACGCGATGAACCGGGTGACGCGCCGCCAATTGCCGACGGTTGACGCACTGTACGGCTCGGAGGACAATCTCGAGGGTTTTCGCGCCTTTGCCGAAAAGCGCGACCCAGTGTGGAAGGGGAAGTGAAGGTATTGTTGAAATGACGGCACTCCGTCACACCCCCCTCTGGCCTGCCGGCCATCTCCCCCTCAAGGGGGGAGATCGGATGTCGCTTCGATTTTCGCCAATCTCCAACGTTGCAAGATGGGCTGCAAGGCCGAAGCTGCCAATCTCCCCCCTTGAGGGGGAGATGCCAAATTCTGTCAAACAGGGCAGGCCAGAGGGGGGTGTCCAGGCGAATTCGTTGCGATCCGGTCAGCGTCCATGACCGACTACAAAAAACTGATCGACGCCGAGACCTGGGCCTTCATCGAGCGGACCAATTCCTACTATCCGCCTGATGCGATCGACTACACGATCGATCAGCAGCGCGACATCTACGACCGCATGTGCCGTGAATTCTCTGCCGGCCACCCAGACAACGTTACGGCGGAGACCACCGCCATTGCCACGCCTTCGCATCCCATCCCGATCCGCATCTACCGCACACCCGCGCCGGAAGCGGCGGCGATGGTGCTTTATTTCCATGGCGGCGGTTATATCCTCGGCGGGCTCGACAGCCATGACGACCTCTGCGCCGAGCTTTGCAGCCGCACCGGCTATGAGCTGGTTTCGGTCGATTACCGGCTGGCGCCGGAACATCTGCATCCGGCCGGCTTCGACGATGCCATCAGCGCCTTCGAATGGGCGGCGACGACCTACAAGCGCCCGATCCTGCTTTGCGGCGACAGCGCCGGCGGCAATCTTGCCGCCGCGGTCAGCCATGCGACGCGCGGCCATGCACGAAGGCCGATCGGCCAGGTGCTGATCTATCCCGGCCTTGGCGGCGACCGCTCGCAAAGCTCTTACGTGACCCATGCCGAGGCGCCGATGCTGACGGTCCGCGACCTCGATTTCTACACGAATATCAGGACCGGCGGCGAAGACCGCACCGGCGATCTCACGCTGTCGCCGCTGGCCGATGCCGATTTTGCCAATCTGCCGCCGACTGTGCTGATCACCGCCCAATGCGACCCGCTGTCGTCAGACGGCGAGGCCTATCGCGACCGCCTCGTCGCGGAGGAGGGTCACGCCTACTGGTTCGAAGAGCCGGGGCTGGTGCATGGCTATCTCAGAGGCCGGCACACGGTCGGTCGTGCGCGCTCGAGCTTTACCCGGATCGTTGACGCGGTATCGGCTCTGGGACGCGGCGAATGGATCTGGTGAGGGTCCTACCCCACTGCCCGCGACGCCGCCCGGCCGGCGCTGCGGCCTGAAAAAATGCAGCCGCCAAGAAACGTCCCTTCCAGCGCCGCATAGCCATGCATGCCGCCGCCGCCGAAACCGGCGGCTTCGCCAACCGCGTACAATCCTTCGACCGGTTGGCCATCGGTACCCAGGACGCGGCTGTCGAGATCGGTCTGCAAACCGCCCAGCGTCTTGCGGGTCAGGATGTTGAGCCTGACCGCGATCAGCGGCCCATTGGCAGGGTCGAGCATCTTGTGCGGCTTGGCCGTGCGGATCAGCCGGTCGCCGAGATAGGCTCGGGCGCCGCGCAAAGCGGTGATCTGCATATCCTTGGAGAACGGATTGTCGAGCTGCCGGTCACGGGCGCGGATTTCGTGCTTGACCTGCGCCAGTTCGAGCAGCGGCTCGCCGCCGACAAGCGCGTTCATGCGGGCGACCAGCGCCGGCAAATCAGGCTCGACGATGAAATCCTCGCCCTTCTCCATGAACGCCTTTACCGGACCGGGAACGCCCGATGTGGCGCGGCCAAGCACTTGGCGCCAGCTTTTTCCGGTGAGGTCGGGGTTCTGCTCGGAGCCCGACAGCGCGAACTCCTTCTGGATGATCTTTTTGGTCAGGATGAACCAGGAATAATCGTAGCCGGTGCTCATGATGTGGCTGAGCGTGCCCAGCGTGTCGAAGCCGGGATAGAGCGGCACCGGCAGGCGCTTGCCGCGGGCGTCGAGCCACAGCGACGACGGGCCGGGCAGGATGCGGATTGCATGGTCGGTCCAGAGCGGCGCCCAGTTCCTGATGCCTTCGACATAGTGCCACATGCGGTCGCGGTTGATGATGCTGCCGCCGGCCTGTTCGGTGATCGCCAGCATGCGGCCGTCGACATGGTCGGGAACGCCAGAGATCATGCACTTGGGCGGCGTGCCGAGCCGCTGCGGCCAGTTTTTGCGGACAAGCTCGGGATTGCCGCCGATGCCGCCGGAGGCGACGATGACCGCTTGCGCCTTGAGCTCGAAATCGCCGGCGATATCGCGCGAACTCCTGCGGCCGCGCTCGACATCGCTCGGCTCAAGCATGTCGCCGCGCACGCCATTCACGGCGGCGCCTGTCTGCGTCAGTTCGTTGACCCGGTGGCGGAATTTGAATCGGATCAGCCCGCTATTCTCGGCCTCGCGCACGCGCCGTACGAACGGGTCGAGCACGCCCGGCCCGGTGCCCCAGGTGACGTGAAAGCGCGGCACCGAATTGCCGTGGCCGACGGCGTTGCCGCCGCCGCGCTCGGCCCAGCCGACGATTGGGAAGAACTTCATGCCGCGCTGCGTCAGCCAGGAGCGCTTCTCGCCGACGGCGAAGCCGACATAGGCCTCGGCCCAGCGGCGCGGCCAAAAATCTTCCGCACGGTCGAAGGCGGCGGTGCCAAGCCAGTCCTCGAGCGCCAGATCATGCGAATCGCGGATGCGCATGCGCCGCTGCTCGGGCGAATCGACGAGGAAGATGCCGCCAAGCGACCAGAACGCCTGGCCGCCGAGCGACTGTTCAGGCTCCTGGTCGACAACGATGGTCTTCTTGCCGGCCTCGGCCAGCTCGGCCGCCGCGACGAGCCCGGCAAGGCCGGCGCCGACAATGATCACATCCGCATCGTCAGCCACTTTCTCCCCCGGCTCTCCTCCCCGGCTGACGATTGTCAGACCGTCTCCCAGCCTTCCTTCTCGCCGGCGCGGAAGATGGCGTCGATGACCTTCTGGTTGAGCACGGACTCTTCCAGCGTGAAGACGCGGTCGGTGCCGCCCTGTGCCGCCCGCGCGAAGGCCTCGACCTCCAGCCGGTATTGCTGCATGCCGGGGAAGCGGAACACTTGCGCCTCGCTGTGGTTCTGGTTGTGCAGCTCGATGCGATGGTGGTCGTAGATGCCGGCGTTGAACGGCGAAAGCACCTCGATGAAGCCCTTCTCGCCGTGGAACACCATCACCTGCCGCGCCGCCATCTGCGTCGACAGATAGAACGACAATTCGAAGTCGCCGAAATCGGCGCGGATCGAGGAGTAGATGTCGGTGCCGAATGTCTTGTCGCGCTCGATCGTCGCCTGGACGCGCAGCGGCTCCTTGCCCGTCGAAAAGCGCGTCGACACCGTCGGGTAGACGCCGATGTCGGGCAGCGCGCCGCCACCGAGGTCGAGCTGGTTGCGCATGTTATTGGGATCGACATTGTAGTAGGAGAACGCGCCCTGGACATGGCGCAGCCGGCCGATGGCGCCGTTGGCGATCAGCTCGCGCACCTTGACCCATTGCGGGTGGTAGACGACCATGAAGGCTTCGCAGACCAGCACGTTTTTGGCGTCGCGCAGCTTGATCAGCGGCGGAATGTCCCTGGCGTCGAGCGCCAGCGGCTTTTCGACCAGAACATGCTTGCCGGCCTCGATCGCCTTGGCGGTCCATTCGACATGCTGGGCGGTCGGCAGCGGGATGTAGACGCCGTCGACATCCCTGGATGCGAGCAGCTCGTCATAGGAGCCGAAGGCATGGGGGGCGCCGAACCGATCGGCCAGGGCACGGGCTTTCGACAGGTCGCGGCTGGCGATCGCCGACAGCACGCCGTTCTCCGCCTCGACCATTGCAGGCAAAAGATGCTCGCGGCCGATCTTGGCCGTCGACAAAACACCCCATCGGAACATCAGGCTTCTCCCTCTTCAAATTGCAGGCGTGGAGGTTTGCCTGAAATCGGCAAAAAAGCCAATGCGAAGCATGGCAGCGAGCAAGCCGATCGTCTGCGGCTTGTTCGGATGCCGGCGCTGCCCTCCGCAGAGCTTGGGTTCCTCGTCTCCGCAAAGGGGGAGGAAACCAGGTCCTGCAAAGGCTATCCCCTTCTACCTGTATGTGTCATGTCGAAGCCGACGACGCTCCTACAAGCCGGCTTTCTATCTTGAAGAAATCGACAAAGGCTCGCAGCGCCGGCCGCATCTGGCGGCGGCTCGGATAGTAGGCGAAGAAACCGTCGAAGGGCGGGCACCAGTCTTCCAGCACGCGAATGAGCCGGCCGGTGGCCAACGCCTCGCGGACATAGTCCTCGAACAGGAAGGCAAGCCCAGCGCCGTCGGCCGCCGCATTGGCGATCAGATGGTCCTCGTCGAGGATCAGCGGCCCTTGCACCGCCAGCTCGATCTCCTCGCCGTCCTTCTCGAATTCCCAGCGGTAGAGGATGCCGCTGGAGAAACGGAAGCGGATGCAACGGTGACCGACGAGATCGTGTGGATGGCGCGGCCTGGGCATGGTCGCGAAATAGGATGGCGCGCCGACGACGGCGCCGCGAAGGTTTGGACCGATGCGCACAGCGATCATGTCGCGTTGCAGGCTCTCGCCGAGCCGGACGCCGGCGTCGAAGCCGCCTTCGACCACATCGGTGAAGCGGTCTTCGATGACGATCTCCAGCACGATGTCGGGATAGGCCGATGCAAAGGCACCGAGCCGCGGCGTCAGCGCCAGGTGGGCGGCGGTGCGCGGCACGGTCAGCCGGAGATTGCCAGCCGGCCGGTCGCGCGCCTCGACAGCCGATTCCAGCGCCAGATCGATTTCCGACAGCGCCGGCCTCAGCCGCTCGAGCAGCTGCGCGCCTTCCTCGGTCGGGGCGACGCTGCGCGTGCTGCGCGCCAGGAGCCGCACGCCAAGACGCGCCTCCAGGCTGGAAACCGCATGGCTGACTGCGGAGGGCGCTATGCCGAGCTCCTTGGCCGCACCGCGAAAGCTGCCGCACTGGGCGACGGTTGCCAGCACCGCAAGTTGGGAGAGATGCGTTCGGTTCATTGATCTATTTTTTAGAACAGCCCGTGCGAGTAAGAGCCGATTATAGAACGCGGTGCAAGGCGCTATCTCTGTCGCATCACAACAAGGAGACGCGTGATGCAAACCCGCAAGCTTGGAAATGAACTTGACGTCTATCCGGTCGGCCTCGGCTGCATGGGGATGAGCTTCGGCTATGGCGGCCAGCCGGAGGTGGACGCGATCGCCACACTGCGCCGCGCCGTCGATATCGGCGTCAATTTCTTCGACACGGCCGAGGTCTATGGCCCGTACGAGAATGAGATCCTGCTCGGCAAGGCGCTGAAGCCGGTGCGTGACCAGGTGACGATCGCGACGAAATTCGGTTTCAAAATCCTTGAAGAAGGCAACGGCGTCGAGCGCATGGCGGGTGTCGACAGCCGCCCCGAACACGTCAAGGCGGTGGCCGAAGCGTCATTGAAGCGGCTGGGCACCGAGGTGATCGACCTGTACTACCAGCATCGCGTCGATCCCAATGTGCCGATCGAGGATACGGTCGGCGCCATGGCCGAGCTGGTGCGCGAGGGCAAGGTGCGCGCGCTCGGCCTGTCGGAGGCGAGTGCCGCGACCATTCGCCGGGCGCATGCGGTGCATCCGATATCAGCCGTGCAGAGCGAATATTCGCTGTGGAGCCGCGATCCGGAGGAAGAGGTGTTCGCCGTCTGCCGCGAACTCGGCATCGGCTTTGTCCCTACAGCCCGCTCGGCCGCGGCCTGCTGACCGGAACGATCGCCAAGCCAGAGGTGCTCGGTGCCGATGACTGGCGGCGTGGACTACCGCGCTTCCAGGCCGACGCCATGGCCGCCAATGCGGCCGTTGTCGCCACGCTGGAGACAATGGCGGCGGACAAGGGCGTGACGCCGGCGCAGCTGGCGCTCGCCTGGGTGCTGCATCAGGGCGATTTCATCGTGCCGATCCCCGGTGCGCGAAAAACCCGCCATCTCGAGCAGAATGCGGCAGCAGCACAGATTGCGCTGAGCCGGGCGGAAGTGGCGGCCATTGGCGACGCCCTGTCGCCGGAGAAGGTCGTCGGCAAGCGCTACACCGAAGAAATGCTTCCGCTGGTCAATGGATGAACGGTGATCTACGGAGTAATCGAAACGGGGCGTTTCGATGCGCCTTTTTCGAGCCCCGCGCAACAATTGCGAGACGTGGGCACGAGACACCCCCCTCTCTCCTGCCGGACATCTCCCCTCAAGTGGGGAGATTGGATCTCTCCCACTTTCGCCAACTGCCAACGCCGTAAGATGGCGGGACGGCGAAACAGCCACTCTCACCCCTGTCGGAGGAGATGTCCGACAGGACAGAGAGGGCGCTGTCCCGCCAACTTCTGCGGAGAATACTCGGCTCACCACGGCACGACAGTGATCGCCATGTGCTCGCAGCGTCAGGCTCTGAGCACGCCACCGGTCTGCTTATGCACATTCTCGACGATGCGCTTGGCCAGCGCCTCGAAATCCTCGTCGGTCAGCGTCCTTTCGACCGGCTGGATCGACACTTCAATGGCGATCGATTTCTTGGCTGCGCCGAGTGACGCCCCTTCGAAAACATCGAAGACCGAGACGTTGGTGATCAGCTTCCTGTCGGCGGCAAGGGCTGCGCGGGTCAGCGTGCCGGCTTCGACCGCCTTGTCGACAACGAAGGCGAAATCGCGCTTGACCGCCTGGAAGGCGGACAGTTCCAGTCTCGGTTTTGTCCGCGTCGGCTTGGCCTTCGGCTCGGGCACGGCATCGATGAAAACCTCGAAGCCGCAGAGCGGCCCGGAGACGTCGAGTTCCTCCAGCGTCTTCGGGTGGAACTCGCCGAACGTGCCCAAAATGACCTTGGGCCCGAGCTTGATCGTGCCGGAGCGGCCGGGATGATACCAGGCCGGGCCGCCGGCCTCGATCTGCAGCCGCTCGACCGGCGCACCGCAGGCTTCAAGTGCTGCGATCGCGTCGGCCTTGGCGTCGAACACGCCGACCGGATCGGCATTGCCGGCCCAGTGGCGGCTGGAGCCTTCGAGCTTGGCCGTGCCGCGCCGCACGCCGGCGGCGACGCGCCGCTGCTGGTCGGCCGCGTCACCCTCGTAGGTGCCGGACACTTCGAACAGCGCTACATCGCCGATGCCCTTGTCGGCATTGCGCTGCGCGGCGGCGATCAGGCCCGGCAGCAGCGACGGCCGCATGTCGGACATGTCGGCAGCGATCGGATTGGCGAGCCTGAGTGCGGTCTGGCCGCCGCCGAACAGTTCGGCATGTTTTGCCGGAATGAACGACCAGGTGACCGCCTCCATCATGCCGCGCACCGCAAGCGCCCGCTTGGCGGCGCGGGTGCGGACCTGCAGGACAGTCAGGATCTTGGCGTTGACGGCATCGTGCGCGCCGAGCGGCTGCGGCGCGATGTTGTCGACGCCATGGATGCGCATGACCTCCTCGACCAGATCGGCCTTGCCGTCGACATCCGGCCGCCAGGACGGCACCGCCACATCGACGACATCGCCCGCGCCTTCCGGCTTGAAGCCGAGGCGCGAAAGAATGGCGAGGCTCTCCTCCATGGGCACCTCTGTGCCGGTCAGCCGCCTCACTTCCGACAGCGGGAAGGAAACGATCTTCGGCGCGTGACCGGCATAGCCGACGACTTCGGTTTCGGTCGGCGTGCCGCCGCAGAAGTCCAGCACCAGCTTGGTCGCCAACTCCACGCCGGGCACCATGAATTCCGGGTCGACGCCGCGCTCGAAGCGGTAGCGCGCATCGCTGAAGATGCCGAGCGTGCGGCCGGTGCGGGCCGTGGTGATCGGATCCCACAGCGCCGATTCGATCAGCACGTCGGTGGTGTTCTCGTCGCAGCCGGAATGTTCGCCGCCCATGATGCCGGCGATCGATTCGACGCCGTCCTGGTCTGCTATCACGCACATGTCAGGCGTCAGCGTGTATTCGCGGCCGTCAAGCGCCAGCACCTTTTCACCGTCACGCGCCCGGCGCACGGTAAGGTTGCCGGCGACCTTGTTCGCGTCGAACACATGCAGCGGCCGGCCGCGATCGAAGGTGACGAAATTGGTGATATCGACCAGCGCGCTGATCGGCCGAAGCCCAATGGCGATCAGCCGCTGCTGCAGCCATTTCGGCGACGGTCCGTTGTTCACGCCTTTCACCAATCTCAGGGCGAAGCCGGGGCAGAGCTCCGGGGCTTCGATCGTCACCTTCACCGGGCACATGCCGCTGCCGGCATGCGGCATGATCGCGCCGCCGACGAGGCGGCCGAGCCCGCTCGCCGCCAGATCGCGGGCAATGCCGTAGACGCTGGTCGCGTCCGGACGGTTCGGCGTCAAATTGATCTCTATGACCGGATCGTCGAGATGGGCATAGGCGGCGAAGCTGGTGCCGACCGGCGCATCGGCCGGCAGATCGATGATGCCGTCATGCTCTTCGGAAAGCTCGAGCTCGCGCTCGGAGCACATCATGCCGTGGCTTTCGACACCCCTGATCTTGCCCACCGTCAGCGTCACGTCGATGCCCGGAACATAGGTGCCGGGCGCTGCAAAGGCGCCGATCAGGCCCGCGCGGGCGTTCGGCGCTCCGCACACAACCTGCACGGGTGCCTTGCCGTCGCCGGTATCGACCGTCAGCACGCGCAACCGATCGGCATCGGGGTGCTGCACCGCCGCCAGCACCTTGGCGATGACGAAGGGTTTTAGGCTCGATCTGTCGTCGACATGCTCGACTTCGAGGCCGATCGAGGTCAGCCGCTCGACGATCTCGTTGAGCGAGGCGTCGGTCTCGAGGTGGTCCTTGAGCCAGGAGAGGGTGAATTTCATGACTGTGTTCCGTCTGGTCTGGGCACGCTGGTCTTCAGATGTCTCGGCAAGTCATCCGGCATGTGCACGAAGGGAAGCTGCTCGCGCACATGGGCGTGGTGCGTCGGCTTGAAATAGGCCGGCATGTCCATGGCGCCGAGCATGAAGTAGATGTGGTCGGCCAGCCGCTCATCGACATAGGCGATCGGCGAGCCGCAGATGCCGCAAAAGGAGCGCGTCACCGGCCCGTTCTCGAACATCTTCAGCGCCTTACCCGTGAAGGCGACCTGCTCGGTGATGAAGCCGACGAAGGCCGATACCGGCGCGCCGCTGGCCCGCCGGCAATCGCCGCAATGGCAATAGCTGACATGGTGCGGTTCGGCCGAAGCCTCGAACCGCACGGCGCCGCAGCGGCAGCCGCCGGTGTGGGCCGCTGTCATGTGCTCAAGCCTGCGAACAGCGTCGGCATGTCGAGCGGCCGGAAGCCGTAATGCGACAGCCAGCGCACATCGGCGTCGAAGAAGGCGCGCAGGTCCGGCATGCCGTATTTCAGCATGGCGATGCGATCGATGCCCATGCCCCAGGCAAAGCCCTGATATTCGTCGGGATCGAGCCCGCCATATCTCAGCACATTGGGGTGGACCATGCCGCAACCGAGGATCTCCATCCAGTCGGAGCCTTCGCCAAAGCGCACCTCGCCCGGCCGCGAACGGTCGCACTGGATGTCGACCTCCATGCTGGGTTCGGTGAACGGGAAGAAGCTCGGCCGGAAGCGCATCTTGACCTGGCGTACCTCGAAGAAGGCCTTGCAGAACTCCTCCAGCACCCATTTCATGTTGGCGACGTTGGCTGATCTGTCGATCACCAGCCCTTCGACCTGATGGAACATCGGCGAGTGCGTGGCATCGGAATCCTGGCGGTAGGTTTTTCCGGGAATGACGATGCGGATCGGCGGCTTCTGCATCTCCATGGTGCGGATCTGCACCGGCGAGGTGTGGGTGCGCAAAAGCTTGCGCTCGCCCTTCTCGTCCGGCTGGAAAAAGAAGGTGTCATGCATCTCGCGCGCCGGATGGCCTTCCGGGAAGTTCAGCGCAGTGAAATTGTAGTAATCGGTCTCGATATCGGGACCTTCGGCGATGGCAAAGCCGAGGTCGCCGAAGATCGCGGCAATCTCGTCGCTGACCTGGCTGATCGGATGGATGCGGCCGCGCTCGGCCGGCGATTGCCGCACCGGCAGTGTGACGTCGACCTTTTCCGCCGCGAGCCGTGATGCGATCGCTGCGTCCTTGAGTTCGGCGCGGCGCGCGGTAAGCGCCTCGGTGATGCGGTTCTTGAGACCGTTGATCGCCGGACCTTTTATCTGGCGCTCTTCTGCGCTCATCGAGCCGAGCGTCTTCAGCATTTCGGAGACCGAGCCCTTCTTGCCGAGCGCTGAGACACGCACGGCTTCGATCGCCTGCTCGTCGGTGGCCGACGAAATGTCGCTCATCAAGGAATTTTCGAGAGTTTCCATGTCACTCATGTTTCAGACTCGATTGAAGGCAAAGAAAAACCCGCGCCAGCCCTGCCAGCGCGGGTTTCCCAAATCAAGTGTCGATGTGCTTGGGAAGGCGCTGGTTAGGCTACAGCGCTTTCAAAAGCGTTCGGCGTGGTGTTCTTGAGGTACTCGAGCGCGACCTTGGCCTTGGCCACAAGGGCGGCAAATGCCTGCGGCTCGTGGATGGCCATGTCCGACAGGACCTTGCGATCGATCTCGATGCCGGCCTTGTTGAGACCGTCGATGAACCGGCCATAGGTCAGGCCATGCTCGTGGGTCGCGGCATTGATGCGCTGGATCCACAGAGCGCGGAACGAACGCTTACGGTTCTTGCGGTCGCGGTAGGCATACTGCAGCGACTTTTCCACCGCCTGCTTGGCGATGCGAATGGTGTTCTTGCGGCGGCCGTAGAAACCCTTGGCGGCTTTCAGGACCTTTTTGTGCTTGGCGTGCGAGGTGACGCCTCTTTTTACGCGTGCCATGTCATGATCTCCTTAAAACTTGTCCAGACCGAATGCCTTAGAGGCCGTTCGGCAGAAAATTCTTGATGACCTTCTTGCCATCCGGTTCAGCCAGAACCATCGTGCCGCGGGCATTTCGAATGAACTTGTTGGAACGCTTGATCATGCCGTGACGCTTGCCGGCCGCAGCCGACAGGACTTTTCCCGTACCTGTGATCTTGAACCGCTTCTTGGCGGCTGACTTGGTCTTCATCTTGGGCATTTTGCTACTCCGTTTATGTGCGCATCATCGCGCTTTTTGTTCGCTTCAGGCCGACCAAAGCCCGAAAAGCAAATGAAACCGCCACGGCATGCCCTGCCGGGCGGTTTTTGGGAACGGCGGTGCTATACGTCAAAGCGGGCCGGCGTGCAACACCCTGTGCCGACACACCCTTTGCCGACACACAATGGGCCTATGGGAAACGGAACAGCACCGGCAGTATGCCCGATTGCTGGGCGGCGTCGATCGATTCGAAAAACGGCATGGCAACGAGGAACACCAGTCCGTCCAGCAGCGTCGTCCGCAGCAGGCGCGGCTTGAAGCCGCCGGTGTCGCCTTCCTGATACAGCGAAAGCTTCGGGAAAAAGCGCGGCACTCGCGCCATATAGGCCTGGAATGGCGTTCCGAAGGCCTCCTTCAGGAACGTCTCTTCGCGCAGGATGACGACGTGAAAGGCGGCGGCGCAAATCACCGCGAAGCCGATCGCCGCAGTGATCGAGCCCATCTGCGCGCCGACGCCGGCGGCAGCTATCGAGGAGAAGACATAGAGCGGATTGCGGGTGATCGAATAGGGTCCGCCGGTAACCACCTCGGAGGATTTGCGTCCGCCGATATAGAGCGTCGACCACAAGCGCCCGACGATGCCAAGAAAGATCAGCAGGACGCCGACCATTTCGATCGTTTCGTGCGGCACGCTTTCGGGAGGAAAAGCAGACTGGCCAAACAGCAGCGCTGCGAACATGACGACCACGAGGGCGGCAAGCACCATCCTGCGCGCGTGCTGATACCTGCCCAGCGCACGCCTGGCCTGCGCTTGTTCGGCCTGCGCCGATTTAACTTCATTGAGCATGTCGGGAATCCAATCGTCGAGGAACTTGCCGGCGATCGCGGCATCCGCAGTTCAATACAGCCAGAAGAGGACGGGAAATACACCGCTTTCCTGTCCGGACTCGATGAGTTCGAAAAACGGTACGGAAGCCACGAACATCAAGCCGTCGCGCAGCGTGTGATTAAAAATGCGCGGTGTGAAGGTGACCTCGGCCTGATCGCGATAAAGCCGGGGATTGGGAAAAAACCGCGGCACCCGTGCGATGTAGTCCTTGTACGGCGCCCCGAGCACGGTCGTCAAATGCCGTTCCTCGCGCAGTGTGACGATGTAGAACGCGGCCGCGCACAAAACCGCCGACGCCACCGAGACGATCACGCTGCCGGTCTGGGCGCCGATGCCGGCGGCCCCTATGGTGGAGAAAAAATACAGCGGGTTGCGCATCACCGAATATGGGCCGGTAGCAACCAGTTCGGCCGACTTGCGGCCGCCGATATAGAGGATCGACCAGAGCCGGCCGCCAATCCCGATCAGTATCAGGGCGATGCCGTACTGCCCCTCTATGCGTTCGTGGCCCAGTTCATCGTGGGTGGAGCCGCCGAAGATCAGCAAAGCGCAAAAAGCACCGACCAGCAGCGCCAGCAGGACGCGCCGGCGCCGCTGATAGCGGCCCATTTCGTCGAACGATCTTTCAATCGGAGAACGTGCCGCAGCGGCCATGGACAATCCTTTCGCCGCGAGGACCGGCAACCGGAATCCTTGTCGATGCAACTTGCGGAGAAATCATGGCGAAGACAAAAACAAACAAAAGGCCGCCGAAGCGGCCTTTTCTTTGACGGGACCGCTTTAGCGGAATCGCTTAGCGGGGCGCCAGCACCATCATCATCTGGCGGCCTTCGAGCTTCGGTTCGGCTTCGACTTTGGCGATCGGTGCAACTTCCTCGCGAACCTTGTTCAAAAGCTGCATGCCGAGTTCCATATGCGCCATCTCGCGGCCGCGAAAGCGCAATGTCAGCTTGACCTTGTCACCTTCCTCGAAAAACCGCCGGACCGCTTTCATCTTGGTCTCGTAGTCATGGCTGTCGATGTTCGGGCGCATCTTGATCTCTTTGATCTCGATGACCTTCTGGTTCTTGCGCGCCTCGGCCGCCTTCTTCTGGTTGGCGTATTTCAGCTTGCCGAGATCGAGAATTTTTACGACGGGCGGCGCTGCGTTGGGCGATATCTCGACCAGATCGAGCCCAGCCTCTTCGGCGAGCAGCAATGCGTCGTTGATGGAGACATCGCCATGGTTGTGGCCTTCGGCGTCGATAAGCTGGACCCGGGGAACCCGGATGTCACGGTTGGAGCGCGGGCCCTCCTTGGTGGGCGCCGTTGCTTTGAAAGGTCTGCGAATGGTCGTGGTCTCCTTGAGCCGTTTCGTTCGGGGTTTTCAATTCAGAATTGCGAACGCGCCAATGTGGTGAGCGCGCGGCCGGAGTCAATAGCACAGCGCTCACAGGAAATCACCTGTTCCCTGACTTCTGCCTGCACCAAACGAAGAAAGTTGCCGAGCACTTTTCGTTGAGCCGTCCGCTGTGTCAAAAGACCTGCGTGAGGAGTGAGCCATGACCGCACCGGTTTTTCTCGACGTCGACGGAACCAGCATCGCTGTCAGGCGCGCTGCGGGTGCCGAGCCAGGCATTGTCTGGCTCGGCGGCTACAAGTCGGACATGCTGGGCACCAAGGCCGAGAAGCTGGCGGAATGGGCGAGCGGGCAAGGCCGGGCTTTCCTGCGTCACGACTATTCCGGTCACGGCGAATCGGGCGGCGCCTTTGCGGACGGCACCGTCTCGAACTGGCTTTCGCAAAGTCTCGCCGTCTTCAATCATTTCACGCAAGGCAGGCAAATCCTGGTCGGCTCCTCGATGGGCGCATGGATCGCGCTGCGCATGGTCCAGGTATTGCGCCAGGAATTGCACACGCCAGGCGAGAACCGCATCGCCGGTCTGGTGCTTCTAGCGCCGGCGCCGGATTTCACCGCCGAGTTGGTCGAGCCGGCGCTGACCAAAGCGCAGAAGCGCGATCTTGCCAAAAAAGGTTTTTTCGAGGAGCCGTCGGACTATTCGGCCGAGCCTTACATCTACACCCGAGCGCTGATCGAGGACGGCCGCAACAACCGGGTGCTGACCGGGCCGATCGACACCCACTGCCCCGTCCACATATTGCAAGGGCTGGCCGATGCCGACGTGCCGCCGAGCCATGCGCTGAAACTGGTCGGCCTGCTGCCGGCCGACGACGTCACGCTGTCGCTGATCCCCGACGGCGACCATCGCCTGTCGCGGCCTCAGGATCTCGACATGCTGGTGCGGGCGGTCAATGCCATCGTGCGGCAGGCAGGCTAGGACATGCGCATTTCCATTCCGGTATCCGCCTTCGTTGCAGCGATTGTCGGCTTCGGCGGCACGTTGGCCATCGTCATCGCCGCCGCCAAGGCAGTCGGCGCGACGCAAGTCGAAACCGCGAGCTGGGTGACGGCGATCTGCCTCGCGATGGCGATCGAGAGCCTGTGGCTGTCGTGGCGCACCAGGATGCCGGTCATCGCCGCATGGTCGACGCCGGGGGTGGCGCTGATCGCGGCATCGAGCGGCTTTTCGATCAACGAGGCCGTCGGCGCCTTCATCGTCACCGGGATTTTGCTGATTGCCACCGGCCTGTTCAGGCCCTTGACCAAGCTGATCGCCAGGATACCGGCCTCGGTCGCGTCGGGGATGCTCGCCGGCATCGTCGTCACCTTCGCCATCAATGCGGTGAAGGCGATTCCCGTCGACCCGTGGCTGATCCTGCCGCTGATCGCCGCCTTCTTTGTCATCCGCCTGTTCAATCCGGCGCTCTCGGTGCTGGCGGTGCTGATCGGCGGCGGCGCTGCCGCGTTCCTCACCGGCCGGGTCGGTGGTCTGCCGACCCCGGAACTTTCGACATTGACGCTGATTGCGCCGCAGTTCACCGTCACGGCGATCATCGGCCTGGCGCTGCCGCTTTATCTCGTCACCATGGCCTCGCAGAACCTGTCCGGCCTCGCCGTGCTGAGGGCGGCGGGCTACCACCCGGAACCCGGCCCGCTGATCGGCGTCACCGGCCTGCTTTCGCTGCTGTCGGCACCATTCGGGGCCTCGACCACCAACCTGGCGGCGATCTCGGCGGCGATCTGCACCGGCCCCGACGTGCATCCCGATCCGGGCGAGCGCTGGAAGACCGGTCCCTTCTACGCGCTTGCCTACCTCGTCTTCGCCATTTTCGGCGCCTCGCTGGTGGCGATCTTCGCCGTGCTGCCGCAGAGCCTGATCGTGCTGGTCGCCGGACTGGCGCTGATGGCGCCGCTCGCCAACGCGCTGTCGATCGCCTTGAAGGAAGACGGCGAACGCATGGCCGCTACCGTCACCTTTGCCGTCACCGCCTCGGGGCTGACGCTATTCGGCGTCGGTGCGGCGCTCTGGGGCCTGATTGCGGGCCTGGTCGTCCTTTTCCTTGAAACGCTCAAAAAGCGATAATCATTTCAAACGCTTGTCCGGTTTTGGCCGACACTGTCTTGAATCGCCGTTTTTCTCATCCCATTTCGATTCCACGCAGCCGGGATTGGCTGTCTCCAACTGAAGGAATTGGGAGAAAATGAACACATCTGCATTGATCCGTCCGGCCTGGACGCCGGCGACCATCGCTCTGATGGTGATCGGTTTTATGGTGTTCTGGCCGCTCGGCCTCGCCATGCTCGCCTACATCATCTGGGGCGACCGGCTTGACGGCTTCAAGCGCGACGTCAACCGCGCGACCGACGGCATCTTCGCCGGCTGCCGCCGCGGTTCCGACAAAGCGGCGCGCTGGGGCCACGGCTCTGCCCGCACCGGCAACGTCGCTTTCGACGACTGGCGCGAAAAAGAACTCGAGCGGCTCAATGAAGAGCGCCGCAAGCTCGACGAGATGCTGAGCGAGTTCGACGAATACGCCAGGGAATTGCGTCGCGCCAAGGACCAGGAAGAGTTCGACCGCTTCATGGCGAACCGCAACAAGTCGACGTCGCCCACAACCGGCGGGCCCACAACCGGCGGTGGCAAATCCACGCCAGGCCTGCTTGACGAGTAAGGCACTTGCCTCGACATAAATAATAATCAAAAACGGCGTCGCGTCAGCGGCGCCGTTTCTTTTTTGTTCTATTCGTTTTCCTCGAATCACGTATCGTCCTGGCCATGTCATTCGGCTTCTTCCGCAACCTGACCAAACCCAGGCCCGCCCCCGTCGTGGAGCGGGAGCATTGTGTTGCCGGCCGCACGCTGCCGCTCAAGATCGTCGAGAGCGACCGGGCGCGGCGATTGACGCTGCGCATCGATTCCGGTGGCCGGGGCCTACGCATCACCGTGCCACCGGGCCTGCGGCGAGGCGAGGTGGAAAAATTCCTTGACCGCCATCAGGACTGGCTGGAGCAGCGGCTGGCCAAAGTGCCCAACCGGCCGCAGGTGCGGCCCGGTATCAAAATTCCGGTGCGCGGCGTGCCGCATCGCATCGTTCATGAGCCCTCGAAACGCGGTACCGTCACGCTGTCGTGCGACGAACGCGGTCCGCTGATGATCGTGCATGGCGAGCGCGTGCACCTGCCGCGCCGCATCGCCGATTTCCTCAAGCGCGAGGCCAAGCGCGAGATCGAGCGGTTGGTGGTCAGGCACACCGGGACGATCGGCAAGCGCGCCAAGGCAATCCGCTTCAAGGACACGTCGAGCCGCTGGGGGTCATGCACGTCGGACGGCAACCTGTCGTTCTCCTGGCGCATCATGATGGCGCCGCGACCGGTCATAAACTATCTCGTCGCGCATGAGGTGGCGCATCTCAAGGAGATGAACCACGGCCCGAAATTCTGGAAGCTGTGCGAGCAGCTCTGCCCCGACACCGAACGCTGCAAGGACTGGCTCAAGCGCAATGGCGGCGCGCTGCAAGCAATCATGTTCGAATAGATCGCCCGGTCAATCATCATTCGCCGCGTTCAACTCCTCTGGGCGCAGCCCCTCGTCGGTATGGCGCGGCCATGGCAGGAAGTCCTTCTTGAACGCATTGCTGCCGAAATAGTCGAGCGCGCGGTGTGCCTCGGCGCCGTTGAAGGCGGCCTTGTCCATCAGATGAGCGATGACCTCGCGAGCCTGCGCGACTTTTTGCCTGAGTTGGGCGACGGTATCGTCTGCCATGCTGTTTGCTCCCGTCGGTATTATCTGAAGTAAGTAGCCCGTTCCGCTCTCTTGTCTTAGGAAGGTAGCGCGTTCCGCGCCGGTGGCAAACATGCGCTTCTTCTCGACTCTTTTGCCGTTTCGTGCCAATCCCCGCGTCATGGCGCTCGACATCAAGATATGCGGACTGAAGACCGACAAGGCATTGGCCGCGGCATTGGCCGGCGGCGCCAGTCATGTCGGCTTTATTTTCTTTGCCAAAAGCCCGCGCTGCATCGAGCCGGCGGAAGCCGGCCGCTTGCGCGAAGCGGCTATCGGCAAGGCCAAGGCGGTTGCCGTGACGGTCGACGCCGGCGATGCGTTTCTGGATGAAATCGTCGAAAAAATGCAGCCCGACATGCTGCAGCTGCATGGCTCGGAAACGCCGGAGCGGGTGACCGAGATCAAGGCCCGCTATGGCCTGCCGGTGATGAAGGCGCTGCCGGTCAGCGATACTGCCGACCTGGAGCGGACAAGACCCTTCGTCGGCATTGCCGACCGTTTCCTGTTCGACGCCAAGCCGCCGAAAGGTTCGGAGCTGCCGGGCGGCAACGGCATTGCTTTCGACTGGCGCATTCTGGCCGGCCTTGACGCAGGCGTCGATTACATGCTTTCCGGTGGGCTCAACGCCGCCAATATCGGCGATGCCCTTCGGCTTGCCAACCCGCCCGGACTGGACATTTCCTCAGGCGTGGAAAGCGCGCCGGGCGTCAAGGATCCGGCGCTGATCGAACAGTTTTTCCGTGCCGTCAAGGCAGCACGCGACAGCCGCGCCGCCTGACCGTGCTTCAAACCACAAGCTAGGAGATCGGCGATGAACAAGCCGGCGATACCCAATTCCTTCCGCACCGGACCCGACGAGCAGGGCATGTTCGGCATCTTCGGCGGTCGTTTCGTTGCCGAAACATTGATGCCGCTGATCCTCGACCTCGAGCGGCACTGGAACGAGGTCAAGGACGATGCGGATTTCAAGGCCGAACTGACTGACCTTTCGACCCACTATGCCGGGCGGCCGTCGAAGCTTTATTTCGCCGAAGGCCTGACCAGGCATCTTCGCGAGGTTTCCGCGGCTAAGGGCCTCGGGGGCGGCGCAAAGGTCTATTTCAAGCGCGAGGATCTGAACCACACCGGCTCGCACAAGATCAACAACTGCCTCGGCCAGATCCTGCTGGCCAAGCGCATGGGCAAGAAGCGCATCATCGCCGAGACCGGCGCCGGCCAGCACGGCGTCGCGTCGGCCACCGTGGCGGCGCGTTTCGGCTTTCCGTGCGTCGTCTATATGGGCGCCACCGACGTCGCCCGGCAAAGCCCGAACGTCTTCCGCATGAAGCTGCTCGGCGCCGAGGTGCGGCCGGTGACTGCCGGCCACGGCACGTTGAAGGACGCCATGAACGAAGCTCTTCGGGATTGGGTGACCAATGTCGAGGACACCTACTACCTGATCGGCACCGCCGCCGGCCCGCATCCCTATCCAGAGCTGGTGCGCGACTTCCAGTCGGTGATCGGCATCGAGGCGCGCGCCCAGATCCTCGAGCAGGAAGGCCGGCTGCCGGACACCATCATCGCCGCCGTCGGCGGCGGCTCCAACGCCATCGGCCTTTTTCACCCGTTCCTAGACGACCGCAGCGTAAAGATCATCGGCATCGAGGCCGGTGGCCGTGGCCTCGACGGCATCGAGCATTGCGCCTCGATGAACGCCGGCGCGCCCGGTGTGCTGCACGGCAACCGCACCTATCTCCTGCAGAATGCTGACGGACAGATCATGGACGGGCATTCGATCTCGGCCGGCCTCGACTACCCGGGCGTCGGACCGGAGCATTCCTGGCTGCGCGACTCGGGCCGCGTCGATTATGTGCCTGTTCTCGACGACGAGGCGCTGGAGGCGTTCCAGCTGACGACGCGCGTCGAAGGCATCATTCCGGCGCTCGAATCCGCCCATGCCATCGCGCATGCGATGAAGATCGTGCCGGCCATGGACAAGGACCAGATCGTCATTGTCAACCTGTCCGGCCGCGGCGACAAGGATGTGCATACGGTGGCCAATATGCTGGGCATGGAGATCTGATCATGACCACCCGCATCGACCGCCGCATGGCCAAGCTGAAGGCCGAAGGACGCCCGGCACTCGTCACCTATTTCATGGGCGGCGACCCGGACTACGATACCTCCCTGTCGATCATGAAGGCGCTGCCCGGCGCCGGCAGCGACATCATCGAGCTCGGCATGCCGTTTTCCGATCCGATGGCCGACGGCCCGGCGATCCAGGCGGCCGGCCTGCGCGCGCTGAAGGGCGGGCAGACGCTGGTCAAGACGCTGAAGATGGCTTCGGAATTCCGTGCCACCGACAATGAAACGCCGATCGTTTTGATGGGCTACTACAATCCGATCTACATCCACGGCGTCGACCGCTTCCTCGGGGATGCGCTGGCCAGCGGCATAGACGGGCTGATCGTCGTCGACCTGCCGCCGGAAATGGATGAGGAGCTTTGCATTCCAGCGCTGAGGGCCGGCATCAATTTCATCCGGCTGGCGACGCCGACCACCGACGACAAGCGCCTGCCCAAGGTGCTGCAGAACACCTCCGGCTTCGTCTATTACGTGTCGATGACCGGCATCACCGGCTCAGCACTTGCCGACACCGGCAAGGTGGCGGCGGCGGTCGGGCGCATCAAGGGCCATACCGACCTGCCGGTCTGCGTCGGCTTCGGCGTCAAGACGGCCGAGCAGGCACGCATCATTGGGGCGTCAGCCGACGGCGTCGTCGTCGGCACCGCGATCGTCAATGCGGTCGCCAATGTTCTTGGGCCAAAGGGCGAAAAGACCGCCGACCCGGCCGAGGCGGTCGCCACGCTGGTCAGCGGGCTTTCGCAAGGCGTGCGTGCGGCCCGCCTTGCTGCCGCCGAATAGTCTTGATCTTCTGGTTGACCATGATCTCCACCGAAAACCGGTTTCCACTTTTCGGGATCATGGTCTAACTCTTCGTCAGGACAGGAGCCGAAGCGATGAACTGGATCACCAACTACGTTCGACCGAAGATCAATTCGATGCTCGGCCGGCGCACCGACATGCCTGAAAACCTCTGGATCAAGGATCCGGAGACCGGCGAGATGGTCTTCCACAAGGATCTGGAGCAGAATCAGTTCGTCATCCCGTCCTCCGGCCATCACATGAAGATCTCGGCCAGGGAGCGGCTGAGATTCTTCATGGACGACGGCAAGTACGAGATGCTCGAAAACCCCAAGGTGGTGCAGGATCCGCTGAAATTCCGCGACGAGAAGCGCTACACCGACCGGCTGAAGGACGCCAAGGCCAAGACCGGGCTGGAGGACGCGATCATCAATGCGCTGGGCACCGTCGAAGGCCTGCCGGTGGTGGTGACCGTGCAGGACTTCGCCTTCATGGGCGGCTCGCTCGGCATGGCCGCCGGCGACGCCATCGTTCGTGGCTTCGAGGTCGCATTGCAACGCAAGCGGCCGCTGATCCTGTTCGCGGCCTCCGGCGGCGCCCGCATGCAGGAGGGCATCCTGTCGCTCATGCAATTGCCGAGAACCACGATCGGCGTCGATCGGCTGAAGGAAGCCGGTCTTCCCTATATCGTCGTTCTGACCAACCCGACTACCGGCGGCGTCACTGCCTCCTACGCCATGCTGGGCGACGTGCACATCGCCGAGCCCGGCGCGCTGATCGGCTTTGCCGGGCCGCGCGTCATCGAGCAGACGATCAGGGAAAAGCTGCCCGACGGCTTCCAGCGCTCCGAGTATCTGATGGAGCACGGCATGGTCGACATGGTGGTGTCGCGGCTGGAGATGCGCCAGACGATCGCACGGCTCCTGAAAATGCTGCTCAAGCTGCCGGATGAAGAAAAGCCGCTGGAACCGGAAATCCTGCCGCCGGTGGCCGTCCCGGCGGAAGCACGCCCGCAAGCCTGACGCGACATCCGTCGTCGCGAACCGCGATTGCGCGCCATCTGTGGCGCTGTAGCATCTTGATTTCACGCATGATTCCTTTCCGAAAATCGATTTCGATTTTTCGGGGTCATGCGCTAGGATTCTCCCATGAGCACGCTTGCCGCCGACCGCGAAATCGAAAGCCTGATGTCGCTTCATCCGAAGGGCTTCGATCTTTCGCTCGACCGCATTTCGCGGCTGCTGGAGCGGCTTGGCAATCCGCAGGACCATCTGCCGCCGGTCATCCACATCGCCGGCACCAACGGCAAGGGCTCCTGCGCCGCGTTTTCGCGGGCGCTACTCGAAGCGGCCGGCCACCGCGTCCATGTCCACACATCGCCACATCTGGTGAACTGGCATGAGCGCTATCGGCTGGCCGCCGATGGCGGCGGCAGGCTGGTCGAGGACGAGGTCTTCGCCGATGCCATCGCCCGCGTCGCCAAGGCCAATGAAGGCCAGAAGATCACCGTCTTCGAGATCCTCACCGCCGTCACCTTCCTGCTGTTTTCCGAGCATCCGGCAGATGCCGTCATCATCGAGGTCGGCCTTGGCGGCCGCTTTGATGCCACCAATGTCATCAAGGAACCGGCGGTGTCGGTGATCATGCCGGTCTCGCTCGACCACGAATCCTTTCTCGGTGACCGTGTCGAACTGATCGCAGCCGAAAAGGCCGGCATCATCAAGAGCGATTGCCCGGTGGTCATCGGCGCGCAAGAGAGCGAAACGGCGCTTCAGGTGCTTATCGAAACCGCCGAGCGGCTCGACTGTCCCGCCTTCGTCTATGGCCAGGATTTCCTCGCCTTCGAGGAAAACGGCCGGATGGTCTATCAGGACGAAGACGGGCTGATGGACCTGTCGCCACCGCGGCTGCCAGGGCGCCACCAGTTCGCCAATGCGGCGGCGGCGATTGCGGCGGTCAAGGCGGCAGGCTTCGAGATCAGCCATCGCGTCGCCGACAAGGCGATGGCCAATGTCACCTGGCCGGGGCGGATGCAGAAATTGCCGCAAGGCAGGCTGACGGAACTGGCGCCAAAGGGCGCCGACATCTGGCTCGACGGCGGCCACAATCCCGGCGCCGGCGTGGTCGTCGCCGAGGCATTGGCCGAGCAGGAGGAAAAAAACCCGCGGCCGCTGTTCTTGATTTGCGGCATGATCAACACCAAGGACCAGAGCGGCTATTTCCGCGCCTTCAAGGGCTTGGTGCGGCATGTCTACACGGTGCCGGTGAGCCTAAGCGAGGCCAGTGTGCCGAATGACGAACTGGCGATCCGCGCCGTCGAAGCCGGCCTGTCGGCCGAACCGGTGAGCTCCGTCGCCAATGCGCTGATGCTGCTGCGCGACACGTGGGACGGACCGCCGCCGCGCATCCTGATCAGCGGCTCGCTCTATCTGGCCGGCGCGGTGCTGGCCGAAAACGGCACGCCGCCGGTTTGAGCGGCGCGTTCATCAGGCCACGATGACCTGACTTTGTCAGATCATCGCGAGGAGCCAGTCATGATCAAGGTAAAGCAGCTCGCTCACGTTTGCATCTACGCGGATGATCTCGAAGTGACGCGAAGCTTCTATCGGGACGTCCTCGGCTTGGACACGCAGTTCAACTTCCTGCGCGACGGCAAGATTTTCGGTTTCTACCTCAATTTCGGCAGCCGCAGCCACGTCGAGGTGTTCCAGAAAGACGGGGCCAGCTATAGCGACCTGAACCGGATCAACCACTTCTGCCTTGAAGTGGAAAACCTTGACGCCGCGATCGCCCACGTAAGAGCGAAAGGCGTTGATGTCACGTCAAAGAAACACGCATGCGATGATACCTACCAGGCGTGGATTCGCGATCCTAACAACGTGAAGATAGAACTCTTTGAATACACCGAGAAAAGTGCGCAGTTCGTCGGAGGCGATCGTATCGCGGATTGGTGATCGCCTCACGCCTATGGCGGAGACGGCCTCGGTGGGGATTACTTCAGCTCAATCTCGATGAAGGCATACTCGCCCTCATTGGCATTGATGACGTCATGTTCCACGCCCTCCTTGCGGAAATAGGGCGCCCCCTTCTTCATTTCGGCGAGGGATTCGCCGTCCTTGGTCAGGAGCTTGAGCTTGCCGTCCATCAGCGGCACGACGACATAATCATGGCCATGGCGGTGCCAGCCGGTATTGTCGCCCGGCGCGAAGCGGTATTCGGTGACGATGACGCGCTCATTGTCGATGAAGACGGTGGCCTTGGCGGATCCGGTCATGTCGTTCTCCTGCTTTAAGCCAGACAAGAACATGGGCCGGCAAGTGGCGAGTGCCACGGCGGACCAGCCGCATGACCCAGAAAATCCGAATCGATCTTCTGGGTCAGATCAAGCGCTGCAACGTCCTTCGCGCGTCCAGGAGGACGCGCGGCACTGTAGATGACGCCGCGAAAAAGCCCGGCGCGAGGGCCGGGCTTGTCTGCGGATTTCCGCCGGATCAGGCGAGATTGCCGTTGATCCAGTGCGACAGCGCCGTCTTCGGCGCGGCGCCGACCTTCATGTCGGCCATTTCGCCGCCCTTGAAGATCATCAGCGTCGGGATCGAGCGCACGCCGAACTGCGCGGCCAGCTCGGGATTCTCGTCGATGTTGAGCTTGGCGATCTTGACCTTGCCGCCGAGTTCGATGGCGATATCTTCCAGCGCCGGCGCGATCATCTTGCACGGGCCGCACCATTCCGCCCAGAAATCGACGACGACCGGTTCCTTGGCGTCAAGCACATCGGTCTGGAAGTTGCTCTTGTCGACCTTGACGGTGGCCATGCGAAAATCCTTTCGAGAGTTATTGTCGCACCAAATGTGGTGGTGATCGCGCCCTTCTTCAAGCAGCTGTTGTGTCACGCTCCCGTGAGTCGGGCAAGGGCGTCATCCATCGCCGCCGGCGGCAGCTCGATCAATCGTGGCGCCTCAGTGAACAGCAGCGCCGCCGAGACCTCATGTCCGGGATAAAGCGGCTGGAGGAGTGCGCGATAGAGCGCGAGTTGCAAGACATAGGCCGGTGGAACGTCCGCCAGCGCTGCAGGCGCCGGCCGGTTGGTCTTGTAGTCGACGATCGACACCCTGCCTGATGTAACCGCCAGCCGGTCGATCTTGCCGGAGATCGAGCGCAGCTTGCCCTTGACCTCCAGGCTGCCCATGACCGCGACCTCAGCGCGTGAATTCGGCGCAAACAGCTGATCGAAGCGGCTGTCGGCAAGGATCGTCGCCACTGAAGCCAAGGCCTTGTCGCGCTCGGTTTCAGGCCATTGCGCGCCAGCGCGCTTGAGGTAGCGCTCCGCGGCATCGCGGCGTTCGGTCTCGGCGATGCCGGGCAACATCTGCAGCAATTTGTGCAGCGCCAGCCCCCGCATCACCGCAAAGCCAGGTTCTGCCTCGGTGTCCAGCACCGGCGAGCCGGTGTCGACTACGGCTTGCCTGGCCTCATCGATCAGCGCCGAGGCGCCGGACGGCGACAGCGGCCGCGGCAGATCCTCGAAGGGCGGCAAGGGCTTGAACAGGCTCTTCGGCAACGGCTCGAACTGTTGCGCCTGCCGCGCCGCTTCGGCGGCCGCCTGTGCGACCGGCGGCAATTTTGTCACGCGAAAGCGATGCACGGTCTCGCCGGTGGCGGGATGCTGCCGCTCGATGCTTTCGGGCGCGCCGACCAGCGCGCGGCTGACGATCGAGTGCCAGGTGCCGGCATTCGGCACCCGCTTGCCGTGATAGCCGCAGACGATCAGCCGGTCCTCGGCGCGGGTCATGCCGACATAGAGCAGCCGGCGGTATTCGTCGTCGGCCAGTTCGCGCGCGCGGACCGAAGCGGCCCGCGAAAAGCCATTGGCGACATCGCCGGCCGAACGCCAGAGATAGCCCTTGCCGTCCCAGTGTTGGCCCGAGCCATCGAACGGCATCAGTCGCGGCAGATGCTGATCGTTGAACGGCGCCGAGCCACCATCGGCCAGGAACACGACGGGCGCCTCGAGGCCCTTGGCGGCATGCACGGTCATGACGCGAACCTCGTCGCGGGTCTGGTCCATTTCGCGCTTGATTTCGGGGCCGGCATTCTCCAGCGTCGACAGGAAGGATTCCAGCCCCGGCAGGCCGGTCCGCTCCTCGGCCAGGCAGAAGCTCAGGAATTCGTCGAGGATGTCGCCGGCTTCCGGCCCGAGCCGCGCGACCATTTTCTTGCGCAAGCCGTCGCGGGCGAGAGCCCCGGCATAGAATTCGAACACCGGCCTGAATGCGGCTTCATCGGACCATGTGTCGAGCTGGGCAGCGATTGCGGCCAAGGCGGCGCTTTCGCCGGCTTGCTGCCTGAGCGAAGCGATCAACGAGAGGCCGGACGGCCGCTCGCCGGCGAGCGCGAAAAGCGTCTCTTCCGAAACACCGAAAATCGGGCTGCGCAGCACGGCGGCAAGCGACAGATCGTCCTCAGGCTGGACAAGAAAGTGGCCGAGCGCGATCAGGTCCTTGACCGCGATATGACCGGGCAGGCTGAGGCGGTCGGCACCGGCGACCGGGATGTCGCGGCGCTTCAGTGCGCGCGTCAGCGCATGGACGAAACGATCGCGCTTGCGCACCAGCACCAGCACGTCGCCGGGCCGAAGCTTCTTGCCGCGGCCTTCAATGATCTCGCCGGCGCCGATCCAGCCGGCAATGGTTGCCGCCACGTTTTCGGCAATACGCACCGCCGGCGCATGGGCGTGGTCGACGGCTTGCGTCCAGTCGTCGGGTTCGTCGACGACGTCGGCGCCGATCGATGGCCAGACCTCGACATAGCCCGGCGCATCGCTGCGGATCGCCTTGTGGGTCAGCGGGTCGGGATCGTGGCTGATGCCGCGCCGCACGAGCGGGTCGGCAAAGACACGGTCCACCGCCGCAAGCACGTCTTCGGTCGAGCGGAACGACCAGGTCAGCTTGAGATCGGCGAAGGCGGCTTTGGCGTCGCGCACTTTTGCGGAAAACAGCAGCCTTGAGTCGGCGAAGGAGTCGGGCGCCGCTCCTTGAAAGGAATAGATCGACTGTTTTTCGTCGCCGACGGCGAACACCGTGCGGTGAACATTGTCGCGTGCGCCGAGCCCGGCAAAGAATTCCTCGGCCAGTCGCTTCACCACCTCCCACTGGTCGGGACTGGTGTCCTGCGCCTCGTCGAGCAGGATATGGTCGATGCCCTGGTCGAGCTTGTATTGCACCCAGGGGCCGGCGTCGGGCCGCGCCAGGAGATTGACCGTTCGGGTGATGAGGTCGTTGAAATCGAGGAAGCCGCGGGCGCGCTTCAAGTGCTCGTAGCGGGCGATCAGCCAGTCGGCGATGGTCAGCGCCGCACGTGTGCCCTCCAGCATCCTGAACAAGGCCAATCGGTCGGAGATTTCGAGAATGGCATCGACCGCTGACAGATAGCGCTCGGCAAGATCCGGCAGCCGGTCGAGCAACGCCTTCTTGAACATTGCCGGCTCATAAGGCTCGCCATCGCCTCGCAGGAAGGCTTTTGCCAGCAGATGCAGCCGGCGAACCGGATCATCCTCGGCGAAGGCAAGGCGCGCATAGGGCAGAAGGTTGTTGAGTACGGTGCGGGCATCGGCGGCTTCTGCAGCACGGGCGAAGGTGATGAAATAGTCCGGCAGGAAGCCCGGCAGCGGCCAGACGGACGCCGCCAGGCCATCGGCGGTCTGGCCGGCGTGAAACCTGAACTCGTCGAACAGCGCCTGAAAACCATCGCCGCCAGCCGCGCTGATGAAGGCGCGCAGACCTTCGCGCTTGCGCACGATCTCGGCCAGCAAGGCGTCAAGCCCGTGTTCGCCGCCGCGTTCCAGAATGGTGGCGAAAGCCTCGGCCAGCTCCGCATCGCCGGCCGCCGTGCCCGAGATCATGTCGCGGCGGGCGGCGGCGAAGAGCGACGCCTCCATCTGCGGATCGAGCATTTCGAAATGGGCCGGTATGTTGGCTTCCAGCGGGAACTGGTGCAGCACCGATTCGCAGAAGGCGTGGATGGTCTGGATCTTCAGCCCGCCGGGCGTCTCCAGCGCCTCGGCGAACAGGCGGCGGGCGCGGCGCATGGCTTCGCGATTGGGCTGGCGACCGTCCAGCGCCTCTATCCTTGTCTCCAGTTCTGCGTCGCCAAGCGCCGTCCATTCCGACAATGTCGAAAACACCCTGTTCGACATGTTGGCGGCGGCGGCGCGGGTGTAGGTCAGGCACAGGATCTTCGACGGATCGGTGCCACGCAGCAGAAGACGGATGACACGCTGGGCCAGCACATGGGTCTTGCCCGATCCGGCGTTGGCCGACACCCAGGCGGAATATTGCGGATCTGAGGCGCTTGCCTGGCTGACGGCGGTATCGGTCGGGATGGGATAGGCCTTCTTCATGCCTCCCCTCCCTCGTCGTCGGCGTCGCCGCCGGCAGACCATTCGAGCACGCGGGCGAGATGGTCGTAGTCGCCGTCGGTCTCGCCCTCGCGGAACGGCAACGCCCGCGACAGGTATCCGGTCGCCGGGTTGGCATAGTGGATCAGCAGTTTTTCGAGCCGCGCCCAGGCTTCCTCGGCGAGGTCTGCGGCGGTTCGCGGCTTGCGGTTGTATTCGAGGATGGATTCCTCGAACACCTCGCCATTCGGCTTCAGCCTGATGAAGGCCAGCTGCGACGGCTCGCGCGCGCCTAGCCCCTTGAAGGCGCCGCGCCTGAGCAGCGCGCCCTCGAGCGCCAGTTGCGGCGAAAGCAGCGTATGGGCCTGCGCCTTCGACGGCGAAGAGCCGGTCTTGTAATCCAGGATGTCGGCCATGCCGCCGGCCAGGAGATCGACACGATCGGCATAGCCGGACAGCGTCACGCCGGACTGGCCGACGCCTGTTTTCTCGGCGTGCTCCTCGGCATGCCGCATTGTCACGGCGAAGGCGCGGCCGCGCTCCCATTCGATGATGCCGGCGGCGAGCTTTTCGAAGCGCGGCCACCACACCGCCTCGACATCGGGAGGAAGGGCCGCCTCGGCAAAGCATTCGCGGCCGGCGGCAATGAGACCGTCCAGCGCCTCCGGCACAAGCGGATCGGCCACGGTCCGCGAAAAGAGATGCAGGATGGCGTGAAACAGCGTGCCGCGTTCGGCAGCACCCGGGTCGCGGATGACCGGGTCGAGCGGCATCAGGCGGAGGATCCTCCTGGCATAGATCGCGTAAGGGTCGCGGCGCAGCGTTTCGATCTCGGTGACCGAGAAATGTTGCGGCCGCACATCCAGCGGTGGCTTCGGCTGCGGCCGCGGCGCGAAGTCTCTTCGTTCGCCGGCATCGAGCGCACGGGCCCAGGACAGGAATTCATCACCACGCCGGCGAAGCACCGCCGCATGGTCCTTGCCTATGAAGGTCAGCAGGCGCTGCAGCCAGCGCGACGGCACCGCCGGTGCGTCGCCGGAGCGGGCGGAGCGCGCCAGCACCACTTTCCTCGCCCCCATCGCCATCTGGAAATCATGGGCGGCCAGGCCGATGCGCCGTTCGGGCGGCTCGAGGTCGATGCCGGTCTTCATCAGCCGGGACATGAAGCGGTCGCTTTCCGGTTTGCGCGGCCACACCCCTTCGTTGAGCCCGCCGACGACCAGCGTGTCGACGTTCTGCAACCGGGCTTCCAGCGCACCCCAGATGGCGATGTTCCTGTCGGTGCCTTGTGCCGGCTTGACTGTCTCCGGTGCGATCAGCGCCTCCATCACATCGGGCCATTCGTCGGCTCCGAAGGAGAACGACGCCGAGGCAGCGACCAGCCCGCGCAAGAGCTCGGTGAGCTTTTCGCCGGCGTCGTCGGCATAGAGTTCGCTCAGACAGCCACCCGCGGAGCGGCCGAGACCTTCGAGCGCGACGACGCTGGCCCGCACAAGCGTGGCAAGATCGGCATTCTCCTCGTCGCGATAGGCAACCAGCGGCGCAAGCGCGGCGGTTAACCGGATCAGCAGGTCTCGGGCTTCTTCGATGCGCCTGACCGAAAGCCGCGATCGCCAGAAGGGCCGGCGGCGATTGCCGCGATCGTCGAATTCGAGGAGCCGGGCATCGAAGAGCTCCGGCAGCGAGACGACGTCGGGGCGGCCGGTGCCGCCGCGCAGCGCCACCAGTTCGACGATCTCCACCGCGCGACGGACGCTTGTGCGTTCCAGACCGAGGCCAAGCAGCGGGTGCTTGAGCAGCGACAGCAGGGCCACGGGATCGCCGGGGCGGAACGCCGCCTGAAGCGCCAGTCTGAGCAGGCCGGCGGCTGGCGTGTTGATGAGCGGTGTGCCGCCCGAATCGTCGGCGACGACACCAAAGCGCAACAGCTCGACCGAGACGCGCCGCGCCAGGGCGCGGTCGCCGGTGACGAGCGCGGCGCGCTGGCCGGGCTGTTCGACGGCGCGTTTCAGCGCGACGGCGATCGCCACCGCTTCGTCGCGCTCGCCGGCGGCTTCGAGCAGCGTCACGTCGGCGAAGGCTTCGGTGATATCGCCGGCCGTAAAGCGGGCGCGCGTCTCGACCCACAGCTCGGTGGTCTCCGCCGGCCGCAGCGCCTCGCCGACAAGTGCGGCGCGCAGCGCGAGCGGCCTTTCGGCAACGGCGATCTCCTCGACATCGCCGCGCAGCACGCCAATCTTGCCGATCAGTTTTGCCAGGCCGTATTGCGGATGGCCAAGCAAGGCCGGCCGCGCGCCGGGCACCGCAATTGCCTGGAATGACGGCTCATCCAGCATCAGGTCGAGGCCGGGCAGCACGACCGCGCCGCTGGGCAGGCCGGCGATCACCGCAAGCAATTCAGCGGTGGCGGGAATGGACCCGGTGGAGCCGGCGGCGATCACCGGCCCGGTCGGCGGATTGCGCTTCAGCCGCGCTGCTTCCAGCCTTATCAGCGCATTGCGATGCGCAGCCGGGTTGGAGCGATTGCGTTCTTCGAGGAGATTCGGCCAGTTTTCGGTGACGATGCTCAGGAAGTCGAGCGTCACTTGCCACCAGCCGGCGAGGTTGCCGGTCACCAGATCGGCGAGCCTGGTCCAGTCCGTGCCTTCCGTCTCGATCTCGTCCATCAGCCGGGCCAGGTCGCGCGCCAGCCAGATGGCATCGGCGGCCGACGCCGGCACAACGATCTCCTCGTCGAAAAGTGCCGCGACATGCGCCGGCAGGCGGCGTTTCCAGGCGCGCACCAGCGGCGCCAGCAGCAGCAGGCGCTCGATCGCGGCGATCGGCGGCGCGAGGTCGATGGCGGCCGATGCGTCGGCCTCGAACGCGGCCACGTCCTCGTCGAACTCGCCGAGTGGGCGGATGACCGGCAGTATCGCCGAGCGGCCACCCAGACAGTCGACGAAGACGCCGCGCAGCGCCCGCGCGGCGCGGCGCGTCGGCACGTAGATGGTGGCGTCGGCCAGCGCCAGCGGGTCGCCGTCGAAGCGGAAACCGGAAACGAGGCGCCCTGACAGCACGGCCTCGGCCAGCGTCGGCAGAAACGGCGCTCCGGGCGGGATCGAGAAAACGCGGCGGGAGCCGCTCATTTCAACTCGGTGAGAGCGCTGGTCAACTCGGTAAGAGTGCCGGGCGACTCAGCAAGAGCGGTGGCAACGACCGCTTCCGCAAGCGGAATGGCGTCGGGCGTGCCAACGGTGATCCAATGGCCGTGCATCACCATGCCGTACAGGCGGCCGGCTGCGATGGCCGCATCGAAATAGGCGTTGAGCGAGTGTGGGCCGGCCGGCGCATCCTTGAAAAGCCTGGGATGGACGATCGCCGCGCCGGCATAGATCAGGCCTGTCGGGTCGCCTTTCGAACGCCGCAAGGCGCCGTCAGGCGCCATCAGGAAATCGGTGCCGCCGCTGTGTCCGGTTGCTGACTGGGAATCCGCGAGCATCAGCAGAATATCCATTTTCGCCGCGTCCCATGCAAGGGCGAGGCGGGCAAGGTTGGGCACGCTGCTGTCGATCCAGAAGGTGTCGGCGTTGACGATGTAAAAGGGAGCCCCTCCCAGTTCCGGCAAAGCATGGACGATACCGCCGGCGGAATCGAGCAGTCTTTGGCTTTCGTCGGAAATGACGACGCGCGGCGCGCGGCGCGCGGCGACGTGGGCGACGATCTGCTCGGGAAAGTAATGGACGTTGACGATGGCCTTGTCGACGCCGGCACGGGCCAGGCCGTCCAGGCTCCAGTCGAGCAACGTCTTGCCTGATATCCTGACCAGCGGTTTCGGCATTGTGTCGGTGATTGGCCGCATGCGCTTTCCCAGCCCGGCGGCAAGCACCATTGCGGTTTTGGGGCGTGTCGTCACAGCGGCCGCTCCTCCAGCAGCCCGTGGGCGGTGTAGAAATCCCGCAGGCCGGCCAGTGCCGGATGCGCCAGCGCCCGCCGAAGATAATCGCGGATGCGCGGCAGGTGTTTCAGATAATAGGGCTTGCCGTCGCGCTTTTCGAGCCGGACGAAAATGCCGAGGATCTTCGAATTGCGCTGCGCCGCCATGATCGCATAGGCCTCGACGAATTCGTCTTCGTTAAAAGCGCCAGCCTTATGGCGCGCAGCGATATAGGCATCGAGCGTCCGTCGCTCGATCTCAGGCGAGATTGTAACCCGGGCATCCATGGCGAGCGAGGCGAGATCATAGGCCGAGGGGCCGATCAGCGCGTCCTGGACATCGACGATGCCAAGGCGATCGTGACCGGAACGATTGCCGCGCCAGATGATGTTGGGCGAATGAAAGTCGCGCAGCATGAGCGTGTATTCGCGCCCCTCCAGCCGGTCGAGAGCCGCGTTCCATTGCTTGGTATAGCCGGCGCGCAAGGCATCGCTTGCCGGGCCGCCTGTGATCGCCGGCACATACCAGTCGAGCAGCAATTCGGCTTCGATCATCATGGCGTCGCGGTCGAAAGGCGGCACGTCGTGAAAGACGCCGGGCGCGGCCTCGATGCGATCGGGCCACGTCTTGCCGTGCATCATCGCAAGCAGTTCGGCCGCCGCCGCGTAGCGCTCCGCCAGCGGCTGACCGTGCTGGCCGAGAAATCCCTCCGAGCCGAGATGCTCCATGAGAAGAAAGCCCTGGTCCAAGTCCTGCGCGTGGATTTCCGGGGCGCAGACGCCGCCGGCCCGCAATGCCCGATCGATGGCGACGAAGGCCGCGACGGATTGTGCGGTGTGGGCGATCACCGCATAGGGCTTGCCGTCGCGGACCGGCGGCCCGAGCACCAGCCGCGGCGAGTTCATCAACACGCGCGGCGGCAGGCCGGCCAGCGAGACGACCTCATAGGAGCGGGCCGAGGCGTCGCCGATAAAATAGCGTCTCTGCGCTTCACCCCAGCCGGCTCTTTCCAGAAAATTGCGCATGGCCAGCGAGCGCGCCGCGCGCTCGAAGGCAACGCCTTGTCCCGACAATCTCGCCAGGCGTCCGTCGTCCTGATGGACGAGTTCGATCAGCACCGAAGTCTTTGGCAAATAGGCCTCTGCCCGCTCCGGCCATTCGACCAGGGCAGCGCCTTGCGCCAGCGCCTCGTCGAAACCCAGTTCGTCCAGTTCGGACGCCGCGGACAGGCGATAGAGGTCGAAATGATGGACGGGGACGCGCGCCTCATAGCTCTGGACGAGCGTGAAGGTCGGGCTCGGCACGTCGAGACCGGCATCGTCGGTCATTGCCCTGATCAGCGCCCGCGCCAAACTCGACTTGCCGGCGCCGAGATCGCCTCTGAGAGCCAGCACGTCGCCGGGGCGCAGCGACATGGCCAGATCCTCGCCCAGCCTTGCGGTCGCAGCCTCGTCGGCGAGAAAACGCTCCAGCACCATGCCTGCCATCGAACGCGCTACTCGGCCGCCGCGCGGATGCCGGACGGCGTGTCGGGAAAGGCACAAATGACGGTGGTGCCCATGTCCTTGCCGGTTTCGATGCGGACACTGCCGCCATGCAGCTCGACAAAGCTCTTGACGATCGACAGGCCGAGGCCGGGGCCGCGCCGGCGGCCGCCATTGGTGCGCGGTTCGAAACGGCGGAACACGGAATCGAGCAGGTCCGGCGGCATGCCGGGACCATCGTCGTGAACGGAGAATTCCACGCCTTCGGCAAGCGAGCGGCAGGCGAGCGTGATGGTGCTCGCCTCCGGTGCGTAGTTCGCGGCATTGCTCAGCAGGTTGTAGAGGATCTGGCGGATGCGGATTTCGTCGCCGTGGAACGTCTTTGGCGCAGTGGCCGCATCGATCTTGAGCCTGATCGCATGCTCCTCCAGCCGGTCGGCAACAAGCTCGGCAGCGGCAGCGATGGTCCGGTCGACGTGAACTTCGGAGATATCGAGTTCCATGATGCCGGCATCCACGGTCGCCAGGTCGAGGATGTCGTTGACGATGGTGAGCAGGACCGAGGAAGACGAGCTGACATGCTCGACATATTCGCTCTGCTTCTGGTTCAATGGCCCGGTCGAGGGCAGCGAAAGCAGCTCGGTGAAGCCGATGATGTTGGTCAGCGGCGAGCGCAGCTCGTAGGAGACATGCTGCACAAACTCGTTCTTGAGCTGGTCGGATTTTTCCAGTGCCTCATTCTTGTCCTTCAGCGCCCGCTCGACATTGACGCTGTCGGTGACGTCGACGAAGGTCATCATCACCTGACCGTTGGGCAGCGGGATCATCGCGTAGCGCAGCACGGTGCCGTTGTTCAGCTCAGTCTGGCCGTGGCGGTCGCGGCGCTCGTCGTCGAAACCGGTGACGGCGGCAACGAACCCGCGCCAGGGGCTGTCGGCGGCCCGCCGGTCGCACAGATCGCGGATCGTGGAGACGTGAACGTTGGGCTTGGCAGCGTCGGCGTCGAGCCCCCAAAGTGCTGCGAATGCCGGGTTCGACAATCTGAGCCTGCCGTCGGGGCCGAACACGGCTACGCCTTCGGCAAGATTGTCGAGCGTTTCGCCCTGGACCCGCACCGCGGTCTGGTAGCGGCTTTCAAGGTCCATCTTCTCGGTCAGGTTCTCGAACACCCAGGTGACGCCACCTTTGGGCTGCGGATTGGCGACGACGCGGATGGTCTTGCCGTCCGGCAAATGCCACCAATGTTCCTGCGACTCGACCGCGCGATAGGCGCCAAGCAGGCTTTCCTTCCAGCGCCGCCATTCGGGCTGCTCGGCGATCTTGCCTTCGCTACGCAGCCGGTCGAGCAACAAGGCGTTGTCCGGAGCGCTGTGCAGGAAGCCGCTGTCGAGACCCCATAGTTTCTGGAACGCCTGGTTGAAAAACCGCAGTTTTTCGTCGGTATCGAAAATCGCCACGGCGGTGTTGAGCTGGTCGAGCGTGTCGGCATGGCTGCGCACGGTCCGCTCATATTCGCTACGGATCGTCTCGATGGCGCTGGTGTCGCAGGCGAGACCCGCCGAGCCGGCCGCGCCGGCGAAGTCGGTCACGGCGAACATGCGGCGGTCGCCTTCGATCACGGTGGAAAGCGCCTGCTCGAAGACGGGATGCGACTTGTGCTGCGCAGCGATCGCATCGCGCGCCTGGCCGCCCAGGAACTCCTTCGCGTCGCGAACCGCAGCTTCGGCGTTTTCCGACTCGACCGCCCTGGCATAGGCGCGGTTGACCCATTTCAGCCGCCCGTCCGCCGAGCGCAGCCAGGCTGGCATGCTGAGTGCGTTGAAAAGACCGAGCATGGTGTCATAGTCGGCGGCAAGGCGCTGGTTCTCGATTCTTAGCCTGGCCTCGCTTCGCTGCGTTTCAGAAAGCGAGACGAAGCGGACGAGCACGTGTGCTGCGCTCTTGCGGCCGTGCACTTCGAGCGGCGCCCCGGCCTGCGATTCGATGACGAGATCGAACGGCTTCGCCTTTTCCCGCAGTCCCGCCACGGCATTCTCGAGCGCCGCCGCCGAGCGCGGCATCAACCAACGGCCAAAGGCGAGGAAGGCGGCACGGTCTTCCGGAGCCCCGCTTTCAACCGGCAATGTCCCGACGAGCTCGGGCTTTTTGTTTTCCGATGCCCATACGACGACACGCTGGTCGCGCAGGTTGAGCAGCGCCTCGGAGCGCTGCAGCGCAGCGTTGACGTCGGCCAAGCGGGCTCTGAGTTCACCATTCTGGGCCGAGGTGCGCGCCCGTTCGCGGATCAGGAAAATGGCCGAGACAAGTGCCGCGCCCATGACGCCGACAAACATGGCGAGTTGCATGACCTCGACCGTGCTGACCGACAGCCCGGCTTTGGGCGCAGCCGCGTGGGATGCAGCAGCCGGTCCAGCATGTGCCGAAAGGCCAAGCAGCGGGCCGGCGAGCGCGTAAGAAGCAAGCAATTTTCCGATGCGGGCGCCAGCGCGCCATAAGAGGCTTCCGCCTCTGGCAGCGGAACCCGTGGTCACCATATCGTTGTGGCCGCCGGAAACGGCCTGTCCCGCGCAAGGCGGGTAATCCCCCGGCATGTCCTGGTCCTCTTCGCCGCCTGAATGCAAGACCGCCCTGATGCGGGCCTCGGCCCTCGTCCCCAGGCCCGCGAATCAGCACCATAGCGCTTGCGCGAATCGGCGTGAAGAATCAATCAGCGCAAAAATAAAGCCGGGCGAAAAGTCAATCGCCCGGCCTCAATATCTAGTGGTAATTTCCGCTGTGGTTAATAGCGGTAGTGTTCCGGCTTGAACGGTCCCTGCGGGGTCACGCCGATATAGGCGGCCTGTTCGCCGGACAGTTCGGTAAGCCGGGCGCCGAGCTTGTCGAGATGCAGGCGCGCGACCTTTTCATCGAGATGCTTCGGCAGGACATAGACCTGGTTCTGATACTGGCCGGGCTTGCTGTACAGCTCGATCTGGGCCAGCACCTGGTTGGTGAAGGACGCCGACATGACGAAGCTCGGGTGGCCGGTGGCGTTGCCGAGATTGAGCAGGCGGCCTTCCGACAAAAGGATCATCCGCTTGCCGTCCGGGAAGGTGATCATGTCGACCTGCGGCTTGATGTTGGTCCACTTCAGATTGCGCAGCGACGCCACCTGGATCTCGTTGTCGAAGTGGCCGATATTGCCGACAATCACCATGTCCTTCATCGCCCGCATATGGTCGATGGTGACGACATCCTTGTTGCCGGTGGTGGTGATGATGATGTCGGCGGTCGGGGCGGCATCTTCGAGGGTGACGACTTCGAAGCCATCCATCGCCGCCTGCAAGGCGCAGATCGGATCGACCTCGGTGACCTTGACGCGGGCGCCGGCGCCCTTGAGCGACGCCGAAGAGCCCTTGCCGACGTCGCCATAGCCGCAGACGACCGCAACCTTGCCGGCCATCATCGTGTCGGTGCCGCGGCGAATGCCGTCGACCAGCGATTCCTTGCAGCCATATTTATTGTCGAATTTCGACTTGGTCACGCTATCGTTGACGTTAATCGCCGGGAACGGCAGCAGGCCCTTCTTCTGCAACTGATAGAGCCGGTTGACGCCGGTGGTGGTCTCTTCGGTGACGCCGCGGATCGCTTCCTTCTGCTTGGCGAAGAACCCGGGCGATGCCGCCATACGCTTCTTGATCTGGGCAAACAGGATTTCTTCCTCCTCGCTGCCCGGATTGGAGAGCACATCCTCGCCGGCTTCGGCGCGCGCGCCGATCAGGATGTACATGGTGGCGTCGCCGCCATCGTCGAGGATCATATTGGAGGTGCCGCCATCGGCCCACTGGAATATCTTGTCGGTGTAGACCCAGTAATCCTCGAGCGACTCGCCCTTGACGGCGAAGACCGGAATGCTGGCCTCGGCGATGGCCGCGGCCGCATGGTCCTGGGTCGAGAAGATGTTGCAGGAGGCCCAGCGGATCTCGGCGCCGAGCGCCTTCAGCGTTTCGATCAGCACCGCCGTCTGGATGGTCATGTGCAGCGAGCCGGTGATGCGCGCGCCCTTGAGCGGCTGCGCCTTGCCGAATTCTTCGCGGCAGGCCATCAGGCCCGGCATTTCGGTTTCGGCGATCTCGATCTCCTTGCGGCCCCAGCCGGCAAGCGAGATGTCGGCGACCACATAGTCATTGCTACCCGTCATGGCAGTGCTCCGATCAAGAATTGTCTTCGGGATGCGCCCGCGCCGGAAGGCGTGTCGAAGGGCGCGAGTTGCCGGCCTGACTAGCAGATCGTCGGTCGGACGACAATGGGATATAAAGAAATCTTTATCCGTGCATGTCTTCGCAGGCGCACCGGCGCGAGATCGGGTTCAGCCGCGACGCGCTCCAGGCGTCAGGACTCTTCGCCGAAGCGGGAGGCGACCAGCTGCTCCAGCGCGTCGATCACCTGCTCGGCCTCCGGGCCGCTGGCGGTGACGCGGATCGAATAGCCGGGGCTTGCCGCCAGCATCATGAGGCCCATGATCGAGGTGCCACCAACCGTGACGCCGTCCTTCTCGACCTGGACGGAGGCGTCGAAACCGCTGGCGACCTGAACGAACTTTGCCGAGGCGCGGGCATGCAGGCCACGCTGGTTGACGATTGGAAATTCCCGGACGATGTCACCCTTGTTGGCCGACAGCGCGCTCATTTGCTGCTCAGAAGCTGGCTAGCGACATTGATGTATTTGCGGCCGGCCGCCTGCGCCTCGTCCAGCGCTGCGCTCATATTGTCGCCCTTGCGAATGCTGGACAGCTTGATCAGCATCGGCAGGTTCATGCCGGCAATGACCTCGGTACGACCGGATTCCATCACCGAAATGGCGAGATTGGAGGGCGTGCCGCCGAACATGTCGGTCAAGACGATGACGCCCGCCCCCGTGTCGACACGGGCAACGGCGTCGACGATGTCGCTGCGGCGCTGCTCCATATCGTCGTCGGCGCCGATCGCCACGGTCTCGAAATTGTCTTGTGGCCCGACGACATGTTCCACGGCATGGCGGAACTCGGCGGCCAGTTGACCGTGCGTTACAAGCACGAGTCCGATCATTCTTTGGTGGCTCCCGTCATCGCCGCTTCACAGCCGCATTTTATGCTCGCCGGCCATTCCAGGCGGCGGGAGCGCTATCTTGTCGACGCGAGACGCGTTGACAAGCCCAAAATTGCACAGGCCCAGGCCATTTTGACGCATTGCAGCAAAAAACCGGAACCGGATCATAAAAAGGGCGCGATCGACAGCCGCGCCATCACCGCGGGCAAGGCCGTGGCGGCGTTGCGCTCGGCAAGGTCGATACGCCACACCGGACAGCCTGCCACCGGCTCGCTGATTTCCTCCTGGAAACGGGCCATTTCTGCCTTCGGCACCAGCCGGACATGCAGGTCGATCACTCCACCCGGCTCGAACGGCAGCGGGCGCGGCATGAAGCCAGGCACTTCGGCGAGACCGGCGATGGTCGCCGGCACGCGACAGACCAGCCGCCCGGCGTGGGCCGCGGCGAGCAGCCTGTCGTCGCCGATAAGCCGCGAAAACAGCCCGCGCGCGCGGCAATGATCCAGGAGTGTCAGCGCCAGCGTCGTCTTGCCGGCGCCGGACGGTCCGGTGATGAGGACGCCGCGCTCGCCGATCAGCAGCGCCGTTCCATGAATGTTTTCAGCACGCACAGATCAGCCTTCCGCCGGCAGTGTCACGACGAAACGCGCGCCCTTGATCTCGCCGGGTTTGGTGCCCGGGATGTTCTCGGCGGTCAGCGTGCCGCCATGGGCTTCGACGATCTGCCTGCTGATCGACAGGCCAAGACCCGAGTTCTGGCCGAACGCCTCGCCGGCCGGCCGGTCGGTGTAGAAGCGCTCGAAGATGCGGTCGATGTTGTCGGCCCTTATACCGGGACCATTGTCGTCGACGGTGATGATGTTGACCTTGCCGGCGCGCGCCAGCGATATGGCGATGTGGCCGCGCTCCTCAGGAACGAAGGAGCGGGCATTCTCGATCAGGTTGGTGATGACCTGGCCGATCCTCAGGTCATGGCCGGCGACAAAATAGCCTTTGATGCCCTGCGGCAGTTTGGCGACCTTGAACTCGATGTCGACCGTCTTCTTGTTGCGCGTGGCCGTGCGCGAAACGTCGACCAGATCCGTGATGAATTTCTTGAGATCCACGGTTCCTGCGTCTTCGCGCGCGAGCTCGGCGTCAAGGCGGGAGGCATCGGAAATGTCGGTGATGAGACGGTCCAGCCGCCTGACGTCGTGCTGGATGATCTCCATCAGCCGGGCGCGCGACGCCTCGTTCTTGGCCAGAGGCAGGGTCTCTACCGCGCTGCGTAGCGAGGTCAGCGGGTTCTTCAACTCGTGCGATACGTCGGCCGCGAAACTTTCGATCGCCTCGATGCGGGCGTAGAGCGCATTGGTCATGTCGCGCACGGCGATCGACAGATTGCCGATCTCGTCCTGCCGATCGGAGAAGTCCGGGATTTCCTCGCGATTCTTGACACCGCGCCGCACCCTGACCGCCGCCGCCGACAGCCGACGCAGCGGGTTGGCGATGGTCGAGGCAAGCAGCATCGACAGGATGGCGGTGACAAGGGCGGCGATGCCGAAGACGCGCAGGATGGCCTTGCGCTCAGCCGCGACGATCTTGTCGATGTCGCCGCCTTCCGTCGACAGCATCAGCACGCCGAGGACGGCGCGGAAGCGCTGGATCGGCACGGCGACCGAAACAATCTGCTCGCCCTGTTCGGAGATCCGCACGATGGTCGACGGGCTGCCGGTAAGCGCCTTGACCACCTCCGGAAATGCAGCGCCGTTGCCACCCGGCTGCTCATGATAGACCGGCAGCGCGGTGTTGCGGAAGAAGTCGAAGACGAATTTCTGGATTCGCTCGAGAAGATCGGGCTCTTCCTTGTCGGTCGGCGGCAGATCGTAGCGAAGGATCTGGCCGCGCGAATAGAGGTGGCGCGAATCGAGCAGCAGATTGGCGTCGCGGTCATAGATCCGGGCGCGCGTCCGCGTCGGCGAAATCAAGCGCCTGAGCACCGGCGCGACGCGTTCCGGATTGATCGGAAAGTCCAGATTGTCGAGTTGATCGGAGCCGGGGCCTAGGCTTTCGCCGGCCTGCAGTTCAAGCAGCTTTTCCGGATCGATGCTGATCGAATCGGTCTCGACCGTCGCCGATGCCGCGATCGCGCCGGCGATGATCTCGCCCTGGGTCATCAGGCTCTCGACGCGGGCATCGATCAGCCCGTCGCGAAACGTGTTGAGGTAGAGAATGCCGGTGACCAGGACGGCCAGGCCGGCGAGGTTGAGGAAGAGAATGCGCCGCGTCAGGCTGGAAAAGATATGGTGGCCGAGGAAGCGGCGCATCGGCACCGTGATCCTCGACAGGAATGCGGGCAGAATCCGCGACGGGCGCCGGGCGCCCGTCCGTCTCACTCGCTCTACGTCCACTGCCATCGAATAGCAGCCCCCGCTCAGTCCTGGTTTTTATGCATGTCGGTGTCCCAAAACCGGGACCACTTTTGGGCGACATGCATTAAGTTTTGAGCATGTCGGTGTCCCAAAACCGGGACCACTTTTGGGCGACATGCCATTAGGTTTTGAGCATGTCGGTGTCCCAAAACCGGGTCCACTTTTTGGGCGACATGCCATTAGGTTTTGAGCATGTCGGTGTCCCAGAACCGGGACCACTTTTGGGCGACATGCATCAGTTCATGCTTCGCGAAACCGATATCCGACTCCGTAAAGCGTTTCGATCATCTCGAAGTCATCATCGACGGCCTTGAACTTCTTGCGAAGCCGCTTGATGTGACTGTCGATGGTGCGGTCATCGACATAGACCTGCTCATCATAGGCCGAATCCATCAGCGCATCACGGCTTTTTACCACACCGGGGCGTTGGGCCAGTGAATGCAGGATCAGGAATTCGGTGACGGTAAGCGTCACCGGCTCGCCTTTCCAGGTGCAGGTGTGGCGCTCCTGGTCCATGACAAGCTGGCCGCGCTCAAGCGAGCGGGCCTGCTGGTTGGGCGTCTTGGCCGACGCCTCGCGGGCGCTGGCACGGCGCAGCACGGCGCGAACCCGCTCGACCAGAAGACGCTGCGAAAAGGGTTTGCGGATAAAGTCGTCGGCGCCCATCTTGAGGCCGAAAAGCTCATCGATCTCGTCGTCCTTGGAGGTCAGGAAGATCACCGGCAGGTCGGATTTCTGGCGCATCCGGCGCAGAAGCTCCATGCCGTCCATGCGCGGCATCTTGATGTCGAGGATGGCGAGATTCGGCGGGCGCGCCGCCAGGCCTTCCAGCGCCGACGCCCCATCCGTATAGGTTTCGACGCGATACCCCTCCGATTCGAGGGCGATCGACACCGAAGTCAGAATGTTGCGGTCGTCGTCGACAAGCGCGATTGTTGCCATTTCAAGTGGCTCCCTCATGAGCTGTCCCTTCTTTGGTCGAGAAGGGGCTTTTGCAGGACAAATTAGGTACAAAATGTGGCACAGGCTTCGTCCGCTGTCACGAGCGGCATGCCGGCGGCCACAATCTCACCTCAACATGGATTGGACCGATACAGACCGCCAATCCTTTGGGCACGCGCCTGATTTTTCGCACATATAAACGATTTAAACAACTTTCAAAATATTTAAATCGATTAAATATTTGATATAATTTGGCTTTTCTGGTTCTGACCGTTACAGTCTCCATCGTTGGGGCTCCGGAAGTTCGCTGGCCAGGATGCTGCAATCGAAGAAGGAACCCCTCATGTCGGAAGCCGGCAAACGCAATCCCGCATGGGCGATCGACCGGATCGGCCTGAAAACCACCGGCGCGGTGCGCTATAATTTCGGCGAGGCCGTCCTTTACGAGGAAGCGATCCGCCGCGGCGAGGCCCGGCTCACCGCGCATGGCGCGCTGGTCGCCGAGACCGGGCAGCACACCGGCCGCTCGCCCAAGGACAAATTCGTCGTGCGCGACGAGACCACCGGGCCGCATGTCTGGTGGGACAACAACAAGTCGATTTCGCCGGCCCAGTTTGACACGCTGCTCGCCGATTTTCGCGCCCACGCGGCGGACAAGGATCTTTATGTGCAGGACCTGGTCGGCGGCGCCGATGAGGACTTGAAGCTGACGACCCGGGTCGTCACCGAGCTTGCCTGGCACTCCTTGTTCATCCGCAATCTGCTCATTCGCCCGCAAGCCGCCGAGCTCGAGCATTTCGTGCCCGAGTTGACGATCATCGACCTGCCGTCGTTCCGTGCCGATCCCGTCCGCCACGGCACCCGAACCGGAACGGTGATCGCCGTCGATCTGACGCGCATGATCGTGCTGATCGGCGGCACCTCCTATGCCGGCGAAATGAAAAAATCGGTGTTCACCGTGCTCAACTATCAGTTGCCGGCGAAGGGCGTGATGCCGATGCACTGCTCGGCCAATGAAGGCGCCGGCGGAGACGCGGCCATCTTCTTCGGCCTCTCGGGAACCGGCAAGACGACGCTGTCGGCCGATCCGTCGCGCACGCTGGTCGGCGACGACGAGCACGGCTGGGGTCCGCATGGCATCTTCAACTTCGAAGGAGGCTGCTATGCCAAGACGATAAAGCTCTCGGCCGAAGCCGAGCCGGAGATCTTCGCAACCACTCAACGCTTCGGCACGGTGCTGGAGAATGTGGTGCTCGACGCCGGCCGCGTGCCGGATTTCAACGACGGCAATCTCACTGAAAACACGCGCTGCGCCTATCCGCTCCACTTCATCCCCAACGCCAGCAAGACAGGCCGCGCCGGTCACCCGAAAAACATCATCATGCTGACCGCCGACGCATTCGGCGTGATGCCGCCGATCGCCCGGCTGACCCCGGCGCAGGCGATGTATCATTTCCTCTCCGGCTACACCGCCAAGGTGGCAGGGACCGAAAAGGGCGTCACCGAACCCGAAGCGACGTTTTCGACCTGTTTCGGCGCACCGTTCATGCCGCGCCATCCGTCGGAATACGGCAATCTGCTGCGCGAGCTGATCGCCCATCACGGTGTCGATTGCTGGCTGGTCAACACCGGCTGGACCGGCGGCGCCTACGGCACCGGCAAGCGGATGCCGATCAAGGCAACGCGGGCGTTGCTCGCCGCGGCGCTCGACGGCTCGCTGAAAGGGGCCGATTACCGGACCGACGCCAATTTTGGCTTCGAGGTGCCGGTGGCGGTCGCGGGCGTCGACCGTGCCATTCTCGATCCAAGATCGACATGGGCCGATATCTCAGCCTATGACCTGCAGGCGGCGAGGCTGGTCGGCATGTTCGCCGTCAATTTCGAAAAATTCGAACCGCATGTCGACGCCATCGTGCTCGGCGCCGCGCCGCGCATGCGCGAAGCCGCGGAATAGTCGCCGCTGCATCTCGAGGCCCCGGACCGGGATCGGGAAGGCCCGACCCGGGACCGGGATCGGGAAGGCCCGACCCGGGGGAAGGCCCGACCCGGGGGATAGGAAGGCCCGACTTGGGGGGCTTTTCTTTTTTCGTTCGCCGCGCCATGACTGCGGCATGAACGCCGACGACACGATCATCATTGCCGACGATGCGGTGATCCATCCGGATGACCTGCACGAGGACTTCATCCGCTCGTCAGGCCCCGGCGGCCAGAACGTCAACAAGGTGGCGACGGCCGTGCAATTGCGCTTCGATGCAGCGAATGCGCCTGGCCTGTCGGAGCGCGTCCGCGAGCGAACCATTAAGCTGGCCGGCCAGCGCGCCACCAAGGACGGCGTCATCGTCATCGAGGCCGGACGCTTCCGCACGCAAGAGCAGAACCGGGCGGACGCCCGGGCGCGACTTGCGGAACTGGTCGCCAGGGCCGCCGAACCGCCGCCGCCGCCGCGCAAGAAGACGAGGCCTTCGAAAGGCGCGGTCGAAAGGCGGCTGAAGACCAAGGCTGGGCGCGGCACGATCAAGAAGCTGCGCGGTCGGGTGGACGACGATTGACGCGCGTCCACCCGGACGCAAAGGGTGCGCGCTCGGGCAGCCACGCATGGTGCTTTTCCAAAAATCGATTCCGAGTTCTGGGCCGATGCGGCAGGCGCGACGTCGATCGCGGTCGAGGCCGCTTCCAATTCCAGGTTGCAGGTGGCAAGTTCGGTGTTCGTCACAGCAAGGAGACCGCAGATGGGCATGTTTGATTTCGTCAAGGGCGTCGGCAAGAAGCTCGGCTTCGGCGACGATGAGCCGGAGCCGACCGCCGATACGCTGAAGAAGGAACTCGATTCGCACGCGCTCGGCACCGACAATGTGGAAGTCGACGTCAAGGGCGATACGGCTGTGCTGAAAGGCGTAGTCAAGGATCAGTCGATCTTCGAAAAAGCCATCATCGCCGTCGGCAACACGCTCGGTGTGTCCAAGGTGCAGGCGGATGAATTGCAGGTCGCCGCGCCCGAGGCCGGCACGCCCGCAGCCCCGGCCAAGGAACCGACCTTCTACACGGTCAAGAAAGGCGACAATCTCTGGAAGATCGCCGAAAAGAGCTATGGCAAGGGCAAGGGTGCGAAGAACACGGTCATTTTCGAGGCCAACAAGCCGATGCTGACCGACCCGGACAAGATCTATCCGGGGCAGGTCCTGCGCATCCCGGATCTCGATCAGGCCTGACCAGATCGAGCCAGATCGGCAACAGCAATCGACAATGGCGGCGGCTTTCGGGTCGCCGTTTTCGTGTGATGGTGGCATTCTGGTCGTTTGCAGACCAACGGATCAAGCGACCATGCTCGTTCTGCCCACAGGCGTCCGCCACATGCCCCTCTATCTGTCCCGCGCCGTGCAGGAAGCGCTGGTCGAGGATGTGAGGCAGGTCGTGCAGGAAGCGCCGCTGTTCGTGCCGGCGATGCCGCGCACCGGCAAGGAGATGAGCGTGCGCATGACCAATTGCGGTTCGCTCGGCTGGGTCACCGACAAGCAGCACGGCTATCGCTACCAGCCGACGCACCCGGTAACCGGAACGCCCTGGCCGCCGATCCCGGACGTGCTGCTGGAGCTGTGGCGCGAGGTGTCTGCCTATCCCCATCCGCCGGAGGCCTGCCTGGTCAATTTCTATTCGCCCGACGCGAAGATGGGCCTTCATCAGGACCGCGACGAGATCGATTTCTCCGCGCCGGTCGTCTCCGTTTCACTGGGCGACGATTGCCTGTTCAGGGTCGGCCAGAGCACGCGCGAAGGCGGCACCAAATCGTTCAGGCTGAAAAGCGGCGACGTCGTCGTGCTTGGCGGCGAAGGCCGCCTGTGTTTCCACGGCGTCGACCGTATCTATCCATCGACCTCGGCACTGCTCAGGAACGGCGGGCGGATCAATCTGACGCTGCGGCGGGTGACCTATCCTGGCTAATGCTGTCGCGCAAAAGCGGCGGCCGGCGCAATGCAGGCATATTGATCACCGGCTGCTCCCGACAAATGCTCTGGAATTTGCAATCGAACGATAGCGGGCACTGCCTAAAGCGCGTCGCGTTTGACCGGTCTCATGCGACGCGCTTCAGGTTATTGTTTTATGCATGTCGTTATCGCAAAACCGCTGCACACTTTTGCGCGACATGCATTAAAGCGCCGTTAACCGCTTCGTTACAGCTTCCTGAGCGCCACTTCCTCGACCAGATGATTGGCGCCCTTGCGCAGGATGAGATCGGCGCGGGCTCGCGTCGGCAGGATGTTCTCACGCAGATTCTTCAGGTTGATGTTGGCCCACAGGCCTTCCGCGATGGCGCGGGCCGCTGCGTGCGAAAGCTGCGAATAGCGGTGGAAGAAGGAGTCCGGATCGCGGAAGGCGGTCTCGCGCAGCCGCATGAAGCGGGCGATGTACCATTGATGGATCAGCTCCTCTTCGGCATCGATATAGATGGCGAAGTCGAAGAAATCCGACAGGAAAGGCACGATCTTGCCGTCCTTTGGCAGCTTGCCCGGCTGCAGGACGTTGATGCCTTCGAAGATCAATATGTCCGGCCGGTCGATGGTCTGGAACGCGCCGGGAACGACGTCGTAGGTCAGGTGCGAATAGACTGGCGCGCGGACATTGCGCTGCCCCGATTTGATGCCCGACAGGAAACGCAGCAGGGCGCCGACATCGTAGCTGTCGGGAAAGCCCTTGCGCTCCATCAAATTGTTGCGGCGCAGGATTTCGTTGGGAAGCAGGAAGCCGTCGGTGGTGATCAGATCGACCTTGGGGCTCGACGGCCAGCGCGCCAGCAATTCCTTGAGGACGCGCGCCGTGGTCGATTTGCCGACCGCGACGGAGCCGGCAATGCCGATGATGAAGGGCGTCTTGACGACATCCGCCGCGTTGAAGAAGGCCTGGCGCTGCCTGAACAGCAGTTGGCTGGCCTCGACATGGGCCGACAACAGCCGAGATAGCGAAAGATAGATGCGCTTGACTTCTTCGAGGTCGACCGGATCGTTGAGCGAACGCAGGCGACGAATCTCGTCCTCGCCGAGCGTCATCGGCGTATCGGCGCGGAACTGCGACCATTCTTCCGCCGAGAAAAAACGGAAGGGCGAATATTTCTCGGTGGGGGCGAGTTGGTCCATCGAGTTTCCTGCCCTCCACAGCGATCAGCCCCGGTCCTGCCGAGACGCCTTTTCGGCGATGCCCGAACGACCGGTGCGGCGCTCGAGTTCAGTCAGGACATCGGCAAGCGGAACGCCGGCGACACCCAGAACGACGAGCCAATGATAGATGAGATCGGCGCTTTCCGAAACGAGGGCTTGTCTGTCACCGCCAACGGCCGCGATCACCGTTTCGACCGCCTCTTCGCCGAGCTTCTGCGCCGCCTTGTCGATGCCACGTGCGAACAGCCTTGCCGTCCACGAATCCGGATCGCCGGAATGCGCGCGTTCCCTGATGATTGTCTCCAGATCGGAGAGCGAAAACTCAGCCATGGCGCCATCTATCTGATTGTTTAAGCATGATCTTTTCCGAAACCGGTTTCCCCCTCTTGGCTGGCGCGGACCTTCGGTTCGGGATCATGCTTTAGAGCCGATCCCCTGACGAGTCCAGTCGCATCGGCAGGCCGGCTCGGGCCATGTGCGACTTGGCTTCAGCAATGCTGTACGTGCCGAAATGGAAAATCGATGCCGCCAGCACCGCGCCGGCATGGCCGTCGCGAATGCCCTCGACCAGGTGATCGAGCGTGCCGACGCCGCCGGAGGCGATGACCGGCGCACGCACCGCGTCGGCGACCGCGCGGGTGAGCGCGATATCGTAGCCGGCCTTGGTGCCGTCGCGGTCCATCGACGTCAGCAGAATCTCGCCGGCGCCGCGATCGACCATCTGCTGAGCGAATTCGACCGCGTCGATGCCGGTCTTCTCGCGGCCGCCATGGGTGAAAATCTCCCAGCGGTCGGCCTCGCCTTCGCCTGACACTATCTTGGCATCGATGGCGACGACGATGCACTGGTTGCCGAACTTGTCGGCCGCCTCGGCGATGAAATCGGGATCCCTCACCGCCGCCGTGTTGATCGACACTTTGTCGGCGCCGGCCAAAAGCAGCTTTCTTATGTCGGCGACCTGGCGCACGCCGCCGCCGACGGTCAGCGGCATGAAGCATTGCTCGGCGGTGCGGGCGACGATGTCGAAGATGGTCTCGCGATTTTCGGACGAGGCGGTGATGTCGAGGAAGCAGAGCTCGTCGGCGCCGGCGGCATCATACGCCTTGGCCGCTTCGACCGGATCGCCGGCATCGATCAGGTCGACGAAATTGACGCCTTTGACGACGCGGCCGTTCTTGACGTCGAGACAGGGGATGACGCGGGCTTTCAGCATCAGATCCTCGCATGCGCGGCAAGAAAATCGCCAAGCAATTGCCCAACGACAGGCGGAACCTCGCCTTTGGCGTCAAAGGCAGGATCGTAGGCGGACAGGGTGATGCCGACGATCGGGATCGACTTGGCCAGCCCGCAAACCAGATGCCGCAGCTGCTCCGGATTTGGACCTCCCGGCAGCGCATAGCGGTTCACTTGCAGCACATCCGGATCGTGAACATCAAGATCAAGATGCAAATGCGCTTGGGCCGCGCCGGCCGCCTTGAGCTTTCCGATATTGTCGAGTGCATCGGTCCACTGGGCGCGAATGATCGGCAATGTCTCGAGAAGCCGCCTTTCATCTGGATCGAGGTCGCGCGCGTCGACCAGCATGCAGCGCGACGGGTCGATCGCCTGGAAGCCGGGAATCGCTGACGTCATCGGCCGCCAGCAGAGCCCCAGAGTCGTCGCCAGCGCCATGCCGTCGAGAAAGCCGTAGGCCGACGTCTCGGGCGTGTTGAGATCGCCATGCTGATCGATCCAGATGATCGAATCAGCGGCGTCGCCAGCCACCGCACCGGCGGCGGTCAGGCAATTTCCGGCGAGCACGATGGGAAAACGCTCATCGTCGCGCGCCATGTCGACCTTGGTGGCGACTGCCCGACAAACCGCGAAACCTGTCGCGATTTCGCGTCTCTGGGCATCGCCGACCTCGCCGATGTCCTCGACGATGACATCATGGCCGCGCAAGGCAAGTTCATCGACAAGGCCGCCGGCAATGATGGCGTCGGGGCCCTGGCCAAAGCCGGCATGGTAAAGGCCACTGTCATAGGGTGCGAGGATGATCGAGAGTTTCATCGCGCCCTCGCCTTCTCCGGTCCGGCCGCCAGGATCGCCAATGCCTCGGCCGGATCGATACGTCCGTCATAAAGTGCACGCCCTGAGATGGCGCCTTCGAGCTTTTGCGCATCGGGCATCGTCATGCGCACGATGTCGGCGATCGAGGCGAGCCCGCCGGAGGCGATGACCGGGATCGACACGGCGTCGGCAAGATCGATGGTGGCGTCCCAGTTGATGCCGGTCAGCACACCGTCGCGGTCGATGTCGGTGTAGATGATGGCGGCAACGCCGGCGCCCTCGAACTTCTTCGCCAGTTCGATGACGCCGAGACTAGAGGCCTCGGCCCAGCCCTCGACCGCCACCTTGCCGCCCTTGGCGTCGATGCCGACGGCGATCTTGCCCGGGAATGCCTTGCAGGCCTGCCTGACCAGATCCGGATCGCGCACCGCCACCGTGCCGAGAATGATGCGGGCCAGGCCGCGATCGAGCCAGTCCTCGACCTGCGCCAGGGTGCGGATGCCGCCGCCGAGCTGCACCGGGTTTTTCGTTGCCTTGAGTATGGCGCCGACCGCCGCGCCGTTGACGCTCTGGCCCTTGAAGGCGCCGTTGAGGTCGACGACATGCAGCCATTCAAAGCCTTGTTGCTCGAAAGCCCTGGCCTGCGCGGCCGGGTCGTCATTGTAAATCGTCGCAGTCGCCATATCGCCGTGCTTCAGGCGCACGCACTTGCCGTCCTTGAGGTCGATGGCCGGGAACAGGATCACCGTTCAGGCGCCTTCAACAATGACGAAGTGACCGGTCGAGGCGGCAAGCCTGTACTTCAATGCCTCCCGGTATTCAGGCGATTCGTAGCATTCTATCGCCTTGTCGTAGGACTCGAACTCGACCAGGACGTGGCGGTTGCCTGTCGGCCCTTCCGGGTTCGCATAACGCCCCGCCCGCACGGGAAACTTCGCGCCATATTTCGCAAAAGCCGCCGCGTTCGCCTCGATATACTGCTTGTAGCCCTCGGGATCGCGGACATCGACCATCGCCATCCAGTAGCCTTTCTTGCTCATTTTCTTAGGGCCTCCAGCGCAGGAAATTGGTGATCAGCGCCAGGCCAAGCGCCTGGCTCTTTTCGGGATGAAACTGCGTGCCGGCGAAATTGTCGCTGATAACAGCAGCTGTAACCGGACCACCATAGTCGGCAATCGCCAGCACCTCGTCCGGCTTCTGCGCGTCGAGATGGTAGGAATGAACGAAATAGGCGTGCAGCCCCTTGCTGCCGGTCGGAATGCCGGAAAACAGCGGATGCCTGCGCGTGAGCTCGATCGTGTTCCAGCCGATCTGCGGGATTTTTAGCGCAGGATCGGCCGGGGTGATCTCCTTGACGTCGCCGGCGATCCAGCCAAAGCCTTTTGTGACAGTCTTTTCCAGGCCCCGCTCCGACATTAGCTGCATGCCGACGCAGATGCCGAGAAACGGCCGCGCCTTGACGATCGCGACCTCCTCGACCGCCTCCCACATGCCGGCCACAGCGCGCAGCCCGGCCGCGCAATCGGCATAGGCGCCGACGCCGGGCAGGACGATGCGGTCGGCGGTTCTGACACGCTCGGCATCGGCGGTCAGGTCGATGGCGGCGGCGATGCCGGCTTCGTGCGCGGCGCGCTCGAAGGCCTTGGTGGCCGAGCGCAGGTTGCCCGAGCCATAATCGATGATCGCGACCCGCATGTCAGGGTCTTCCCGGCGTGTGGGTCAGTCCGAGCACCATGCCAGTCTGTGCCGGCCGGGCATGGGCAGCGTCCGGAACGATGCGCGGCACTGGCGCTGGCTCATCCGCATGCGCTTCGGCTTCCAGCACATAGCGCGTATCGGCATCGTCGAGCCTGTCGGCCTCGACGACGCCCCATTCGTGCCAGCCACGACGGCGCAGTGCGGCGATCCGCAACGCCTGCCCTTCCAGCCCGACATAGAGCGATACCAGCAGCGACAGCAGCCGGCCGGCCAGCCCAAGGCTCAGCCCTTCGGCAAGCATCGAAAGCAGAGCCATGGCGACAAACGCCAGTGCTGCCTCGATCCACAACCGGTGCCAGAGCAGCCAAAGCGGCGGCACGAGGAAGCCGAGCCAGGAAAACCCATCACGGACAAAGGCCGTTGTGTCCGGCTTTTTGCCGCGGCCCGGCGGTTCCATCACGACATAGACGGCCATGGCCTATCCCTTCAGAGATCCCTTGGTGGAAGGAACCGCGTCAGGCTGGCGCGGGTCGCTTTCAAGCGCGAAACGCAGCGCACGCGCCACCGCCTTGAAGCAGGTCTCGGCGATGTGGTGATTGTTGGCGCCATAGTGGTTGGTGACATGCAGCGTGATGCCGGCATTTTGCGCCAGAGCCTGGAAGAATTCGCGCACCAGTTCGGTGTCGAACGTGCCGATCTTCGGTGACGAGAACACAACGTTCCAGACAAGGAAAGGACGGCCGGAAACGTCGATCGCCGCGCGCGTCAGCGTCTCGTCCATGGCGAGATCGATCGAGGCATAGCGCATGATGCCGCGCCGCTCGCCCAGTGCCTTGGCCAGCGCCTGACCGAGCGCGATGCCGGTGTCCTCGACCGTGTGGTGATCGTCTATGTGGAGGTCGCCCTTGGCCTTGACCGTCATGTCGATCAGCGAATGGCGCGACAGCTGGTCCAGCATGTGATCGAAGAAGCCGACGCCCGTCGAAATATCGGATTTTCCGGAGCCGTCGACCTGGACCGATACGGAGATGTCGGTTTCCTTGGTCTTGCGGCTTGCGTTGGCGGAACGGGGCGGCATGCTCATCCTTGTCCAGAGTTCAGGCGTTCCAAGCGTCCACATGCTTGAAAGCGTCCACATGCTTGAAAACGAGAGCCTTCTAGCAGCATGATCCGGCGATTGCCAGTTGCCGTGCCAAGCAGTATCGAGCCTGGCCGATGACCGGTTGGCAATCATCGGACCTATGCATACATATGGTCGATCAAGTCACTCGTAATGCGCCAAATCGCCTTGTCGGGACCGGTGCTGATCGGAGCAGAGATGTCGAACGAACTGACCATGCACGCCACGACGATCCTGACCGTGCGCAGGGGCGGCAAGGTGGTGATCGCCGGTGATGGCCAGGTCAGCCTTGGCCAGACGATCATGAAAGGCAACGCCAAGAAGGTGCGCCGAATCGGCAAAAGCGGCAATGTCATTGCCGGTTTCGCCGGCGCCACCGCTGACGCCTTCACGCTTCTGGAGCGGCTGGAGGCCAAGCTCGAACAATATCCGGAGCAATTGACACGGGCCTGCGTCGAACTCGCCAAGGACTGGCGCACCGACCGCTATCTGCGCCGGCTGGAAGCGATGATGCTGGTTGCCGACAAGTCGGTCTCGCTGGCGCTGACCGGCACCGGCGACGTGCTCGAACCCGAACATGGCGTCATGGCGATCGGCTCGGGCGGCAATTATGCGCTGGCCGCGGCGCGCGCGCTGATGGACACCGACAAGGATGCCGAAGAAATCGCCCGCAAGGCGATGCAGATCGCATCCGACATTTGCGTCTACACCAACAACAATTTTGTCATCGAAACGCTCGATGCCGGCTGAGCCGGCCGCTGGCCATGATCCCGAAAAGTGGAAACCGGTTTTTGCTTCGCTGACCTTCGGTTCGCATGAGATCATGGCCAAACAAGAAAATAGATATGATTTTCGACCGGTGACGGAGGCGGACCTGCCGATGATCGCGGCATGGCTGGCCGAGCCGCATGTCGCCGAGTGGTGGGACGATCCCGAGACGGAGATCGCGCAGATCCGCGAGCATATCGACAGCATTTCCGTCGAGCCGCTGATCATCGAGCTCGACGGCGAGCCGATCGGCTACATGCAGAGCTACGATCCGCATCTGGAGGACGGCCACCCCTACAGCGACCAGCCTTTCGGCACGCTCGGCATCGATCTGTCGATCGGCAGGCCCGAGTTTGTCGGACTCGGCCACGGCTCGGCAATTGTCCGTCAGTTCGTGGAACAGCTGTTCGAGGAAGGGGCACCGCGTGTCATCATCGACCCGGATCCATCCAACGGACGAGCGATCCGTGCCTATCAAAAGGCCGGATTCAGAGCTATCGATCGCAGGCAATCGGAATATGGCGACGCCGTGCTGATGGCAATCGACGCCGAAGCGGGCGACGCCCAAGAGGGCAATATCGAATGGGGCGACGCCGAATAAGGCGCCGAAGAGGGGCAGTAACGGCATGAGCACAAGCGGCGCCGACAAGACCGTCTCGGCCTATGAAGACAGCTGGCGGATGGGACTTCTGCTCGTCCTCGGCCTGATTATATTCCAGGCTGGAGCCCTTTACGGCATGGGCCGAACGCCGATCTGCGAATGCGGCTATGTCAAGCTGTGGCACGGCATCGTGCAGAGCTCGGAGAATTCCCAGCATATTTCCGACTGGTACACATTCTCGCACATCATCCACGGCTTCCTGTTCTACGCGCTGGCGTGGGCTCTGTTCCCGCGCTCGCCGATCGGGCTCAGGCTGGCATTTGCCGTCGTCATAGAGGGCGGCTGGGAGCTTCTCGAGAACAGCCCGTTGATTATCGAGCGCTATCGCGCCGGCACGATCTCGCTCGACTATTACGGCGACAGCATCATCAATTCGGTGGCGGACACGCTGGCGATGGTGCTGGGATTTGTGATGGCGCGCAGGCTTCCTATATGGGTGATCGTGACCCTCGCTCTCATCTTCGAATTCGGTGTCGGCTACATCATCAGGGACAATCTGACACTCAACGTGATCATGCTGCTGCATCCGTTCGAGTCCATCCGGCAGTGGCAAAGTGGAATTTAGCGATATGACGACATTCTCGCCCCGCGAAATCGTTTCGGAACTCGATCGCTTCATCATCGGCCAGAAGGACGCCAAGCGCGCCGTGGCCATCGCCTTGCGCAACCGCTGGCGCCGCCAGCAGCTCGAAGGCCAGATGCGTGAAGAGGTGATGCCGAAGAACATCCTGATGATCGGCCCGACCGGCGTCGGCAAGACCGAGATATCGCGCCGCCTGGCGCGCCTTGCCGGTGCGCCGTTCGTCAAGGTCGAGGCGACCAAGTTCACCGAGGTCGGCTATGTCGGCCGCGACGTCGAGCAGATCATCCGCGACCTGGTCGAGATCGCCATCGGCCTGGTGCGCGAGAAGATGCGCGAGGACGTCAAGGCGCGCGCCCATATCAATGCCGAGGAACGCGTGCTGGAAGCGCTCGTCGGCAAGACGGCGAGCCCGGCGACGCGCGACAGTTTCCGCAAGAAGCTGCGCGACGGCGAGCTCGACGACAAGGAGATCGAGATCGAAGTGAGCGATACCGGCACTGGCGGCATGCCCGGCTTCGAGATTCCCGGCATGCCGGGCGCCAATATCGGCGTGTTGAACATCAACGACATGCTGTCGAAAGCGATGGGCGGCCAGAAGACCAAGACCCGCAAGACGACAGTGAAGGAATCCTACGCGGTGCTGGTCGGCGACGAATCTGACAAACTGCTCGACCAGGACGAGGTGGTGCGCAGGGCGCTCGAATCGACCGAAAACGACGGCATCGTCTTCCTCGACGAGATCGACAAGATCGCCTCGCGCGAAGGCGGCATGGGCGCCGGTGTTTCCCGCGAAGGCGTGCAGCGCGACCTGCTGCCGCTTGTCGAAGGCACGACGGTCGCGACCAAATACGGACCTGTGAAGACGGATCACATCCTGTTCATCGCATCGGGCGCGTTCCACGTTGCCAAGCCATCCGATCTGCTGCCCGAACTGCAGGGCCGTCTGCCGATCCGCGTCGAGTTGCGTGCGCTGGAGAAGGACGATTTCGTCCGCATCCTGACCGAGACCGAAGCCAGCCTGATCAAGCAGTACATCGCGCTGATGAAGACCGAGGGCGTCGATCTCGTCTTCACCGACGACGCCATCGATTCACTGGCCGGCATCGCCGTCGATCTCAACGCCAGCGTCGAGAACATCGGCGCCAGGCGACTGCAGACGGTGATGGAGCGGGTGCTGGACGAGATCTCCTATGACGCGCCGGACCGCCACGGCACGTCCGTGACAGTCGACGCCGCCTATGTGGAGAAGCATGTCGGCGATCTGTCGAGAAACACGGATCTGTCGCGATTCATCCTGTAGCAGGCGATCCATCCGCAAGAGTCGGACCGGCGGAGCCGGCACGTGTGGCCAAATGGAAGCATCTGGCCAGCTTTTGTCTTGCCGGGCGACGGGGCTCTCGACTCCCGTTGCAGCTTTACCTAGTTTGCCGGCAACACCAGCGTCGCGCAGCTTTTTGGATGCGCAAAGGACGCTGTACAGTTGGTTCTGCGCATGACCCCCGAAAATCGGTTCCGAGGGTCATGCGTTGTTGCAGGCGGCGGCGCATGAAAAAAACGATCCTCGTCACTCTCGGGTTGACGCTGGCGACAGCCATGTTCGCCGCCGAAGCGGCGACGATGGTGCCGCCGGGCAACAGTCATGTCGAGCAGCCCAACATACCGGGCGCCTCAAGCCGGCGCACCCAGGCCACCAACACCACCTTCCAGTCGAAATACCGCAAGGTCTACGCGCTGCTGCAGCACGACGCCGGTCTTCGCGGCAAGATCGAGCAGGCAGCAGCGACCTATGGCATCGATCCTATGCATATCGTCGGCGCCATCGTCGGCGAGCACACCTACAATGTCGACGCCTACGACCGGCTGCAGACCTACTACGTCAAGGCGATCTCCTATCTGTCGAGCAAGCTGTCCTTCGCCTACGAAGGCGAGGACATCACCGATTTCGTGCAACGGCCGCAATTCCAGGAATGCGTCGGCAAATCGGATAGTTATGAGCTCTGGGAATGCCGCGAGCAGGTGTGGAACCTTTCCTTTCGCGGCAAGACCGTCGGCGGTGAGAGCTTCCCCGACGACCGCTTCGGCGCGACTTTCTTCCAGCCCTATTATGCCGGCCAGACTTTTGGCCTGGGCCAGCTCAATCCGCTGACCGCCTTGCAGATGAGCGATCTCGTGCACCAGGTTTCCGGCCTGCCGAAGCTCGACGTCGGCGATCCGAATGCAGTCTACAAGACCATCATGGATCCGGATCTGACCTTGGACTATGTCGCGGCGACGATCCGGAAATCGATCGATGCCTATCAGAGCATTGCCGGCTTCGACATATCGGGCAATCCCGGCATCACATCGACCCTCTACAATGTCGGCAATCCTGAGCAGCGTGCACATGCGCTGAAGGCCGAAAACGACAGGCGGCGCGCCGCGGGCGAACCGGAGAAGCTGCCTGAGGAAAATTACTATGGCTGGCTGGTCAACGACAAACTGCCGGAGCTCAACGCGCTGTTTTAGTGGGTATTGAGATCTGGACTTTGAGCTGAAACCGAAGTCGCCCCTTAGGCGTTTGCGCTGCCCCTCATCGCCGGCTTTCGACAATCGGCACGCACCAGGCTCACGCCGCCAGCAGCGACTTCAGCTTGATCGTTTGCGAACCGAGCGCCTCAGGCGCCGGCTTTGCCCTTCTTGCGATCAGCATCTCGGCCAGCCTGATGTCGCGGGCGACAGAATTGCCCGGACCGATGCCGCTCGCTGCGACCAGTCTGCCGTCCTGCGCCAGATGGAACAGGATGAAGGCGCCGTCGTCGAGATCGCGGCGCACGACCTTGCTGCCCTCGTCCGACAGCCCAGCGATCTGCAAGGTCAGGCCGTACTGATCCGACCAGAACCATGGCACAGCCGCGTGGGTCTCACCGGCGCCAAGCATGTTGCTGGCCGCAAGCGCGCCCTGCTCCTGCGCGTTGCGCCAGGCCTCCAGCCGCACGCGCCGGCCGCCATAGACGGCAAGCGGAAACGAGCAGCAATCGCCGGCGGCAAAAATGTCCGGATCGCTGCTGCGAAGCGCGGCATCGACGGCTATGCCGTTGTCGATCGTCAAGCCCGCCTCTGCGGCAAGTCCGGTCACCGGCACGGCGCCGATGCCGATCACCGCCAGGTCGGCGGCGATGTCCTGCCCGCCGGCAAGCGCGATGCGCACTTCGGTGCCGTCGTCGGCGATCGCCGCGATGGCACCGCCGCACAGGATTTTGACGCCTTCGGCTTCATGCGTCTGGTGGATGATTTTGGCGATCTCGGCCGGCACGCCGCGCATCAGGATGCGCGGCTGCGCCTCGATGACGGTGACCACTGCGCCCAGTCTGCGTGCGGCGGCGGCCAGCTCAAGACCGATGAAGCCGCCGCCAACGATGGCGATGCGGTTTCCGGCGCGGAGATGGGCGCGAATGGCCAGCGCGTCGTTGAAGGTCCGGAGATAGACGCTACGCGGCCCGAGGCCCGGCATTGGCAGTCTGCGCGGCAGGGAACCGGTCGCCAGCAGCAGCTTGTCGTATAGCAGCGCCGAGCCGTCCGACAGGCGCACGCCATGCGCAGCGCGGTCGATCGCCACCGCCTGAACCGAATGGATATGCCTTATCGATCTCTCGGCCAGGATTTTGTCGCTGGCGATCGCCTTGATCACCGGCGCATCGCCGGCCATCGCGTCCTTCGACAGCGGCGGCCGCTCATAGGGCAGATGCGGCTCGTCGCCGACCAGCGTCACCGGGCCATCATAGCCGAGATCGCGCAGCGCCAAGGCAGCCCGCCCGCCGCATTCGCCGGCGCCGATGATGAGCATTCCTTTCGCCATCACCGTCACCCGATCTGAATGAGGATTTTGCCGGCGTCGAGTTTGACCGGATAGGTCCTGAGATTGACGCAGACCGGCGCGCCCCTGGCTGCGCCAGTCTTGTAGTTGAAGCGGCCATTGTGCTTCGGGCATTCGATGATGTCGTCCATCACCAGCCCGTCGGCCAGATGCACCTTCTCATGCGTGCAAAGACCGTCCGTCGCGAAATATTCGTCGTCGGGACTGCGATAGATGGCGAAGGTGCGGCCGTCATGGTCGAACCGCATCACGTCCTCTTCATCGATGTCATCGGCACCACAGGCCTCGACCCAGTCGCTCATTGGTCCTCCCGGCATAATTTTGCTTGGTCAACATGCCCCGGCACAGGCGCGCATATCATTCGGCTGCTGCCGCGACGGCATCGTTGTCGTTGTGGAATTCGTCGCGATAAGGCTTGGCAGTCGGCGGCAGTTCGCGCTTGAGGAAATAGTCTTCATTGCGCAGCTGGCGCAGGAAGGCAGGCACCATCTCGCGATAGCCGGCCAGGATCGATGGCGTCGGCGCCGGCAGGTCGTGCTTGATCAGCTCATGCAGCCTCGGCAGCGCGTGGTAGGGCACCATCGGGAACATGTGGTGCTCGACATGGTAGTTCATGTTCCAGTAGATGAAGCGGCTGATCGGGTTCATGCGGACCGTGCGGCTGTTGAGGCGGTGGTCGATGACGTTTTCGGCGAGGCCGCCATGCTGCAGCAGGCCGGTCATGACATGGTGCCAGGCGCCGTAAAGCCTGGGCAGACCGACCAGCATCAAGGGCAGGAACGAGCCGCTATAAAGCGCCAGCGCGATTGTCGCGGCATAGATCGCGGTCCAGATGCGGGCAATGCGGATCGCCTTTGGCTGCTCCTGCTCGGGAATGAAGGTCTTTTCGGCCGGGCTGATGATACCGGCCGCGTTGCGCACCATGTCGGTCATGGCATGCCAGGCATCGACAATGCCGAAGAAATTGAGCACGACGCGCAACAGGTCCGGCGGGCGCATCACCGCGATCTCCGGATCGCGGCCGACGATGATCGTGTCAGTGTGATGCCGCGTATGGCTCCAGCGCCAGGTCACCGGGTTGCGCATGATCATGAAGCAGGCGATCTGATAGACCGCATCATTCATCCACTGCGTCCTGAACGCGGTGCCGTGGCCGCATTCGTGCCAGCGGGAATCGGTGGAAGAGCCGTAGAGCACGCCATAGACGAAGAAGAACGGCACGCACCACCATGTGCCCCAGAACCAGGCGCCGCCGGCGCCGCTCAGGACCAGGGCGGAGAGCCAGATGATGGTGTCGCGGATCGCCGGCCCATCGGAGCGCTGCATCAGCTCCTTCATCTGCTTGCGGGGCACGTCGGTATGATACCATTCGGCCGCCGCCAGCCCGGTCTCGACGGCGCGCTTCGCGTCGCGGCCGAGCAGGCTGTAGTCTCGCCGCGACGGCATTGCGGATAGTGTCGCTTCCATTGAGGCTGCCTCCGTCGGCATCCGTCGGAATGGATGCCTCTGCCACAGGTGCTTATGCCCTAAAATAACGCCAAGCCGTGATAGGCTCAACATCATGAAGATAGTTTCTATCATTTCCCATCAGAATGATGTATTGCCTATGCCAGGCAATCAGGCAGGAAGCGTATGGCAAAACGGCCGACCATCACCGATCTGGCGCGTATTTCGGGGGTCAGCGTCGCCACCGTCGATCGGGTGCTGAACAATCGCCTGCCGGTGCGCGAGGAAACCGCGCGCCGCGTCTATGAGGCCGCCACCAGCATCGGCTACCACGCCGCCGGGCTGATCAAGCAGCGGATGCGCCAGGAACTGCCGGAATACCGGCTCGGCTTTCTGCTGCTGAGGGGCAATGACGTTTTCTACAGCGATTTCGCCCGCGAGATCGAACTGGCTGTTTCGCAATCGCAGCGCTTCCGCGGCGTCGCAACCATCGATTTCGCCAGTTCGCTGGCCCCCGACGAGATCGCCGCGCAGATGCGCAAGCTGGCGGCGAAATCCAGGGCAGTCGCCCTTGTCGGTCCGGACCATCCGACGCTGACGGCAGCCGTCGAGACCCTGAAGGCGAGGGGGCAACCCGTCTTCTCCCTGCTATCCGACTTTGCAGCCGGCATCCGCGAGGGCTATGTCGGCCTCGACAACCGCAAGGTCGGTCGTACCGCGGCCTGGATGATCGCCAGAGCGGCGAGGAAGCCCGGCAAGGTCGCCCTTTTCGTTGGCAGCCATCGCTTCCATGGGCATGAGCTGCGCGAGATCGGCTTCAGATCATTTTTCCGCGAGCATGCGCCGGAATTCACGGTGATGGAGACGCTGGTCAACCTGGAGGCCAACCAGGTGACCCATGATGCAATGATCGATCTTCTGGCGCGGTACCCGGATCTGGCCGGCTGCTATGTCGCTGGCGGCGGCATGGAAGGCGCGGTTTCCGCGCTACGGGCGGCCAGGCCGGCAAACATGCCAGTGGTCGTCTGCAACGAGATCAACGCCGAATCGCGCGCGGCGCTCGCCGACAACATCCTGACCATGGTGATTTCGACGCCGCTGGCAGCACTATGCCGCGAGCTTGTCGGGCTGATGGTGCATGCCATCGAGGCAGGCGCCGCCAATGCGCCGGGCCAGACCTTCCTGCCCTTCGACATCTATCTGCCGGAAAACATCTAGGCTCGGGCAGAACGTCTGGGCCCAGCCAAGACATCCTGTTTAGATCGGGGCGGCGGCAGTGATGTAAACCATCAGCCTGATGGATTCTTGCAGAAGGTTTGCCGGCCCTCAGCCGTGTTGTCCGAAAAAACCGGCAGCCGCTTTCGGAATCTCCTTGACGCCCGCCACTAGAATGGAATAAATATTTCACCAACTAGGTATTTTGGTTCTTTCGTTCCGGAACATCTGTTTCAACGGAGGGCTTGGCGTTCCAGCCAACGCGGAAATCGCCATCGGAAACGGAGAAGCCATCGGGAGAGATTCCCTGGGAGATCGGGGATTCCGGGTAGATCGGTGCAGCCGGACACCAATTCTGTGGAGGAGAGAATAAAATGAAGAAACTGCTTTTGGGCGTCGTGTTTTCGGCGCTGATGAGTTCGTCCGCCCTCGCTGCCAAGATCGGCGTGTCTATGGCGCTGTTCGACGACAATTTTCTCACCGTGCTGCGCAACGGCATGATCGAGCAGGCCAAGGGCATGGAAGGCGTAGAACTGCAGGTCGAGGACGCGCAGAACGACGTCGCCAAGCAGCTCGACCAGATCAAGAACTTCGTCGCCTCGGGCGTCGACGCGATCATCGTCAATCCGGTCGACACCTCGGCCACCCAGGCGATGTCGGATGCCGCCGCTGCGGCCAAGGTTCCGTTGGTCTATGTCAACCGCGAGCCGGTCAACGTCGACACGCTGCCGGACAACCAGGCCTTCGTCGCCTCGAACGAGGTTGAGTCCGGCACTCTCGAAACCCAGGAAGTCTGCCGCCTGTTCAAGGAGGCCGGCAAGACCGAGGCCAATGTCTATGTGATCATGGGCGAGCTGTCGAACCAGGCCGCGGTGCAGCGCACCAAGGATATTGACGATGTGATCGCCACTCCGGAATGCAGCTTCATCAAGATCATCGACAAGCAGACGTCGAACTGGAAACGCGAGGAAGCGCAGAACCTCATGACCAACTGGCTGTCGACCGGCACGCCGTTCGATGGCGTGATCGCCAACAATGACGAAAGCGCCATCGGTGCGATCCAGGCCATGAAGGCTGCCAACGTCGACATGAAGTCGGTTGTCGTCGGCGGCGTGGACGCCACCCAGGACGCGCTTGCCGCGATGCAGGCGGGCGACCTCGACGTGACCGTGTTCCAGGACGCGGCCGGCCAAGGCGCCGGGGCGCTGGACGCCGCGCTCAAGCTTTCCAAGGGCGAGGCGGTCGAACAGAAGGTCTACATCCCCTTCCAGCTGGTCACGCCGGCAAACATCGACAAGTTCCTGCAGAAGAACTGAGGCAGAGGAGCGTTCTCGATAGGAGCGGCGCGGCAGAGCATCGGACCGGTTTTTGGAAATCCGACGTTTTAAGAACAAGAAAGCAGCGCCGCTCCCTCTTTTCCCTCATCGCCGAAACAAGCGGCGGGAGGGCGACTGCGGCTGATGGAGGAAGCAAAAGTTGACACAGACAACCCATGGCGTCGGCGGACTCAGCTATGATGCGAAGAAGCGCACATGGCCTGCCGAATTCAACGTTTTCCTGGCGCTCATCATCCTTGTCGGCGCCTTCGAGCTGATAGGCCGTGTCTTTCTTGGCGACAGCTTTCTGTTCAACACCCGCCCCAATGTCGATACGATCTTCAACGAGGCGCGCCTGCAGATCATCATCCTGCAGGTGTCGATCGTCGGCATCATCGCCATCGGCGTGACGCAGGTGATCATTTCCGGCGGCATCGACCTTTCCTCTGGTTCGATCGTCGGCGCCACGGCGATGATCGCCATGAGTTTCGCCCAGGTGGCGACGGTCAACGGCAACCCTAATCCCAAGGCGGTGTTCCTCGCGCAAGGCTGGACCGACCTGCCGGTGATCGTCCCGGTGCTGGTCGCGATCGGCTGCGGCCTGCTGGCGGGCCTGGTCAACGGCTCGTTGATCGCCTACACGCGCATTCCGCCGTTCATCGCCACGCTCGGCATGATGGTGACGGCGCGCGGCATCGCCAAATGGTGGTCCAAGGGGCAGCCGATCTCGTTTCCCACCGAGAGTTTCGCCGCGATCGGCAAGGGGCTGATGCCGGTCATCATCTTCATATCGCTGGCAATTCTGTTCCAGCTGATCCTGTCATACACCAGGTACGGCAAGCACTGTTATGCCATCGGCTCCAACGAGGATGCCGCGCGCATGTCCGGCATAAATGTCCAGAACCACAAGATCCTCGTCTTCGTCATTGCCGGCATCCTCGCCTCGCTCGCCGCCGTGGTGCTGAGCTCCAAGAACCTCACCGCTCAGGCCGGCATGGGTGTAATGTACGAACTGGACGCGATCGCCATGGCGGTCATCGGCGGCGTCTCGCTGTCGGGCGGCCGCGGTTCGATCATCGGCACGGTGATCGGTGCGCTGATCTTCGGCGTCATCATCTCCGGCTTCACCTTCCTGCGCCTCGACGCCTACTACCAGGAGATGGTCAAGGGCGTGATCATCATCGGCGCAGTCGTTCTCGACCAGTGGCGCCAGCGCCTGCGGGCAATGAGGGCTTGACCATGTCAGACATCGTCCTGAAGACCGAAAACCTGACCAAATACTATGGCGGCGTGCATGCGCTCGAAAGCGCGAATTTCGAACTGCGCAAGGGCGAGCATGTCGCCATCATGGGTGACAATGGCGCCGGAAAATCGACCTTCGTGCGCCAGATCACCGCCGTCGAGCAGCGCACCAGCGGCAAGATCTGGTTCGACGGCAAGGAAGTCAACTTCGCCGGACCGATCGCGGCGCGCGAGGCGGGCATCGAGACCGTGTTCCAGAACCTGGCGCTTGCCGACGATCTCGACGTGCCGTCGAACCTGTTTCTCGGCCGCGAAAAGGTGCTGTTCAATCTCGGGCCTTTCTCGATCCTCGATCGCAAGTTCATGCGCAAGGCGACCGAGGCAGCGCTGATCCGCACGGCGGTGAAGATTCCCAATCTTTCCAACACCATCCGCCACATGTCGGGCGGCCAGCGCCAGTGCGTGGCAATCGCCAGAACCGCGACTTTCGCATCCAAGCTCATCATCATGGATGAGCCAACGGCTGCACTTGGTGTGCAGGAGACGACGCAGGTAGAAAACATCATCCGCACGCTGAAAGCCAATGGCGAGCCGCTGATCCTGATCAGCCACAACATGCGCCAGGTGTTCGACCTGGTCGACCGCATCGTCGTGTTCCGGCGCGGCCGCATCGTCGCCAACCTGCGCAAGCATGACACCGACGGCAACGACATCGTCTCATACATCACCGGCGCCAAAACCGGGGAGGCGGAACTTGCGGCTTAGGGCGGATGCGCGGCGGGTCATCGGCCCGTCGCCGATCAGCTGCAGTAAGAAAATCTACTGCGCCTTGCCCTGAACGGTTCAGTAAAGACGCACTTCCATTTCGAACCATCCCAAAGGAAATTTCCATGTCTCTCCGCTTCGCTCTTCTCGGTGCCGGCCGCATCGGCAAGGTCCACGCCCGCGCCGTCGGTTCCAATCCGCAGGCCAGGCTGGTCGCAGTTGCCGATGCCTTCGAGAAGGCGGCGACCGATCTGGCGTCGGCCTATGGCGCGGAAGTGCGCAGCATCGACGCCATCGAAAAAGCCGGGGATATCGATGCGGTCATTATCTGCACGCCGACCGACACCCATGCCGATCTGATCGAGCGGTTCGCCAAGGCCGGCAAGGCGATCTTCTGTGAGAAGCCGATCGACCTCGACGCCGGCCGAGTGGAAGAATGCCTGGCCGTGGTCGACAAGGCCGGCGCCACTTTGATGGTCGGCTTCAACCGCCGCTTCGATCCGCATTTCGCCGCCGTGCGCAAGGCGATCGACGACGGCGCCATCGGCACGGTCGAGATGGTGACCATCACCTCGCGCGATCCCGGCCCGCCGCCGCTCGACTACATCGGCCGCTCGGGCGGCATCTTCCGCGACATGACCATCCATGATTTCGACATGGCGCGCTTCCTGCTCGGCGAGGAGCCGGTGGCGGTCAGCGCCCACGCCTCGGTGCTGGTCGACAAAAAGATCGGCGAGGCCGGCGACTTCGACAGCGTCAGCGTCATCCTCGAAACCGCCTCCGGCAAGCAGTGCATCATCTCCAATTCGCGACGCGCCACCTATGGCTACGACCAGCGCATCGAGGTGCATGGCTCGAAAGGCATGGTTGCGGCCGAGAACCAGCGGCCGGTGTCGATCGAGCTGGCCAATGAAAAGGGCTATACGCGCCCGCCGCTGCACGACTTCTTCATGACCCGCTACCTCGACGCCTATGCCAACGAGATCGCCGCCTTCATCGCGGCGGCGACGTCGGGCAACAAGGCGGCGCCGAGCGGTGGGGACGGGCTCGTCGCGCTGCGGCTGGCGGACGCGGCGCTGAAATCGGCGACGGAAGGCAAGGCCGTCCGCCTCGACAAGACAGTCTGACCATCAAGCACAGGAGCAAGGCGATGAACGGTTCCGCCGGTCGAAATTCACAAACACGCGCCATCGTCACCGGCGGCGCGCAAGGCATCGGCTTCGCCGTCGCCGAGGCGCTGGCCGACGAGGGCTGCCGCGCCCTGGCGCTGGTCGGCCGTTCCAGGGAGAAGGGCGACAAGGCGGTCGCCGCACTTGCGAAAGACGGCGTCGAGGCCATTTTCATCAGCGCCGACGTCTCGGTGGTGGCCGATTGCAAGCGGGTCGTCGAAACCGCGATCGCTCATTTCGGCACCGTCAATGCGCTGGTCAACGCCGCCGCCACCTCGGCCCGCGGCTCACTGGTTGAGACCTCCGAGGATCTTTTTGACCAGATCTTCCAGACCAATGTGCGCGGCCCCTTCTTCCTGATGCAGGGTGTGGTGGCGCATCTGCTCGACCGCAAGGCGCTTGGCTCGATCGTCAACGTGCTTTCGATGTCGGCGCATTGCGGCCAGTCGTTCCTGGCGCCCTACTCGTCGAGCAAGGGCGCACTGGCGACGCTGACCAAGAATGTCGCCAATGCCTATCGCAGCAATCGCATCCGCTGCAACGCCGTGCTGCCCGGCTGGATGGATACCGAGGGCGAGGCGATCGTGCAGAAGAAATGGCACGACGCGCCGGACGACTGGCTGGAAAAGGCCGAGGCAGCGCAGCCGATGGGCCAGTTGGTGAAGCCGGCGCAGCTTGCCCGGCTGATCAGCTATATGATCAGCTCGCAGTCCGGCGTCATGACCGGCTCGCTGGTCGACTACGACCAAACCATTGCAGGGTCTTCGCCGGAATAGCGTCATCTGAGTAGCGTCATCTGAACGTGACAAGCACCCTGGCTTCGGCTATAGGGCTGGCATGATCCACCTGACCGCCTCGTTCTGGTACTTTAGCTACGGCAGCTCGCTGGCGGCGGGAGGATTGCGCTCGATCTGAAGATTGCAGCAACAACATCCGAACAGCCGCCAGACCTGGCGGCTTTTTTGTTTCAGCCGGCAGGTCTCCCAACCAGGAGCAGAAAGCCGTGTTGACCACCACAGATGATCTTCGGGTCAAGGAAATCCGAGAGCTGAGTACGCCGGACGACGTGATGCGGGAGATACCGCGCACGCTGACGGCGACGCGCACCGTTGCTGCGTCACGCAACGCTATCCATGCCGTGCTGACCGGCGCCGACGATCGGCTGGTCGTCGTCGTCGGCCCCTGTTCGATCCACGACCCGATCGCTGCCGTCGACTATGCCAGCCGGCTGGTGGCGCTGCGCGAGAGCCTGTCGGACCGGCTGGAGATCGTGATGCGCGTGTATTTCGAGAAACCGCGCACGACCGTCGGCTGGAAGGGCCTGATCAACGATCCCGACCTCGACGGCAGCTTCAACATCGACAAAGGCCTGCGGATGGCCCGCAACGTGCTCTCCGCGGTCAACAATCTTGGCCTTCCGGCGGCGACCGAATTCCTCGACATGGCCACCCCGCAATACATTGCCGACCTCGTCGCCTGGGGCGCGATCGGCGCGCGCACGACGGAGAGCCAGATCCATCGCGAACTCGCATCCGGCCTGTCCTGCCCGGTCGGCTTCAAGAACGGCACCGACGGCAATTTGCGGATCGCCGCCGAGGCGGTGAAGTCCGCCGCCCAGCCGCATCATTTCATGGCGGTGACGAAGGGCGGGCGCAGCGCCATCGCGACGACCACCGGCAATGAGGACTGCCACGTCATCCTTCGCGGCGGCATTCAGCCCAATTATGACGCGGCAAGCGTCGCCGCCGCCAGTGCGGAACTCGCCCGGATCGGTGTCGCGCCACGGTTGATGATCGATGTCAGCCACGCCAACAGCAACAAGAAGCCCGAGAACCAGCCGAAGGTCGCCGCCGACGTGGCGGGCCAGGTCGCGGCAGGCGACGAGCGCATCATCGGCGTCATGATCGAGAGCAATCTCGTCGCCGGCCGGCAGGAAGTCACGCCCGGCAAGCCGCTCATCTATGGCAAGAGCATCACCGATGGCTGCATCGACTGGGCGACCACCGAGACGGTGCTGTACGGCCTTGCCGACGCCGTCGAGCAGCGCCGATCGGCGCGACGCGCCCTGGTCGCCAGCCGTCCAGGCGCCGCTTGAGACAGCTGACGCCGTTGGCCGCGAAAGCGCGGCCGGCGGCCGGCTGGAAGCAGCCTCTACCGCACCGCCACCCAGCGCTGCTCCTCGAACGAGCGCGCCATTGCGTGCACCGTGCGCTCGATCTCAAGGCCTTCGTCGAAATCGATGATGCGCGCCGGCTTGCCGGCCAGCCTGGTCAGCAGCTCGCGGCATTCGATGATCTTGAGGTCGTTGAAACCGAGACCGTGGCCGGGCGCCGGCAGGAAGGCGTCGTAGGGCTTGTGGTGCGGCGCCACCAGGATGGTGCGATAGCCTTGCTCGGTCGGGCGGTCGGCTGTCAGGTAAAGCTGGAACTCGTTCATCCGCTCCTGGTCGTACAGGATCGAGCCCTTCGAGCCGAAGATCTGGATGGCGATCCGGCCCTTGCGGCCCCAGGCCGAACGGTTGACCAGCAGCGTGCCGGCAATGCCGTTTTCGAGATGCATCAGCACGCTGGCGATGTCGTAGGTCTCGACCGCGCGGCGCCCGCCTGATGCGACGCGGCGATCGGCAAAGGGTTTCGCCATGTCGCACATGACGCGGGCGACGCGGCCGAACAGCACCGAGACCAGCGACAGCGGATGCACGGCGAAATCGTCGAGGGCGCCGTAACCGGACGCCGCCTCGTGCTTCCAGAAGAACAGCGCCTCCGGGTCGGCCATGAAATCCTCGTCCATCTCGATGCGCAGATGATTGATTTCACCGATGATCTTTTCGTCGAGCAGCGCACCGATATGGCGGATGACCGGATTCTGGATGTAGTTGTAGCCGAGCGCGGCCACCTTGCCGGACTTTTTGGCCGCGGCCGCCATGGCTTGCGCCTCGGAAAAACTCGGCGCCATCGGTTTTTCGCACCACAGATGCTTGCCGGCTTCGAGGATGGCGATGGCCATCTCCGGGTGGAACTGGTTCGGCGTGGTCAGCGAGACGATATCGACGTCCGGGTCATCGACGACGGCGCGCCAGTCGCCGGAGCCCTTGGCGAAGCCGAACTCGGCCGCCCGGCGCTTGGCAAGGTCGTCATCGACCTCGCCGAGATGGACCAGCCTTGGCTTGGCCACGTCGGGAAAGACGGTGCCGACCGCGTTCCAGGCAATGGAATGGCACTTGCCCATGAACCCCGTGCCGATAAGACCGACTCCGACCATTTCCTTGTCTCCGCTGCCAGAAAGGTTGTGTGGATGAATTAGTCCATTTTTTCCAGAAATGGAACGCATGGCTCATTTTTTATGGCCTTCTTGCACAGGCTCGCTATGATGGGGCATCACACGGCATCGACTGATGGACCTGGGCGGAGCGACTATGGACGAACGGGTGCCCCGCGATTTCGAGACGCTGCGTACGACGATCCTGGAACGGCGCCAGAGCCTGCCCAAGCGCATCGCGCAGATCGCCGCCTATGCGCTCGACAATCCCGACGATATTGCCTTCGGCACCGCCGCCAGCATCGCCGCCTCCGCCGGCGTCCAGCCTTCGACCTTGATCCGCTTCGCCCAGCAGCTCGGCTTCGACGGCTTCACCAGCCTGCAACTGGTGTTTCGTGAGCGCCTGCGCGAGCGCAATTCGTCTTATGATGAAAGGCTGGCGGCATTGCGCGCCAAGGCCGAGGAAGGCGCCGGTCACCGGGCGATTTTCGACGGCTTCGTCGCCGCGGCGAGCACCTCGCTCAACGATATTTCAGACAGGTTGAACGAAGACCATTTCGAAGCTGCCATCGCCTTGCTGGCGAAGGCGGAGACGATTTATGTGCTGGCCAAGCGCCGCTCCTATCCGGTCGCCTCCTACATCGCCTATGCGCTGGGCAAGCTCAAGATCCGCAACCAGCTGATCGAATCAGCCGCCGGCCTCAACGCCGAGATGATCAGCTTTGCCTCGCCCAGGGATGCCGTCATCGCCATCAGTTTCTCGCCTTATGCCCCGGCGACCATTGAGGAGGCGCGCGTCATCTCGGAGCAAGGCGTTCCGATCGTAGCGATCACCGACAGTTCCTTTTCCCCGCTCGCCCAGTTCGCCAGAGTCTGGTTCGAGGTCGCCGAGGCCGATTTCGCCGGCTTCCGCTCGCTGTCGGCAACGATGGCGCTGGCCATGGCGCTGACCGTCGCGGTTGGCGAGAAGCGCCGCGATGCAGGCCGCAAACGCAAGACCTAGGGACCACTTTTCAGCAAAGGAACGCTCGTTCCATCTTGACTATGGATTGGAATTATTATTTCATATTTCCGGCGCCACGCTGCCACTCGCGCGTGTTACCCAAACAATGTGTTACCAAGACAACAAGGCTGATGGGAGGTTCGAATGGGCGAAGCCGTGGACGCGAAACATGCGCCGCTCGACGTTATCACCATTGGCCGCGCCTCCGTCGACCTCTACGGCCAGCAGATCGGCTCGCGCCTGGAGGACATCACCTCCTTTGCCAAGTCGGTCGGCGGCTGTCCGGCCAACATTTCGGTCGGCACGGCGAGGCTCGGCCTGCGCTCGGCGCTGCTCACCCGCGTCGGCGACGAGCAGATGGGCCGCTTCATCCGCGAGCAGTTGACGCGCGAAGGGGTTTCGGTTGACGGCCTCAGGACCGATCCGGACCGGCTGACCGCGCTGGTGCTGCTGTCGGTCGAGGACGAGGGCGTGTCGCCGATGATCTTCTATCGCACCGACTGCGCCGACATGGCGCTTTCGGAAGACGACATCGACGAGGCGTTCATCGCCTCGGCACGCGCCATCGTCGTCACCGGCACGCATTTTTCGCGGCCCAGCAGCGACGCCGCGCAGCGCAAGGCGATCCGTGCCATCAAGGCCACGGGCGGCAAGGTGGTGTTCGACATCGACTACCGCCCTAATCTGTGGGGCCTTGCCGGCCATGCCGAAGGCTTCGAGCGCTATGTGAAATCCGACCGGGTCTCCGCCCAGCTGAAGACAGTGCTGCCCGACTGCGACCTGATCGTCGGCACCGAAGAAGAGATCATGATCGCCTCCGGTGCCGATGATTGCCTGAATGCGTTGAAGACGATCCGCTCGCTGTCCAAGGCCACGATCGTCTTGAAGCGCGGCGCCATGGGCTGCATCGTCTATGACGGGCCGATCAGCGACGACCTCGAGGACGGCATCGTTGGCAAGGGTTTTCCGATCGAGGTCTACAACGTGCTCGGCGCCGGCGATGCCTTCATGTCGGGTTTTTTGCGCGGCTGGCTCGGCGAGGAGAGCCTGGAGACGGCAGCGACCTGGGCCAACGCCTGCGGCGCCTTCGCCGTGTCGCGGCTGCTCTGTGCGCCGGAATACCCGACCTTCGAGGAATTGCAGTTCTTCCTGAAGAACGGCAGCAGGCATCTGGCGCTGCGCAAGGACGAGGCGATCAACCATATCCATTGGGCGACGACGCGCCGGCGCGACATTCCATCGCTGATGGCGCTGGCCTGCGATCACCGTATCCAGCTTGACGATGTTGCCGCGAAGACAGGCGCCGACCCGTCGCGCATCCATGATTTCAAGGTGCTGACGGTCAAGGCGGCGGCAAAGATTGCCGCCGGCCGCGCCGGCTACGGCATGCTGCTCGACGAAAAATACGGCCGCGAGGCGATGTTCGAATTCGCCCGCCATCCTTTCGCCTGGCTTGGCCGGCCAGTCGAATTGCCCGGATCGCGGCCGCTTCGTTTCGAATTCTCTCAGGATATCGGCTCGCAACTGATCGAGTGGCCGGTCGACCATTGCATCAAGTGCCTGTGCTTCTACCACCCCGACGACCCGGAGGCGCTGAAGACCGAGCAGCAGCAGAAGCTCAAAAGCCTGTTCGGGGCCGCGCGGAAAGTAGGCAGAGAACTTCTCATCGAGATCATCGCCGGCAAGCACGGCGAGCTCGACGACACGACGATCCCGCGGGCGCTGCAGGAACTCTATGCGCTTGATATCAAGCCCGACTGGTGGAAGCTTGAACCGCAGGCCTCAGCCGGGGCCTGGGCGAAGATCGAAGCGGTGATCCTGAAGAACGATCCGTGGTGCCGCGGGGTTGTGCTGCTCGGCCTCGAAGCGCCGCCGGACGAACTGGAAGCGGCCTTTGCCGCCACCGCCAAGGCGCCCATCGTCAAGGGCTTCGCCGTCGGTCGCACCATCTTCATCAACGCGGCCGAACAATGGCTTGCCGGCAAGATGTCGGACGAGGAGGCGGTGGCCGACATGGCGTCGCGCTTCGAGAGGCTGACCGAGGCATGGCTTGCCGCGCGCGGCCGCAAAGCAGCATAAGAAGGCGCGGCATAAGGACTGCGGAGGAAAACAACATGACCAAGACAATCCGCCTGACGATGGCGCAGGCGCTGACCCGCTTTCTCGGCTGCCAGATGACCGAGATCGACGGCAGGAAAATGCCGATCTTCGGCGGCGTCTGGGCGATCTTCGGCCACGGCAATGTCGCCGGCATCGGCGAGGCGCTTTATCAGGTGCGCGACGAATTGCCGACGTTTCGCGCCCACAACGAACAGGCCATGGCGCATGCGGCGATCGCCTATGCCAAGGCCAATTTCCGTCGCCGGTTCATGGCGGCGACCAGTTCGATCGGCCCCGGCGCGCTCAACATGGTGACGGCGGCGGCACTTGCGCATGTAAACCGGTTGCCCGTCCTGTTTCTCCCAGGCGACGTCTTCGCCAATCGTATCCCCGATCCCGTGCTGCAGCAGGCAGAGGATTTCTCCGACGGAACGGCGACGGTCAATGATTGCTTCCGGCCGGTGTCGCGCTATTTCGACCGCATCACCCGGCCCGAGCAGATCATCCCGGCGCTCAACCGTGCGATGCAGGTGCTGACCGATCCGGCCGAATGCGGACCGGTGACCTTGGCGCTCTGCCAGGACGTGCAGGCCGAGGCCTTTGATTACCCCGAGAGCTTTTTTGCCGAACGGGTCTGGCATCAGCGCCGGCCGCGTCCGGACCGTGGGGAATTGGCGGCCGCCGTGGCGGCGCTGAATGCGGCAACAAAGCCCTTGGTGATTGCCGGCGGCGGCGTGCTCTATTCGCAGGCTTCCGGCGAACTGGCGAAGCTGGCGCAAGGCGCCGGCATCCCGGTCTGCGAGACGCAGGGCGGCAAATCCTCGCTGCCGGACGATCATCCGCTCAACATGGCGGCGGTCGGCGTCACCGGCACTTTGGCGGCCAACCGGCTGGCTGAAGAAGCCGATGTCGTGCTTGCCGTCGGCACCAGGCTGCAGGATTTCACCACCGGCTCGTGGGCGCTGTTCAAGAATTCCGGCAAGACCATCATCGGGCTGAACGTCCAGCCTTTCGACGCGGGCAAGCACCAGGCGTTGCCGCTGGTCGCCGATGCGGCGGAAGGGCTGGCCGAACTCGGCGCGGCGCTGAACGGCTGGCAGGCGCCGGCTGCCTGGACCGATAATGCGGCCAGCGGGAAGAAAGAATGGCAGGCCGAAGCCGGCAAGGTGACGGCCTCGACCAATGCCGCCTACCCGTCGGACGCGCAGGTGATCGGCGCCGTGCAGCGCGCCATGGGCTCCGACGTGATATTGCTTCATGCCGCCGGCGGCCTGCCCGGCGAATTGCACAAGCTCTGGCAGGCGGGCGCGCCCGGCTCCTACCACGCCGAATACGGCTTCTCGACCATGGGCTACGAGATCGCAGGCGGGCTCGGCGTCAAGATGGCCAAGCCCGACGATGAGGTCGTCGTCATGATCGGCGACGGCTCCTATCTGATGCTCAATTCCGAGATCGCAACGTCGGTCATGCTCGGCCTCAAGCTGACCATCGTGCTGCTCGACAACAGGGGCTATGGCTGCATCAACCGGCTGCAGATGGCAACCGGCGGCGCCAACTTCAACAATCTGCTGAAGGACGCCCGCCACGAGATTTTGCCCGACATCGACTTCGCGGCGCATGCGGCAAGCCTCGGCGCCATCGCCGAGAAAGTTTCGTCGATCGCCGGGTTGGAAACGGCGCTGACAAAGGCGAAAGACAATAGCAAGACGACGGTACTGGTCATCGACACCGATCCACTGGTGTCTACCGATGTCGGCGGCCATTGGTGGGACGTCGCCGTGCCGGAAGTTTCTTCGCGGCCGCAGGTCAACGCCGCACGCAAAGCCTATGAAGAAAAGCGGCGGATGCAGAGTGTTGGTGATTGATGTCGGCGAATGAAAATTGAACGAACTGACATTGGAGTGACGACTTGAAAGCCAAACTGGGCATGTCCCCCATTGCATGGTGGAACGACGATCTTGCGGAACTCAGCGATGACGTGTCGCTGGAGGAATGCTTGGCGCAGTCGCGATCGGCGGGCTTCACCGGCATGGAAATGGGCCGCCGTTTTCCCAGTGATCCGAAAATCATGCTGCCGATCCTGAAGGAGGCCGACGTGACGCTCTGCGGCGGCTGGTTCTCCGGTACGCTGGTCGACGAAGACATGGCCAGGAATAAGGATCGCATCCAGCCGATGATCGATCTGTTCAAGGCGGTGAACGCGCCCTGCATCGTCTATGGCGAGGTCGGCCGCTCCATCCAGGGTGACCGCTCAAAGCCGCTCGCCACCAAGCCGAGGCTTTCGGACGACGAGATGAAAGCCTATGCGAGGCGTCTCACCCAGTTCGGCGAATGGTGCGCCGAGCAGGGCATGCCGCTCTCCTACCACCATCATATGGCGGCGGTCGTCGAGACCGAGCCGGAGCTCGACGCCTTCATGCGCTATTCGGGAGAAGGCATTCCACTGCTGCTCGACGCCGGTCATCTGGCCTTTGCCGGCGGCGATGTGCTGCGCGCCATCGACAACCATCACCGGCGCATCAATCATGTCCATGTCAAGGACGTTCGCATGGACGTGATCGAAAAACTCGATCGCCAGAAGCAATCCTTCCTCGATGCCGTGGCGCTCGGCGCCTTCACGGTGCCGGGCGATGGCTCGCTGGATTTTGGTGCCATTGTGGAAAGGCTGGCGAACTACGGCTATGAGGGCTGGTTCGTGGTCGAGGCCGAGCAGGATCCCAAGAAGAATCCGCCGCTCAGGATGGCGCAAGTCGGCTACAAGGAATTGATGCGGGTGATGACGGCCGCCGGCTACACGGTTGAAACGCAGGGCTTCCCCAATGCTTGAGCGACTCTATTCCCGGCGACGGGGCGATCCGATGCGGGGGCTGATCCGATGAAGGACTCCGAGCATCCGTTCTTCAGGCCCCTGTGGCGGCGCGTTGCCATCGTCGCCGTCTGCCTGGGCTGGGCCGTGGTCGAGTTTGCCACCGGCGCGCCGTTCTGGGGCACGATCGCGCTCGGCTTCGCCGGCTATGCCGTCTGGCAATTCTTCTATCTCTACAAGCCGGCCGACGGCGGCAAGGATTCGGCCGACACCGAACCAAAGGAGTGAGGCTGGATGTCGAAACTGCTCGTCAAAGCCGATAAGGGCCATGGCCGCGTCGCCCATGTGACGCCGCAAAACGCCGGCTGGACCTATGTCGGTTTCGATCTGCATCGATTGCGGCCCGGCGAGACCGTCTCCGGACAAACCGCGAGCCGTGAAGTCTGCCTGGTGTTCGTCACCGGCGAGGGCAAGGCCAAGGCCGGCGGCAACGATCTCGGCCTGCTCGGCGAACGCATGTCGCCCTTCGAAGGCAAGCCGTGGTCGATCTATGTGCCGCAGGGCTCTGACTGGTCGGTGACCGCCGACACCGGTCTCGAACTCGCGGTCTGCTCAGCGCCGGGGCTTGGCGGCGGCCTGCCGGTCCGCGTCATTGCGCCAAAAGATCTCGGCCAGGAGGTTCGCGGCAAGGGCACCAACACGCGCTATGTCACCAACATCCTGCCGGAAGGCAAGCCGGCCGATTCATTGCTGGTGGTCGAGGTCATCACGCCTGGCGGCCACACGTCGAGCTACCCACCGCACAAGCATGATCAGGACAATCTGCCGGCCGAGTCCTATCTCGAGGAGACCTATTACCACCGCCTCAATCCGCCGCAGGGCTTTGCCTTCCAGCGCGTCTACACCGATGCCGACCGGAACGGCGCTCGTTCGCTCGACGAGGCGATGGCGATCGAGGACGGCGACGTCGTGCTGGTGCCCAAGGGTTATCACCCTTGCGCCGCCTGCCATGGCTACGACCTCTACTACCTCAACGTCATGGCCGGGCCGAAGCGGACGTGGAAATTCCACAACGCGCCCGAGCACGAATGGCTGATGAAGGCCTGAGGCGCTGCCCGTCCGGGTCGGCAACTGGCCCAAGGCGAAAAAATCGTCGGCTAATGACCCGCCTGAACAAGTTTGTTATCAGGAGCGATCATCAGCTTCGTCATTTCGTCATGCAAATCGCCTATGGCAGCGGGAGTTGACGAGGACTTTCGATGCGCTACGCTATCTATTTCACCCCCCGGCAGGACGAACCGCTGGCGCGGATCGCCGCCAATTGGCTCGGCCGCGACCCGTTCGGCGCCGCCACGAGGCCGGTCGAGGCCGTGGGCGAGTTGTCGCCGGCGGAAGTCGCCTTCCATACCGCTTCGGCGCGCCGCTACGGCTTTCATGCGACGCTGAAGGCGCCCTTCCGGCTGGCTTCGAACGAAACGGAAGCCGCGCTTCGCGCGGCACTGGACGATTTCGCCGAAACGACGCCGGTGGTGACGATCTCACGGCTGGTCGTCAGCCAGATCGACGGCTTCTTCGCGCTGGTGCCGGAAGGACCGCTGCCGGCGCTCAACCGCTTCGCCGACGACGTCGTGCGCGACTTCGACCGTTTTCGCGCGCCGCTGAGCGAGGCTGAGATCGAACGGCGCAGCCCTGACTCGCTGAAGCCGGCTGAATTCCGCAATCTCTGCCAGTGGGGTTACCCCTATGTCTTCGAGACCTTCCGCTTTCATATGACGCTGTCCGGCCGCGCCTCGTCACAGGAAAGCCCTCGTCTTCGCGCAGCAATCGACAGCCTGTTTGCGGGAGTCCTGCAACGGCCGGTGCCGGTGGACGCGCTGACCCTGTTTGTCGAAACCGAACCTGGCGCCCCGTTCATGGTGCTTTCCCATCATGCGCTCGGGCGGCGCCCGGTGAGAAAAACTGCCTGAAAACTACTTGTTTTAACCGCTTTTGTACGACGCCAACTCATTCCCAATCGGTGATTCAATTGGCCGCAAATGCTCCAAGGACTGCCTGAAATGACCGTCGAGACCGTTCTCAACAATGCCCGCATCGTGCTTGCCGACGAGATCGTCGAAGGCTCGATCGTGCTGCGCGACGGCTTGATCGCCGGGATCGATGCCGGCGCCGGCCGGAACGGCGAGGACATGGCCGGCGATTTCATCATTCCCGGGCTGGTCGAGCTTCATACCGACCACCTGGAGGGTCACTACGCGCCGCGGCCGAAGGTGCGCTGGAACCCGATCGCCGCCGTTCTCGCCCACGACGCGCAGGTGGCGACCGCCGGCATCACCACCGTGCTCGATGCCTTGCGCGTCGGCATGGACGACGACGCCGACATGAATTCGGCCGACATGCGCAAGCTGGCCGATGCGATCGAGGACAGCGTCCAGCAGGACCGGCTGCGGGCCGACCATTTCATCCATCTGCGCTGCGAGGTTTCGGCGCCGGATTGCCTCGCAGCCTTCGCGCATTTTGACGGCGATGATAGGATCAAGCTGGCGTCGCTGATGGACCATGCACCGGGACAGCGTCAGTTCGTCGATTTGGAAACCTATGCCTACTACTACCAGCGCAAGCTGAAGCTGACGGATCGCGAATTCCAGCAATTTTGTGAGAAGCGGATGGCGGAGTCGGCGACGAATTCTGGGGCGAACCGCGCCTTCATCGCTGCTGCCTGCCATCAGCGCGGCATCGTGCTGGCCAGCCATGACGACGCCACGACCGGCCATGTCGACGAGGCGATCGAACAAGGCGTCCGCGTCGCCGAATTCCCGACCACCAAAGAGGCCGCAAAAGCTTCGAAGGCGGCAGGGCTCGGGGTGCTGATGGGCGCCCCGAACGTCATGCGCGGCGCCTCGCATTCGGGCAATGTTTCAGCCCGGACACTCGCCGGCGAAGGCTTGCTCGACATATTGTCGTCCGACTACATCCCCTTCAGCCTGATCCAGTCGGCGTTTTTCCTCGGCGACGTTGTCGACGGCATCTCCCTGCCGCAGGCGGTGGCGATGGTTTCGAAGAACCCGGCCGAGGCAGTCGGCCTCGCCGACCGTGGTGTCATCGAGCAGGGCCGGCGCGCCGATCTGGTTCGCGTCCGTCTTGACGATCATGTCCCGGTTGTCCGCACGGTCTGGCGGCAGGGACGTCGGGTCGCGTGATGGTGTCGGCGTCGATCGAGCGTGAATTGTCCGCCGCGGCGTTTCCGATCCGCGACGGGGTGTTCGTCGCTGTCGTCGGGCCGAGCGGCGCCGGCAAGGACACGGTGATCGGCTATGCCCGGTCACTGTTTGCCGACGAGACCCGGTTGGAGTTCGTGCGCCGGGTCATCACCCGGCCGAGCGACACGGCAAGCGAGGATCACGACACGCTGGCCGATGCGGCCTTCGTCGAGGCTGAGGCGGACGGCGCCTTCGCCATCTCCTGGGAGGCGCATGGCTTGCGCTACGGCATCCCGGCTGAAGTCGACCGGTCGGTGGCCAATGGCCGCGTCGCCATCGCCAATGTCTCCCGCGCCATCATCCCGGCGCTGCGTGATCGCTATGCCAATCTGGCTGTCGTCGAGATCACCGCATCGCCGCAGATCCTGGCTGAGCGACTGGCGATGCGCGGCCGCGAGTCGCGCGGCGAAGTGCTGGCGCGGCTGGCGCGCAGCGCCAATGTGGCGTTGTCCGGGTCAGGCGTCACCCCGATCGACAATAGCGGCCAGCGCGAGGCGGCCGGCGAGCGTTTTGTCGAAGTGCTGCGCAAGGCAATGGCCTTCTCCGACCGGTCGGGCACGATTTAAGCCGCCTCTTACCTTCTCCCTCTGTGGGAGAAGGGAGAGGCGGAGCCGCTACTCCGCTGCCGCGCCGGCCGCGCCCTTGCGGGTTGCCTCCAGCATCAGCCGCCGCTCCCGGTACACGCCCCATTGCTGGTCGACCAGCACGCCGATCAAAATCACGCCGCCCATCACCGCGAAATTGAGCGAGGACGGGATGCCGAGCAGGTTGACGAGGTTTTGCAGTTCCTGCAGCAGAACCGTGCCTAGGATCACGCCGAGCAGCGAGCCTTCGCCGCCGCGCAGCGAGAAGCCGCCGAGCACGGCTGCGGCAATGGCGTAGAGTTCGTAGAACTGGCCGTGGCTGGCCGGCGAGATCGAGCGCGTGTACATGGCGAAATAGATCGCCGACAGCGCCGTCAGCACACCGCAGATGACATAGGCCGCCATGACGACGCGGCCGGTGCGGATGCCCGAATATTTCGCCGCCTCCTCGTTCTTGCCGATGGCGTAGAGGTAGCGACCGAACACCGAACGGTGCAGCACCACCCACATCACGATGGCGATGACGATCAGCGCGATAAAGCTGTTCGGCACGCCATAGGATCGCCCGGCGGTCAGGAATTCGAGCTCCGGAAAATTCTGTCCGAAGGCAAAGCCCGCCGTGCCGTCGGCTGTGTAGAACCGCGCCACGCCGCGATAGATCAACAGGCCGCACAGCGTCACCACGAAAGGCTGCAATTTGAGCCGCGTGATCAGCCAGCCATGTGCCAGCCCGATGATGCCGCCAAGCACCAGGATCAGCGGCAGTGCCACCGGCCATGCCATGCCGCGCGTGGCGATGAAATCGACGAACAGGACGCCGAGCAGCGCAACCACCGAGCCGACCGATAATTCGATGCCGCCGGTGATGATGACGAAGGCCTGGCCGATCGCCAGGATGCCGAACAGCCCGATCAGGTTCGATGTGTTGGCGAGGTTGATCGGCAGCAGGAAACGCGGGTTGATGATTGCCACCACCGCTCCGACCACAAGGATCAGGATCAGCAGGCCGAGATCTTTCTTGCTCATCGTCTTCTCCCCAATGCCTGCCTAAGCAGGTTCCGCAAAAGTGTTGCGCGGTTTTGCGACCGGAACCTGCGCCAAACAAAAGCTATTTCGGCTGCTTGCCGACGGCCAGCAGCAGCACGTTTTCCTGGCTGAACTGTTCCTTGTCGAGAATGCCTGAGATCTGGCCCTCATGCATGACGGCGATGCGGTCGGAGACGCCGATCACCTCCTCCATGTCGCTCGATATCATCAGCACGGCGACGCCGGCATCGGCCAGCGCCCGCATCAGCCCGTAGATCTCCGCCTTGGCGCCGATGTCGATGCCGCGGGTCGGCTCGTCGAGGATCATCACCTTGGGGCTCATGGCCAGCCACTTGGCCAGCACCACCTTTTGCTGGTTGCCGCCCGACAGCGTGCCGGTGCGAGTCGCCACCGAGGGCGCCTTGATGCCGAGATTGCGTTTCTGCTTCTCGGCGGTGACGGCTTCGGCGCGGGCAGAAACCAGGAATCGCCGGGCATGGGCCGGCAGATTGGGAAGCGAAATATTCTGGGCAATCGACAGGTCGAGCAGGATGCCGGTCAGCTTGCGATCCTCGGGGACGAGGAAGATCCCGTTGGCCACAGCGTCGGCCGCCGAACCAAGAGCCAGATCTTTTCCATCAAGCTGGAGCGCGCCGCCAAGGCTCTTCTCGATGCCGAAAAGCACGCGCGCCAGTTCCGTGCGGCCGGAGCCGACAAGACCCGCCAGGCCAAGGATTTCGCCGCGCCTGACGCCGAGATCGACCGGTCGGTCTGGATAGGCGCTGGTGCGAACGGCCTTGGCCGACAGTGCGACGGCGCCGGGCGGGCGGGCCGATTCTGCGGCCTTCTCCCGCTCCTTCAGCATGCGGCCGATCATCAGCTTGACCATCTGGTCGTGGTTGATGGCGTTCTTCGGCAGCGTGCCGGCAAGCATGCCGTCCCTCAGCACGACGACGCGGTCGGCAACCCGCTCGACCTCGTGAAGGCGATGCGAGATGAAGATGACGCTGATGCCGTCGGCCTTCAGCGCCTTGATGACATCGAGCAGCTTGTCGGTTTCGGCAAGGGGCAGGCTCGACGTCGGCTCGTCGAGGATGACCAGCCGCGCCTCGATCGACAGCGCCTTGGCGATTTCGACCATCTGCTGCTGGGCAAGCGACAGCGCCGATACCGGGGTGTCGGCCGAGAAATTGGCGCCCACACGTTTGAGCAGCGGCGCCGCCAGCATGCGCAGCCTGGTGCGGTCGACAAGCCTGAGCGGACCGGCGCGCAACGGCTCGCGGCCGAAAAAGATGTTGGCGGCAACGTCGAGGTTTTCGAACAGGTTGAGTTCCTGGTGGACGAAGGCGATGCCGGAACCGATGCTGGCCTCGACCGTCAGCCCGTCATGGGCGACGCCGTCGACGGTGATCGTGCCGGTGTCGGGTGTGGTCACGCCGCCGAGGATCTTCATCAGCGTCGACTTGCCGGCACCGTTTTCGCCGACGAGGCCGATAACCTCGCCAGGCCTGACCTCCAGCGAAAACCCGTCCAGCGCGACCACGCCGGGATAGGTCTTGCGCACGGCCTCGAGACTGAGGAACGGGGCAATCGTGGATGCGCCGATGGATGCGTCGGAATAGTTCATCATGCCTGACAGCAGTTGGCGGGCCAGCCTCCCCGCAGATTGACGAGCCTGATCAGGCCCGTCAATAACAAGCGGAGCCAGTCACGCCAGCGTCGCGCTGCCCCTCACCCCTAACCCTCTCCCCGTAAAAAGCGGAGGATTCGCCAGCGTTGCAACCACTGCCCTTCTCCCCGTTCTGCACGGGAAGAAGGGGATGAGGGCCAGCGCCGACGACGCTCAATTTCCGGACATCGCTTTCAGATTGGCGGCATAGGCGTCGACGTCGTCCTTGCCGATGATCTTGGTCGGGATGATGATCAGGCCGTTCTCCGGAATACCCGACTTGTCGCCCTCGAGATAGGCAGCCATCAGCTTCATGCCCTGGTAGGCCCACTCGAACGGCTGCTGCACGACGGTGGCGGCAACGGTGCCTTCCTTGACGCCGCCGAGCGTGATCGGATCGTCGTCGAAGCCGACGACCGTGATCTGGCCGAGCTTGCCGGCGTCGCGCAGCGCTTCATAGATGCGCGGGGTGTTGTAGGAATAGAAGCCGACCATGCAGGTGACGTCTGGGCTGGCGACCAGCGCGTCCTCGACGTTCTTCTTGGCGCGGGCCTGGTCGATGTCGTCGCCACGCACGTCGATCAGCTCGATCTTGGTGCCGGCGAGCCCTTCCTTCATGCCTTCGATGCGCTCCTTGGCATTGTCGGCGCCGAGCAGGCCGACGAAGCCGAGGCATTTGCCGCCGTCGGGCATCGCCTTCTTGGCGATCTCGGCCGCCTGCTTGCCGGCATCGATGTTGGACGAGCCGATATAGGCGATACGCTTGGTCTGCGGCGCGTCGCTGTCGGTGGTGAACAGCGCCGTCTCCGAGGCGATCTTGTTGAGCCCGTCGGTCGAGGTCTTGGGATCGACGGCCGAAACCATGATCGCCTTGACGCCGGCCGTCACCAGATCATCCATCAGCCGCTGCTGGATGGCGACCGACGACTGTTCCGGATATTTGAGCTCGAGATTGTAGTTGGGCAATTCGGCCTGGGCCTTCTTGACGCCGGCTTCGGCCGCCTTCCAGAAATCGGAAGCGCCGTTGACGACGAAGGCCAGCGTCGGTTTGTCCTGGGCACCGGCGATCGCCGTGAAGGACAGACCGAGAGCCAGGGCCGCTGCGGCGACGGACACATTTCGTATCGCAGATTTCATGTTCAACCTCCCATTTGATTCAGTCATTTTCGCTGATCTGAACTTTGTCGAATGCGGCTTGGACGCCCTCCTCCTCAAGGGTGCTGGCAGCGAAAGAACGGCGCCATCCCAGCCGCGATTTTGGACTTTAGAGACTCATTGGCAGTTCGTATAGTCGGATTTGTCTGACATTTCAGTAATTGCGTGGCGTTGCTTTGCCGGCCCAAGAGCCCGGATGCCGCGCCACACGCCTGCTTCCCGTCATGGCCCGTTCGGTCCCGAGCCGGGCATGACGAATTGAGAATAGAACGCTTACTGCTATTAGTAAATAGTATTAGTCTCTGGTTGGAAACCTGGTTGTCGCTGGCGAATGGCTGCCTGCCGTGTGGTGAGAAAGGGAACCTTGAAATTGGATCACGTTCCCAGCAATCGATCTTCCAGAACCGCGTATCGCTGTCTCCGCGCTGCTAGCCATTCGGCTGCCAGGATGATAATAATGATTAATCGAGTGCCTGTTTTATAAATGCGAAGCGCCGTCGGCCGTCCTGCCTTTAATGATGTCCCAGGACGACCGCTGGTTAGCCAAGCCGGGAATATGGAATACAATGCCATGAGCGAACCAACGGATCTGCGCGATCCTGCCCTCGAAGCCTCCCGGCGCCGAAAGCCATCGGCCAAGAATCCCAAGAGTCGCGTCACCATGACCGATATCGCCAGGGCCGCCGGCTGCTCGCAGGCAACGGTTTCGTTCGTCCTCAACAACACGCCGGGCATAAGGCTCTCGCAGCAGACCCGCGATCGGGTGATTGAGGCCGCGCGGGGTCTCGGCTATGCGCCACCAGCCTTCTCTGCTCTTCGCAGCCCTATCGCCTCCTTCGAAGGGCTGGACGGGGTGATCGGCTTCGCAGTCGATCAACTGGCGACCAGTCCCGAGGCAGTCGTCGCCATAGAAGGAGCGCGCCAAGCCTCGTGGAATGCCGGGAACGTCGTGCTGGTCGCTCAGACTTTGGGTGATTCCGTCATGGAGCCGCGCGCGATTGCGGCACTGACCAAGCGAGGCATTTCGGCGCTGATCTACATGACCATCTTCACGCGCGAGATCGCCGCGCCCGACTATCTCTACGACCTCGATATCCCGGTCATCCTGCTCAATTGCTATACCGCCGACTACGCCTTCCCCGCCGTGGTGCCGAGCGAAATCGCCGGCGGGCAGAGTTCCACCCGCCACCTGATCAGCCATGGCCACCGCCGCATCGCCACCATCACCGGCGAGCCGTGGATGCAGGCGGCGCAGGATCGGCTGAAGGGCTATCGCCGGGCGCTGGCGACGGCCGACATCCCGTTCGATGCGGAGCTGGTGGTCGAGGGCGACTGGTCAGCGAGCGCCGGCTACGCCGCGACCGTCAAGCTTCTGGCGCTCAAGGACCGCCCAACCGCAATCTTCTGCCAGAACGACCGAACCGCGATCGGCTGCTACGAAGCGCTGAAGGAAGCCGGCCTGCACATCCCTGGGGATATTTCCGTGATCGGCTATGACGACGAGGAAATCGCCCGGCATCTGTTCCCACCTTTGACGACGTCGATCCTGCCGCATATGGCGATGGGGCAATGGGCGATCGAGCAATTGGAAGTCCCTGCACCGCCCGGCCGCGGCCGCTACCCCATTACCAAGCTTGAATGCCCGCTGGTCGAGCGGGAATCGGTCAGTGCCGTGGCGCCTGGGCGCACACACGGACTGACAGCCAGCTGAGCACCTCCAGACTTCCGTCAATGCAAACGCCGTACTGATGCCGCTCCAAGCCAGACAAGCGCCCCGCAAAGGGCGGTGGCCCCGAAATTGTCGCCTGGCGTGGTGGATCGGCATCCTTGTGTCCAGAGTTCTGCGGATTGACATACAGTTTCGCCGTCTTCATGCGCCGCAACGATATCGCCCGGTATTGGCTGTCGCTGTTTCCGGCCGAGGGCGAAACGCCATGAGCCAACTTCCAACTCGCATGGCGAACGGCATCCTTAAGCATCGGTGCGGGAAGGGAATTGCTCACCCCAACGGCATAACGCCTCTGCTCCAGCATTGAGCGCCGCTCCGCTTTCTGTCAACGAATAGACGACCTTGGTCGGCGATCCCGGATAGCTTCTCGGTTCACAAGCCCGTCAGCCTCCAGTTCGCGTAATTGCTGCGTCAGCATCTTTTCACTGATCGGCGGAATGGACTGCCTCAATCGGCCGAACCTGCGAGACGCCGTTCCAAGCTCACAAAGAATATCCACTTTCCACTTCCCTTCGATCGCCTTGATCGCCGTTGCGAAGCCGCAATTGCCCGTCGGCTCATTCATGATGCTCTCCTTACCCTTGGGTAACCACTTACCTCCAGGTGCGTATTGTGCGCCCCATTCACTCCGACATACCTCTGCCCTTGACGGCAAAACCATGGCGCCGCTCGCCTATTGGCGTCTATTGGCATGGAGTGTTGCAATGAAGCTTTCAATCAGCGTTGTCGGGACGGGTCGTATGGGATCGGCGCTCGCCCGCGCCCTGCTCCGGTCGGGATATCGGACGACGGTCTGGAACAGGACGAAACAGAAGGCCGAACCGCTGGCCACGCTCGGCGCCACTGTCGCGGGGTCCGTCCTGGAAGCTGTCAATGCGGCTGAAATTGTCATTGTGAACGTAAGCGACTACCAGGCAACCGCTGCAGTTCTGCACGACGATGCTGTTGCTTCAGCTATTCGCGGCAAGCTGGTCGTGGAACTCACTTCGGGAACGCCGCATGGCGCACGTGAAGCCGCTGAATGGTTTGCCGAGCACGGAGCCAGCTATCTCGATGGCGCAATCATGGCCACGCCGGATTTCATCGGCACAGATGCCGGGACGATACTGATCTCGGGGCCAAGGCAGGCTTTCGACGCGAACGAGGAGATGTTTCGTGCCTTGGGCGGCAATGTCCAGCATATCGGGGAAGAGCCGGGACGTGCGAACGCACTTGATAGCGCGCTGCTTGCTCTCATGTGGGGCGCGCTGTTCGGCACGCTGCATGCGATCGCCGTGAGTCAGGCCGAAGAGATCGACCTCGGCGAGTTGGCTCGGCAGTGGACCGCAACAGCGCCTGTTGTTGACGGGCTTGTCGCCGACCTGATCAAGCGAACGGATGCTGGCCGTTTTGCCAGCGACGATGAGACGCTCCCGTCGATCTCCCCGCATTACGGCGCATTCCAGCATCTTTTGGAGCTGATGGAGGCGCGCAAGATCGACCGCTCTGTGGCCGACGGTTACGACGCGATCTTCCAACGGGCGATTGCAGCTGGCCACTTACATGATGATTTCGCAGTGTTGTCGCAATTTCTGGGAAGTCCGGATAAGAGATCTCTCCGATCTGGAGTGCGATGCGGATCCCTTCTGACTGGCTGAGCGGATTTGGTCTCCGGCCTTATTGAGGCGGACCACGCTTTGCCGTCAGCCAGCGGGTTCGGGCTTTGTTGTCCGAGCATGGGCCGGTCAGACCAGTGACCTACTTGGGGGAATAGAATGCCTTTGACGCTTCTCATCGATTCGTATTGTGCTGCTTGGTCCGATCAGAACGCCGAGCAGCGGCGGGCATTGCTGTTACCGATCTGGAGCGATGGCGCGACATACACAGACCCTACAGTCCATGCGACTGGCGCGGAAGAACTGCTCGCGCACATCGCAAGAGTTCTGGCCAAGCGTCCCGGTGCCCGCATCCTACGGACAAGTGACGTGGATGTTCATCATGGGATCGCACGCTTTGCGTGGAAGTTTGTGATGCCTGATCGATCGTCCTTCCCTGAGGGTTTGGACATAGCCTTCCTCGACCCTGGTCATAAGCGAATAACGCGTATCATCGGCTTTTTTGGGCCGTTGGCACGGTCAAGCTGATCGACCAGCGCGTGCCAGCCCGTGCGCCACCAGCCGATCGATAATCTCGCAATAGCGACGCCGCTTGCCGCCATCGCCTTGGAATACATGCTGATATCGGTGGCGAGGATGGGACGGAATGCGACTGGGGCGAAGTGCTGGCCTGGGAACCGCCAAACCGCATCGTCCTGGCATGGCGGATTCGCGCCGACTGGCAATATGATCCGTCGCTGCTGACCGAAGTCGAGGTCAAGTTCTCCGAGGCCGGCGAGAACGCGACTCGCGTCGAGCTCGAGCATCGTCAGCTTGAGAACATGGGCGCGGCCGGTGAAGCGGTGCGTGAGATCTTCGAATCCGATCGTGGCTGGTGCGGTATCCTGCAAAACTATGTCCGGTTGATCGAGAAGCGGTAGGCTGCCAACCGATCGGCCAACTGACTTACCCTTTGAGTACGTAAAAGCTGCGCTTCAATTCGCAACGCAAGTGCTATAGTTAGACCAGGAAAGCGGCTCGCCGCTTACCGAGGCAACGAAAGCGAAAGCGTATTGGTCGCAGTGTATGAAAGCCGTAGCGATGGGATGAGACGAGGCGGCCGAGGACGGGACGGGCCCGGCGTCGTGCTCAGCCTGGGTGCCGGTCTGCGGCTGCTGGCTTCGTTGCTCTTTCTGATCTGGACCATTCCTGCGGCAACAGCCGACCAGGTTGCGCAAGACCTAGCCAAAGGCCAAATCGGCGCGACCGAGCCGGTCACACACCCGACTGCCCTTGCCCGCAGCATTGCGCGCCACGTCGGTGCTGAGACTTCCCGTGTCAAGACACCTGTCATTGCGAGAGATGGCAAACCGTTTTGCATTATCCCGGATTTGCGGCTGCCGCTCGAAACCGCGTCAGCCGCGCCGTTTGGCATATGGTCTGACGGCCGGCCGGAACTGTCGCCGATCCGCGCCTTTGATGCGCGCGCGCCTCCGCTTCTCACGGCGTGAACCTGGCCGCGACCGCGGCCCTAGACCCGCAAAACTTTCACACCGCGTTCCGTTCGTCGAGTTGCTCGCCGATCGGAACGCCAAAGCTCTTGTCGGAGGCGGTTTGCGCCCGATATGGGCTGAACGGACAAGAACATGCTGCATTTTTCACGCTGGAAGACCATTCTCATCTGGCTGACGGTCCTGGCCGGTATTCTTTACGCAGCTCCCAATTTGGTTCCAGCCTCCACTCTGGCATCGCTGCCGAATTGGCTGCCAAAGCAGCAGCTGACGCTGGGGCTCGACCTGCAGGGCGGCTCGCACATCCTGCTCCAGATCGATCGGCAGGACCTTGCCAACGAACGTCTCGAATCGGCACGCGACGAGGTCCGCACATCGCTGCGCGATGCCCAGATCGGCTATACCGGGCTTGCCGGCACCGCCAATTCCATCCAGGTCCGCATTCGCGACCAAGGCCAGATCGAAGCGGCGAAGAGCGCGCTCGAAAGATTGGCGCAGCCGATCTCGACGGGCATGTTCATGAGCGGCTCGGTGACCGAGATGGAGATGACCGAGCCGGAACCGGGCCTGCTGCGCTTCACGCTGACCGAAGCCGGGATCGACTACCGGATCGCTGCGGCGCTGACCCAATCGATCGAGGTGGTGAGCCGGCGCGTCAACGAACTCGGCACGACCGAGCCGATCATCCAGCGCCAGGGATCGGACCGCATCATGGTCCAGGTGCCGGGCCTGCAGGATCCGCAGCGGCTGAAGGATATCCTCGGACAGACGGCTAAGCTGACCTTCCAGATGGTCGACCAGTCGATCCCGGTCGAGGAGGCGATCTCCGGCCGCCCGCCGGCGGGCTCGACGGTTATGTATTCGACGGAAGAGCCGCGGGTTCCGCATCTGATCGAGAACCGGATCATCGTTTCCGGCGAAAACCTTGTCGATGCGCAGGCAACCTTCGACCAGCGCACCAACGAGCCGGTGGTCTCGTTTCGCTTCGACAGCCGCGGCGCCACCCGCTTCGGTCAGGCTACCCAGGCCAATGTCGGGCGCCTGTTCGCGATCATCCTCGACAACGAGGTGATCTCCGCGCCTCAGATCCGCGAACCGATCCTGGGCGGCACCGGGCAGATATCCGGGAGTTTCACGGTGGAGAGCGCGAACGATCTTGCGGTCCTGCTGCGCGCCGGTGCACTGCCTGCCGACCTCACCATCGTCGAGGAGCGCACCGTCGGTCCGAGCCTCGGCAGTGATTCGATCGAGGCGGGCCAGTTCGCGGCAATCATCGCCGGGGTCCTCGTCGTCGGCTTCATGCTGTTCGCCTATGGGCGACTGGGGCTGATCGCGAATATCGCGCTCCTCGCGAACGTCGCACTGATCATCGCCGTCCTGTCCGTGCTCGGGGCGACGCTGACGCTGCCTGGCATCGCCGGCATCGTGCTGACGATGGGCATGGCGGTCGATTCCAACGTCATCATCTTCGAGCGCGTCCGCGAAGAGAACCGCCAAGGGCGCTCGATCGTGCAGTCGATGGATTCCGGGTTCAAACAGGCGCTGGCGACTGTCGTCGACGCCAATGTGACGACGCTGATCGCCGCCGTCATCCTGTTCTTCCTCGGCTCGGGGCCGATCAAGGGGTTTGCCGTCACACTCGCCATCGGTATCGTCACCACCGTGTTCACGGCGTTCACGCTGACGCGTTGGCTGGTCGCGTTCTGGCTTCGCCGGCAGCGGCCGAAAACCATGCCCGCCGGTGTCATGCGGCTGGTGCCCGACGACACGCGCGTGCCGTTCATGGCATTCAGAAAATACGCCTTCACGCTGTCCGTGCTGTTGTCGATCGCTTCGGCGGTGCTGTTCTTCACTGTCGGCATGAACTACGGCATCGACTTTCGCGGTGGTTCGAGCATCGAGGTGCAGGCAAAGGGCCAGCAGGCCGACATCGGCGACATCCGTGAGCGGCTGACAGGTCTCGATCTGGGTGAGGTGCAGGTGCAGGAGTTCGGCTCGGCCCGGGATGTGCTGATCCGCATCGGCACCCAGGGGGGCGGCGACGTTGCCGAACAGTCCGCCGTCGGGAAGGTAAGAAGCGCGCTCGAAACCGACTACGAGTTCCGCCGCATCGAGGTCGTCGGTCCGACAGTGTCGTCCGAACTCGCGTTCAACGGCACAATGGGCGTGCTCGCCTCGCTGCTGGCGATGCTCGTCTACATCTGGATCAGGTTCGAGTGGCAGTTCGGGCTCGGCGCCATCATTTCGACGTTCCACGACGTGATCCTGATGGTCGGCTTCTACGTCGTCGCCGGCATAGAGTTCAATTTGACCTCGATTGCCGCGATCCTGACTATTGTCGGCTATTCCATCAACGATACGGTTGTCGTCTATGACCGGGTCCGCGAGAATCTGCGCCGCTATAAAAGGATGCCGATTGCCGAGCTGCTCGACCTGTCGATGAACCAGACGCTGGCGCGAACGGTCCTGACCGGCGTGACCACGCTGTTTGCGCTGGCGGCGCTTTCGATCTGGGGCGGCGAGGTGATCCAGTCCTTCACGGTCGCAATGATCTTCGGCATCCTCGCCGGGACCTATTCCTCCATCTTCGTCGCCGGGCCGCTGCTGATCCTTTTCAAGCTCCGGCCGGGCGCCCTCAGCCAGGAGGAAGCCGCAGTGGCGAAAGAGCCGCCGGCGCAACGGGCCTTGTAATGGGCGGTGCCATCTCTTTGGGTCCGCTGTAGCTTTTGATCTGGCGCATGATCGCTTGCGAAATCGATTCCGATTTTCGGGGTCATGCGCCAACTGGCTAGACCGTCTCTCGCATCGCCTCGTTGCCGTGCAGCCAGTCGGCGGCAATCATCTTGGCGACCGGCAAGGACGGCGGCGGCGACCTTGGGAGCTTCAGAGCGCGGCAATTTCGTCGTGAATGCCGGCAGCGGCGGGCCAGCGCGGCCGCCTGCTCCAGGCTGACACCCGGGACGAGCGGGTCCGCGTGACGGTGCTCGAGCCGCCATTCGCGTTCGTCCGAGCGATGCACCGCTCAGCCGGCAGAATTGCATGTTGATCTTGATGAAGCCAAAGATATGATTTCAGGAATATGCTGAACGCAATTGATCTTTCGCGCACCGATCTCAATCTCCTCGTCCTCTTCGAGGCCGTGCTCGGAGAGGGCCACGTGGGCCGGGCGGCGGACCGGCTTAACCTGACGCCATCGGCAGTCAGTCACGGACTCGGCCGGCTGCGCCGGCTCCTCAACGATCCGCTGTTCCTGAGAACGCCCAAGGGCGTGGTGCCGACGGCGCGTGCAACGGAACTCGCCGCGCCGATCGCCGACGTTCTGGCGCGCGTGCGCAGCGTGATGGCGACTGCCGCGCCCTTCGATCCCGCCACGGCTATGCGCCGGTTCGCAATCGGCGCACCGGACGGTGTCTCAGCCGTGATCCTGCGCCCGCTCCTCGCCGAACTCAGCCGGATTGCGCCACGCATCGACGTCGGCGTGCGTCAGATCTTGCCCTCGCTAGCCCGCGTCTGGCGGAGCGCGATTGTCGATCTCGAGGCGCACGCCATCGATATCGCGATCATTCCGTCCGATGACATCCCGCCTCGCTTCGAAAAGCGCTGCATCTACGAAGAGGACTTTGTCATTGCCATGCGCCCTGGACATCCGTTCGCGCGTGATCCGAGCCTGGAGCGATACTGCAGCATGCAGCATCTGGTCGTCTCGGACAGCGGCGATCCTTACGGCTTCGTCGATGAACATCTGGCCAAGCAAGGCCGGGCGCGACGGGTTGCGTTGACGGTTCCGAACTTCATGTTTGCGCTCGCGGTCATCGCCGAGACCGACCTCATCTCGGCCCTGCCGCGGCGGTTCGTTGCCATGCATGCGGCGCGTTTCGGCGTGCTGAGCCTCGATGCCCCGTTGCCGTTGCCCGGCTTCCGGCTCAACGCCGTCGCTCCCAAGGTCGCGATGATGGATGCGGGCGTGGCATGGCTCTTCGATCTGCTTGCGGAGCAGACTGCGCAGAAGCACCCCAGCGGCTTGCCCGCACGAAGTCGGCAATCATAGCTCGGAAAGCTTCGTCGGCGCCGCCAGCGTGGATGAAACTGACAATTGCGTTTCCCCTGCAGCGCTACTCCGCGGGCGTTGGGAAGTGCTTTCCAAGCCAGGTTCGCCATTTTGGCTCCTCCCGTTTTGCGATGCTTGCTGCATCGACCGAGCGATCGCCGGCAGCATCTTTTTACTGAACCTCCTTTCCTTGCGGTTTGGCTGGTGACGGATGCGCCGTCACGACAAGGCGATGCGACCGTCCCTGCGGCGCAGTTTCGTCGTGATAGCGTGCCGCCAGCGTGGTGATGGCCTCAGTCAATTCACGCGTGAACGAGGCGCGGTCGGCGGCGGAGCGGAAGCGGATTTCGGTGTCGATCGCCAAGGTCGCCAAGCGCTTGCCGGCACCGGTGGCGGCGCGCTGCAGAGCTCCGATCTCCCGCACCAGCCGGGCGCCGAGCGCGATCAGGTAGCTTGCCGACAGGCGGTCCGGGGTGCGGTCCGGATCGGCGCCGACCGGACCCAGTGCGCTCGTCGAGACGACATAGCTTGTGGCGCTCGCCACCATGAGCCGCTCCGTCAGGCCACCCCACTTGCGCGTGTCTGCAACTTGGACAAGCCCGTGCTCCTCCAGAGCATGCAGGTGGTAATTGATCTTCTGCCGCTTGAGGCCGAGGCGTGTGGCGAGGGTAGCGGCCGAGGCCGGCTCCCGCAGTTCTGAAAGGAGTTGACTCCGAACGGGCTCCAACGCGGCGGCGGCCGCGCTCGGCCGATCTATGACTTCGATATCGAGCATGCAGCCCTCACATTGACAATCATTCCTGTCAATGCGCGTTGACGAGTGTAATTGTCAAGAGCGAAAGGGCCGCTTCGTCCGAACTTTCAAGCTGGCTGCGGCTGCAGCAAGCGAGCCAGCTATCGCCCACCGCGGAAGTCGATGCGTCCCGCAGACGGCCCCGCACGGGGCAATTGCAATGACGGTGCCGTTCGTTGTAGCCATTGCGACCGCTTGATTTTGGAGGAGACGCAGCATGGACCGATTCACTGGCAGTTGCCTGTGCGGCAGCGTCCGGATTGTGGCGTCGGGGCTCCCATACCGGGTCGGCATCTGTCATTGTCTCGACTGCCGCAAGCACCATGGCGCCCTTTTTAACGCTTCGGCGGTGTTCCCCCAGGATGCGGTGACGATCGAAGGCGAGACGCGCGACTACGCCGGGCGGTTTTTCTGCCCCCGCTGCGGCTCGACAATTTTCGGACGCACCGCAGACGAAATCGAAGTGAACCTGGGATCACTGGATGCCCCTGACCAACTGATGCCAACCTACGAAAGCTGGATAATCCGTCGCGAGTCCTGGTTGCCGCCGTTTCCGCTCACGAGGCGGTACGAGCGCGATCGTGACGCCACGAGTCGCTTTGAGGAATAGTCGCACGAACGGTGCGAAAGCGTTTGGGAGGCCGGCACGTCACTCCGGAAGACCGGCCTTGCGGAAGCCATCGACGAAATGCTCGAGCGTCACAGCGTCGCGGAATGGCTCCGTTGCGGCCCAGTGCCGGGTGGTGAAATGCGGGTTGCCGACGAGGAACAGTTCGGCCTCTGCGCGCGCCTCGTCGACTTGGCCCAGTTGGGCAAGGCTTGCCGCCAGGAAGCGGCGCGAGCTTGTACGATAAGTCTCGTCCCTGCGCAGTGTTTCGACAGCCGCTTCGTATTGGCCGGCCGCATATTGCGCCTGGCCAAGCGTCAGATAGTACCAACTTGCCGGAAACGGGTTCAACCGGAACGCCTTGCGAATGTGCTCAAGGCCTTCCTTGACCCGTCCGGCCAGGACCGCGATGTCGGACAATGCCGCCCAGGCATCGGCCTCGTTCGGATCGAGCTCGATCGCCCTGGCGAATTCCGCATCCGCCTCGGCGAAGCTGCGCTCATAGGCAAGCAGGTAAGCCAGAACCCAGCGGCAGCCGGCATCGTTCGGATCGATCGCCACGGCTTTGCGCGCCAGTTCCAACGCAACGCTACGGGACGTTTCGGTTGGTCCGCCGGAATGCACCCGTCCCATCCAGTGGTTCATGGCAAGCCAGCGATAGGCCTCGGCATATTCCGGATCGAGCGAAACCGCGCGGGTAAGCATCAGATGCGCTTCGCGCGCCGTCTGCGGCGTGTCATCCATCAGCTTGCGCGCCCGCACGCAGAGATCGTAGGCCTCAAGACTTTTGGGCCGGTTGCGCGGCGGCGGTGCGCGCAGCCTGCCGAGCAACGCCTCGACGATCTTGCCGGTGACCTCGTCCTGAAGGGCAAAAATGTCTTCCAGGCTGCGATCGAAGCGTTCTGCCCACAAATGGTCGCCACTCACTGCGTCGACCAATTGGGCGTTGATGCGCACGCGCCCCGCAGCACGTCGTGCGCTCCCCTCCAGCAGGTAGCGCACGCCGAGATCCTGCGCGATATCGCGCACGTCCATCGCCTTGCCTTTGTAGGCGAAGGCCGAGTTGCGTGCGATGACGAACAGCCCGGAGATCCTGGACAGGTCGGTAATCAGGTCTTCGGTCAAGCCATCCGCGAAGGATTCCTGCTCGGGATCGTTGCTGACATTGACAAAGGGCAGCACCGCTATCGATGGCTTGCCGGGCAGCGGTAAAGGTTTTCGCTTCGCGCCGAGCTGTTCGACGGCCTCCGTGAAGCGGTAGCCGACGCGCGGAACCGTGGCGATCCAGTCGCCACCATCTGCAGCCGGGCCAAGCAGCTTTCGCAGCAGCGCGATCTGCACGGTGAGGTTGCCTTCCTCGACGGCCGTGCCCGGCCACGCCGCGTCCATCAACTCGGCCTTCTCAAGGATCTCGCCGGCTCGTCCAACGAGCGCCGCAAGCAGCTTTAGCCCGCGGTAGCCAACGGCAACGGGGACATCGTTGCGAAGCAGCGTTCCCGCACCGGAATCAAGCACGAACGGACCAAAGGCAAAGCGCGATCCCTGCATGCGGCGTATCTATAGCCCGTTTGGAAGTTTTGAGAACTATTTGGCAGAGCTTAATTACGACGCTGTTCGTATCCTGCAGAATTCAGCCTCTTTCAGGTCGAGGGTCCCTGGACCTTCAAACCGATGGAGGTTGCTATGAACGATACTCTTGCATCGGCCCCACATCAGGCAGGGGCAACGCCCGTGGAGCCGGCGGAAATGTCGCGTCGGCACCTGACGACCTTGCGCAGCATTATCGCGGCCTGGGACGAGCGCAAACGCTTTCGCTGGGAACTTGAGCAGATGTCGAAGGACAATCCCCATTTGATCGACGACATCGGTCTGACGAGACGACAGGTCGAGGCAGAGATCGCCAAGCCCTTCTGGCGACGATAATTCCTCGTCGCCGCAGGGTCGCGAAGCCGATACCGTCATCGTCGCCCCTGGTGCGCCAAAAGCATCTCGGTGCGAGAAGCTGGGCCGCCGATCCGGTCCAAAATCGAGCGCTCGCGTGCGTCAGCGGGGCGGCTTTTTTCCCCTAGTCGTCGTCATCATCCGTATAGCGGTCGCGATAGCGGCGACGATCATAGTCCTTGTAACGACGGGAGGATCGGTCCTCCTGGTAAACCCTGCGTTTGACGTAGGTCTCACAATAGTCGTCTTCACAGTAGGTCTCGACAATTCGCTCACGCACAACGCCGTTGTTCGACGAGCTATTCGAGCTTGTGTTCGAGGACTGACTGTCCGCGTGGGCAACGACTGTCGCCATCACCGTCGCTGACGTCACCAGTAGGAACGTCATACGCATGGCTGCCTCCATTTTTGGCTAGATAGCGCAACGCAAAGCCAAATCGAGGTGAAACTCAATGGCTGGGCATGCAGAGCGCGCACCGCAGTCGAGCCAAAGAAGTTCGCCGGACAGGATGAAACTGGGAACTCGTATATTGTTGTTGCGCCTTTTCTGAGATCACCGCTCGGAGCGGTCCGCCTTGCGCCTCATAAACTGCCCTTGCCGCCCCGGCTGAACAGCCAAAAGCGGACCCAACCGGTCATTGGTCAAGGGGAAGATCATTCCGGCTGACCCGAGCAATGGAACTGTTCACCCCAGCGGCATAAGCCCTCTGCCCCAGCACAGAGCGTCGATCCGTTTTCCGTCAACGAATAGACGACTTTCGCCGGAGAACCCGGATGGACTTTTCGGTTCACAAGCCCGTCTGCCTCGAGTTCTCGCAGCTGCTGCGTCAGCATCTTTTCGCTGATCGCCGGAATTGACTGCCGCAGCCGGCCGAACCTGCGTGATGTCGCGCCGAGTTCGCAGATGATGTCCAGCTTCCACTTGCCGGAGACCATCTTTATCGCGGTTGCAAAACCATTCTCGGTGGGTCTGTTCACCTTGCCCTCCTTACCGGCAGGTAACCACTTACGCCTGCGTGCGTATTGGTGTCGCGCTTCCCAAATCATAGCTCTTCCTCGGAACGACAAGCGAGCCGAGCGTTGCGCCAATCAAAATATGGGATGTCGGAATGATGCCTGCAATCGGTGCCTGGACACTGGACGTATGGGATAGGCGCTCGCCCGCGCTGCTTGAAGCGGAATATCGCACGACCGTCCGGGACAGGACAGCAAAAGGGACAGGAAGGCGATCCAAGCCTTCATCATCAACCAATCATGGGACGCCTCCGAAAAGCGAACTCCTGCTTCGCCGGCGCGAAACAACAAATCACGTCGGCGAGGCTCGATTGACGACCGCTGGAAGCGGTGGCCGCTTCATGACCAACAGTATTTTTAGGAGAAAAAGCATGAGGAATGCAAAACCGGATACAATGCAGGCCGCCGCCATCGACCGGTTCGGTGGAGCCGAGCTCGTTACTGTGCGAGCCGTGCCAGTGCCCGAGGTCGGGCCGAGCGATGTCCTAATCCGCGTCGAAGTGGCCGGCGTGGCCTCGTGGGACGCGCTCGAGCGTGAGGGCCTGTACGACGGGGCTTTCGGAATGCCGTCGACATTCCCCTATGTGCTCGGCTGGGACTGCGCGGGCGCAGTCGTCGCCGTTGGCAGCCAGGTTAGCCGCTTTAGGGAAGGCGACCGGGTGTACGCTGCATCCATGCCGCTTCCCAAGGGTGGAACCTATGCCACCTACGCAGTGACGGATGCGGACAACCTGTCGCTCATCCCCGCCAAGCTCACGATCGAGCAAGCCGGCGTCATGGGCTGGGATGCGTTGACCGCGCTCAGCGGCCTGGAAGAGGTCGGCCTAAAGCAGGGCGATACAATAATGATCTTCGGCGCCAGCGGCGGTATCGGTCACATGGCCATCCAACTCGCAAAACGATTGGGCGCCCGCGTATTGGCGGTGGCCTCGGGCGATGACGGCGTGGCGCTATCGCAGCGGCTGGGCGCCGACGCCGTCGTCAACGGGCGCAAGGACGACGTGGTGGCGGCCGCTCGTGAATTCGCCGCCGGCGGCCTCGGCGCTGCCCTTGTCACAGTAAGCGGTGAGGCGGCCAACCGCGCGCTGACGTCAGTGCGCGACGGCGGTCGGGTCGCCTGCCCGCACGGCGCGATGCCCGACCCAAAAGTCCGGCCCGGCGTGGAGCTCATTCGCTACAACGGCGCACGCAGCCAGGACGCGACCGACAAGCTTAACCGCCTGATCGACTCTGGCCCGTTCGACGTTCATGTCGCCCGTACATTCCCGTTCGACAGGGTTGTTGATGCGCACCGAGCGCTTGCCACCCACTACGTCGGCAAGCTCGCTTTGCGGGTGAGTTGAGCAAAGGGTGGATCCATCAGACATCACCAGGCGTTGCGACGGCGCAACAGGATTATGACAGCCATGGAAATGTGCTGGCGCTTTCCCATCCGCCGATCGCCGCTGATCTGCCAGAAACAAAAAAATGTGCTGCCGTTTGCGGTCACCGACTATCGGCTGCATATGGCGCGCCGGAGAGGATGAAACTGGGCACCGCTATGTCATTGCTGCGCCCATTGATTTCTAAGATCACTTCTCGGAGCGGAGGGTCGGCTTTGCGCCACTTGCCGACCTCAGCACCTCTAAGCGCGAACGTCTTGTGTGATGCGGGCGTTCGTAGGGCATTTCGCTGTTACATCGCGGTGACAAAGCACCGCCACGGTGGCGTCAACCGGTTACACAGAGCAGGAAATATTTCCGGCCTTCTGGGAGAGTGGTCAGCGTCCCAGAGGCTGCGTGGGCGTGTCGTCGGTTGGCTGTTAGCGCGGCGACTGGAACGCTCCACGCCTCGCAAGCGGGATAGCGAAGTCTCGTGAAGGCAAGGTCAGCTGCATCCTCCGTTCTGTATCGGCGACGGGCGGCGACTGGGAGAGATGGATACCATGCACACAGGGCGTCCGGAAGTTAGCAGGACATGGACGCGGGGCGGCCCGCGTGCAGGGGCTTGGCTGAGCGGTGCAATGACCACGCAGCGCCGCCTCGCAGCGATCCTGGCTTGCGACGTGGTCGGCTATTCGCGCCTGACGGAGCGCGACGAGCGCGGCACGCTCGAGCGGCTGAAGATCTACCGCAAGGATCTCCTCGAACCGCTGGTCTCCGAGCACCAGGGTCGGATCGTCAAGCTCACCGGCGACGGCATGCTGTGCGAGTTCGCGAGCGTCGTTAACGCGGTGACCTCGGCGATGGCGATCCAGCAGGCCCTGGCAGAACACGAGGCGGAGACGCCTGAGGAAGAGCGTATTCGCTTCCGCATCGGCGTCAATCTCAGCGACGTGGTCTGCGAGGAGGACGGCGACCTCTACGGCGACGGGGTCAACATCGCCGCCCGCCTCGAAAGCATCGCCGATCCCGGCACCGTGGTCGTCTCGGGCACCGCCTACGACCACCTTCAGGGCAAGCTCGACTACGGCTTCACGCCGCTCGGCGACCTGCGCCTCAAGAATATCGCGCGGCCTGTGCGCGCCTACCGCGTCGAGACCGACGCCAGCGCCTCGGTGGCTGCACTGCCTCCCCTGCCCGAGAAACCCTCGATCGCGGTTCTGCCTTTCACCAACATGAGCGGCGACCCCGACCAGGAATACTTCGCCGACGGGCTGGTGGAGGACATCATCACGGGATTGAGCCGGGTGAACTCCTTTTTCGTGATCGCCCGCAACTCGTCCTTCACCTACAAGGGCCGGGCGGTGGACCTGCGCCAGGTCGGGCGCGAGCTAGGCGTCCGCTACGTGCTCGAAGGCAGCATCCGCAGAGCAGGATCGCGGGTGCGCATCAGTGGGCAGTTGGTGGACGCGATCAGCGGACACCATGTCTGGGCCGACCGCTTCGAGGGCGACGTGAGCGACATCTTCGACCTGCAGGACAAGGTGACCGAGAGCGTCGTCGGCGCCGTCGAGCCGAGCATCCGGCTGGAGGAGATCAAGCAGGCGCGCATGAAGCCTACCGACTACATCAGCGCCTACGACCTCTACCTTCGCGCGCTGCCGCGCTTCTACAGCATGACGCGCGAAGGCTTTGCCGACGTGCGCCGGCTCACCAACGAGGCGCTCAGCATCGACCCTAGCTTCAACTTGGCGAAGGCACTCGGCGCCTATATCCGCAGCCTATCCGTGAGCCAGTGCTGGCACGAGCCCGACGATACCCGGGTCGCCGCGCGCATGGCGCGCGAGGTACTGGCGGAAGCGCGCGACGACCCCACGAGCCTACGCTTCGCCGCGCAGGTGATCGCCTACAGCGCGAAGGACTACGAGATGGCGCTGGGCACGATCGAACGATCCCTGCTGCTCAACCCCAATTCGGCGCAGGGCCATACGGGCAGCGGCTGGGTGAACGCACATTCCAGCCGCCCGCTCGTGGCGATCGAGCACTTTCACAGGGCAATGCGGCTGAGCCCGGTCGACCCCGAGAAGGGCATCGCGCTCTCCGGCATCGGGATGAGCTACCTGATGCTCGAGCGCTACGAAGAAGCGCTGGCGTGGGGAGAACGCGCGCTGCACGAGATGCCGAACTACGGCTCCTCGCACCGGGTGGTGATCATGGCGCTGGTCAAACTCAACCGGCTGGACGAGGCGCAGGCGGCGGCGCGGCGGCTGATGGAGGCGTTCCCGACCTACACGCTCACCCTGCAGAGACAGATCAACCCGTGGCGGGACAAGGTGTTCGCCGAGAGTTACGTCGAGGCGCTGGGCATCTCCGGCGTGCCGGAGTGATCGTCGCGGTTGCAAAGATGCCCTCTCCTGCGCGTCACGTCCGGCCAGGCGACGTCCCTTGATCCCGCGTCGCTTCTGGAAGGACAGTTCTCTGGCCGGCTTGTCCGAGGACTGAGCGCGTAGAGCAGCCGTGAGCAGCAGCTCTCTGTTGGGTTCGCGTCGAACTCCGGTTTTCACCCTGACGAGACCTACCGGCGGTCCAGACAAAAGTCGCCGTTGGGTCAGAACTGAACGTCGCGATACGATTTTGGAATGTACATCCGATTGGCGCGCCCGAAGAGATTCGAACTCCTGACCCCGATTCGTCAAAACATTGTTTTCCGGAAGCCCTGGAAAACCAAGATCTGGATCGCCTATAGAGTAGAGGCTGCGTCTCGCGCACGGTTCGGTTCGTGCGATCGATCCAGCATTTGCCGATTGAGCAGCATGGAATCGCCGAATTCATGCGCGCGGTATCGGTGCGCGGCGAAGGCTGCGGAGACGCTGGCGAGCAGAGCATCGTCGGCAAAGGCGCGCAGGAGCTCGAAATGGCTTTCGCCCGGCTGGTGGACGCCTGTGACAATCGCATCGACCACGCCAAGTGGCGTGTCCCGCGAGACGCGGCCCGTCGCAATGCCATCTCCTGCACGCACGCTGCCATCGGGATTGGCGGCCGCCTCAAGCGCACGCACTACGCTCGTGCCGACCGCGATGATGCGGCTGCCGCGCAGCTTCACCCGCGCGACCTGCGCCGCGGTGTGCTCGGGGATGCGGTATGGCTCGTCGAAGGGAAGTCGCGAGTCGAGCGCGTGATCCCCGGTGGAGGAAATGCCCGTGGCATGCGTGAGTGTTGCGAAGCCGATTTCGTGCCGCCGCCAGCTTTGAAGCGTGCGCCAGTCGAGCGCAAAGCCTGCCGATGGCGCCTCGAACGCGATCGGCCGGGCGGCAATCTTCGTCCAAACATCCCAAAGTGCCAACGGCTCGGGAACATGCGCGTATTGGATCGGCCGGCCGTGCTGCGCCAGTCCTGCAAGCACAGCTGCGCGGTTGCCCAAGAAGCGCAGCTCGAGAAGGCGGGGATGGTCGAGAAGGCGCTCCACAACGGCTTCAAGCGGGCCGAGCCGGAGGCGATTGCCCGGTGACAGTGGAGGCGCAGGCAGCCGATCTTCGGTGCGCGTGCGGTGATCGCCCGCGCCGAAGGCAATCGCCACGAAACGCGTTGGATCGGCAAGTGACAGCCAGCCCGCCAGGCGGATCTCGATCGCTTCACTGCTGGGGACATGCGTGCCGTGCAAGCTGGCAGGCAAGGTCGCGGCGTCATTGGCGACGACCAGGTCGTCGGGCTCGAACAGCTTCGCGAGGTCAGCGCGCGGCAGGTCGGTCATCGCGCCGTCCGCCATGACGACCAACAGCCTGGCGGAGCGCCGATCCGGATGGTCGGCGGCAATCATCCACGTGCCACGGCGCGGGGCGCTGCGCCAGCCGGGAACGCGTCAAGCAGCTTTTCAATGATCTCGGCAGCTGCCAGATCGGGGTGCTTCAAGGTGGCCGGATCGGCATCAGGGAGGGCCAGCGCGTGCAGCGGGGTGTCCATATCGCCGGGGTCGAGCGCGAGGAACCTTATGCCATCGTCTTTCGCCTCCTCGTCCCAGATCGCCGTCAGATGGGCAAGAGCGGCCTTGCTCGCGCCATACGCGCCCCAGCCAGGATAGGCGTTCATCGCCGCGTCGCTGGAGATTTTGATCACCAGCGCGCCACGGCCCTCGCGCGCCGACGTGGCAAGCGCACCGAACAGCGCTTTGGTCAGGCGAAACGCGCCGACGAGATTGACCGCAAGCGCTTTTTCCAGATCCTCGCACTCGGTGTCGGCGAGCAGCGCAAGAGGCACCGGCCCGAGGCTCGATGCATTGTTGATAAGGACGTCGAGCCCGCCGAGGCTGGCGGTGACCTGCAACGCGATCGGGTAGATGTCGTGCTTCTTGCCGAGGTCGCCGACAATGCCGTGCGCGCCCGTCTCGTCAGCAATGCGCTCGACGTTTGCGGCAGTGCGTGCGACGAATGCGACGCTCGCACCGTGCGCGGCGAGCTGCCGCACAAGCGCCAGCCCGAGGCCGGACGTGCCACCCGTGACCGCTACGCGAAGACCGTGGAAATCCATATTCGTCAGCATTGCCGATGCTCCTTCCATCCGTGCAAGCCAATGCTACAAGCTCAAGTTAACTTGAGGTCAAGCGTTCATTGCGCGGATCGATGCCGACACGATAGGTCTGGCTCGAGGCGTGATCTTCCCTTCTCCCCTGTGGGAGAAGGTGGATTGGCGCGCAGCGCCAAGACGGTTGAGGGGTGTTGGACGGAGTGCGGCGGTGCCAAGCTGGAACACCCCTCATTCGGCCGCTTCGTGGCCACCTTCTCCCACAAGGAGGGCTTTGCACAGAATCGGATTGGTGATTCCGTGGGCAAGGAAGAGAGGGAGATGATT
>NZ_JBVVQV010000009.1:0-232443 GCF_055811235.1 Mesorhizobium sp. WSM4810 | reverse complement strand
GAACACCTACGTCATTAATCCTGCACCCGTGACGCCACAAGTCGAGGAAGTGCAGGAAGCGTCCTGATCGGGCGGGGATTAGCAAACCCGCAAAGCCGGGGGCCTTGCGGGATCGCCCAGGATTTCACTCGGCTCTCAGTACCTGGTGTCTGATCAACCAATCACGAATGATTAATCGGACGGCTTCAGGTCGCGAAACATCATGCTCGGCAACAAATTGATCGACGCCCGCCAGCATGTCCGGTTGAAGGCGGACCATGATCGGCACACCCTTTCCGGTGGGGGCCGGGCCGCGCCGTTTCTTTGATATCACGGTTTCTTGCTTTGGCATAAAAACTCTGATATCAGAATTCCCGTTCTTGCGGAAGCGCTAGAGCCTCACACACAACCGAATTGGAGAAGATCCGATGCCGAACACCCTTGTTCGGGCTGCCGCCGAAGGCATGCCCGCGATCAACCGCCGCCGCCTGCTCAACCTGACAGGGGCAGGCCTCGCTCTCGCCGCCACCGCTGCCAGCGTTCGCAATGCTTCAGCCACGCCGGTCGCCGCGCCTGCCGAGCATCCCGACGCCGATCTGTTCCGGCTCGATAAGGAACTGGAAGAAGCTCACGCCCGGATGGAAAGGGCATCGGAAGCTAACAGAGGAGTCAGCGGCAAGATCGAGGCCTTCTTGCCGCCAAGGCCGCTTCATCCCACTGACTGGAAATCGCCGCAGATGCCGCTCACCTGAAACAACTAGAGGATGATGCGCTTAAAACCCTGTCCTTCCATGATGTAGCCACCAAGGACGATTGGAAGCCGGAACCGGTTCGCGCATGGCGTGAGGAAATCAAGAGAAAAAGCGCACGTCCAAGCCGAGTGGGAGGAATGGTCGGCCCTGAGAGACGAGCGGTACCGCGAGCACAACTATGAAGCCCTGGAAGAGGCATTCAGCGCGGTTTGCAGCGAGGAATGGGAAACAGGCATGCGCATTTGTGCGATCCCTGCCCAGACGCTTGAAGGAATGGCGGTAAAGCTTCGCGTGAGCGACAGATTGGGACTGGAGGATTTTGGCGATCCCAACGAGGCCTTCTTGTCGATCGCCGCCGATATCAGGCGCCTCGCCGGGGATGCGTCATGCTGAAGAAGGACCGCGTTGCCCACTACCTAGAGAAAGCCGAGCGCTTGGAATACATCATCCCGAACTTCGACCCGGCGAACGGGGACATGATCCTGGTATTCAAGACCGAAGACGCCACCGGCGGGCGCTCATTCCGCCTCTCGCCCGAGCTGGGCGCGGAGTTCCGTTCCTAAATTTTCCAGGCGATCCGCGAAAAGGCAAACTGACAAGTCATTCCTTATCCGAAACGACAAGGCCCGCTGCCCTCACGGTGGCGGACTTTTTGAATCTCGATAATGAATGCTGCGGGTTAGTGGCCATCGCGCTTTGAGGGCGCAAGCCGGCGGATCAGATCGATTTCCTGGCCGACCGTGTTGGCGCGGAAATGGGCGCCTTCCGACAGGAGTTCGGCGCGCATCGTTTCAAGCTTCCGAAGCGTGTCGGAAGCCTCTTTGGCGGTGGGGTGTGCTGTTTTCATAACCCATAAATACCGGACTGGTACTAGAAGTGGTTTCGAGATTGAACGGAATACCCCGATGCCAACCCGCCTCCGCGAATGCCCCTTTGACAACAGCCGCGACATCACCGTCGAGCATTTCGACGGCGACGACTATCACGTCAAGTGCAAGCGCTGCGGCGCACAGGGCCCGACTGCCGACACATGGGCTGAAGCAGAGAAGCGTTGGAACGATCGCGGCAGCAGCGACAAGCACTAACCCGCACACACCAGTAGCCCGCTGCCCTCACGGTGGCGGGCTGTTTGGATTGCGGTTCCCGTAGTTGAACAGTCAAGCAATAGCGCCGCCGGCCTCGTTCCCAGCGGCGTTCACCATCTCCACGAAGGCAGAGTAGTTCTCCGCGACCTTAGGCATCTTCAGGCGCCTCGTTTCGGTGCCATCCTTGTCGGTCGTACTGATCTCGTTGGTCTTGAGTGCAATTTCACCCTTCCTGATCGTCATGAAGTGTAAATGCGGGCTAACACCATCCACTGGATGGTCAGAAACTTCGAGGCTGAGAGACAGCGCCATCATCTGTGACCAGCCCTCGCTTGCTTGCATACTGATTGTGGCGCCCGGTTCACGGAAATAGGTTCGGACCAGCCTTTTGTACTCGCGGACCTTGGACCCGGAGCCGATATGGAGAGCAGCGAAGAGATCTCGCGTAGCAGCGTGTGGCACGAAATGCGGCGCCACCATGCGGATGATGGCGATGGGCGTAGCGCCAGGCCAGCCCATGTCGCGTTTGAATGAACAGCCCACCAAGAGCAGCTGGCAGCCGACATCACGCTCAGCGGCGGGCTGGCGCCTGAACACCTCGCGCGCGATGCGCTGGATGCCCACTGCCGCTGCTTCGGGCTCGTACGCCTTCCCCGGTGGCGTTGCCACGCTGTAGCGGCTCTGCAGAACCTCCCAGATGGTAAAACCGCAGGCTACCGAGCCGGCGAATCCTAGCCCAAAGTACGGGCCGAGGGCGTAGACCTTCCTGAGCATGTGGCGGCGCTGGCCGTTCCGAAGCGAAACCCTGACGTCCGAGACGAGCAGGCCAACGCCAAAGACGGAGGAAGCTCCAATCACCCATGTCATGCGGACCCGCCCGTATGGTGTTAAGGGATTGCGACAGTCGCAGGAAACTATTGGAAAGCAACAAGAGTCCCGGCTCACGCCGAATCTGTTCACGGAAATTCGCGGGCGTTTATTCGATGCATATTCGACGCATCGCTGGCATTGTTTGCTAAGTGCTTGAAATTGATGGTACGCCCAAGGGGAATCGAACCCCTGTTACCGCCGTGAAAGGGCGGTGTCCTGACCGCTAGACGATGGGCGCGCTCAGATGTGAGCGCTTATAATTGCGTTGCACCAAACCGGCAACCCGTCTGCCGCTACCTGCGACAACTTTTTTCGGTGACCGCAAAACCGCGCATTTTCGGCGATTTCCCTGGTTCGACGCGGCACCGTATGCCGTCCTGAGACGGCACACGGCGGGCGTTGCATGGACGAGAGGGAGAACCGGCCGTTACCGCCGCCGACGGCAGCGCCAGTTCCAGTCGCGCTCGGGACCGACGTCGATGTGGACGGATTCGGTATGGCAGTAGGTGCCGACGCCGCCGCGCCCTGGCATGCTGCGGATGTAGCTTGCCAGCTGCGCTTTCGAGACGCCTGGAACCTGGATGTCGGCGGCGGCGCAATACATGTGCAGCGAATTCTTGGCGCCGTTGGCGCGGCGGTTGCGGGCCGGGTCACGATAGCCGGAGGTGACGATCATCTTCTTGCCGTAGTGGCCCTCGATCGTCTTCAGCACTCGGACCAGCGAAGGTTTCAGGCAGGCAACGTCGACATTCTCGGTCTGCTTCAAAAGACCGTTGGGCGCCAGCCGGGCAAGTCCGGGAGCGTATGCCACCTGATAGGCGCCGCCTTCATCCTCGTTCAGATCGACGTCGCTGTCGTCGTCGAGGCCGGATTTGCGCTTGATCTCGAAAAGCGCGGTCTTGCGCACGCCAGGCAGCGCGTCATCGGTGAAACGGCTGGTATCGCCGAGCGAAGCCAGTTGCACCGGCTTTTCAGCTGATTTGGCCGAGGCCAGGGTGATGGCGGGTTTTGCCGCCGCGTTGGGCTGAGCCGCCTTGGGCTGAGCGGCCTTGGGCTGCGCCGCCGGCGGCTGCTCGCCCGACCTGTTGCTGGCCTGCGGGGCAGGTGCTGCCGAGGCAGGCGTGCTGAACAAAGAGGCGAGGAACCCCTTCTTCTTCGGCGCATAGGCCTGCGGCTCTGCGGCGGTCACATAGACCGGGTTGCTCATCGCCGGCGCGGCGGAGTTCGGCGCGGCCGTGCCGGCATCGGCGGTTTCAGTCTTCTGCGCAGCAGCGTCGGCCTGTTCAACCGTCTGCGCCGCCTGTGGCTGCGGCGTCTGGCCCGCAGCCGCCTCTGCGCCCGCTTTGGCCGGGACGGGGAAGCCGGCATCCGATTTGGCGCCTCCCTGGGGGGCCTGCGCCCCCGGCTTGGCCGCTGGCACATGAGCGACCTGCTCAGGAAGGCTTGCGTCGCCCTTGGCGGTCATCGTCATTTGTGAAGTCGTCATCTGCGACGATGAATCAGTGGTGACCTGTTGGCTGCCGGAGGCCGTGTCCGGTGCCGAGGCATTGTAGCCGGGCATGCCGACGGACAGGGATGGGTCGCCGGCCGAGGTGCAGGACGCTAGGAGCACGGAGAAAAGCGCGGCCGCAATGGCGCGGCTTTCTCCCTTCGCGAGGCGCGATCCTGCTGATTTCAAAACCAAATTCCCCCTCGATGTCCGGTCGGTACTTCATTGGCGGCACCGAAACGTCTCGCCGCAATAAATCCTTGTCCCCGAACGGAAACGAGACCTGTGTCAAATCCGCAAGCCCCAGAGTAATTCGACGGCTAGAGAAGAATCGGGAATGCTTAAGGGTTGACGACACCATTTCGCCCTCTTTTACCGGCGCGTCAACTCACCACACATTACAGAAGGTTACACACGCACCTTGACATAGGTGCCTGGCGCATCGCCCAGGGTTTTCATGTGCTTGCCGGGTTTGCGGGCCTGCACGCGGGTGTCGTCCTTGGCCTCGATCCAGCGTTGCCAGTGCGACCACCAGGAGCCGGGATGGTTGGTGGCCTTGGCGAGCCACTCGTTGAAGTCGCCGGTTGGCTTGCCGCCGGTCCAGAAGTGATATTTCTGCGCAGCCGGCGGATTGACGACGCCGGCGATGTGGCCGGAGCCGGCCAGGACGTAGTCGACCTCGCCGCCGAAATATTTCGAACCGAGAAACACCGAAAGCGCCGGCGCGATATGGTCTTCCTTGGAGGCGAGGTTGTAGACCGGGATGGTGACATCCTTCAGCGAGACGACGCGGCCCGCCAGTTCCATCTCGCCTTGCGAAAGTCTGTTCTCGAGATAGCAATTGCGCAGGTAGAAGGAGTGGTTGGCTGCGGCCATGCGGGTCGAATCGGCGTTCCAGTAGAGCAGGTCGAAGGGCAGGGGATCCTTGCCGCGCATGTAGTTGTTGACGACATAGGGCCAGATCAGGTCGCCCGAGCGCAGCATGTTGAAGGCGGTCGCCATCTTGGTGCCGTCGAGATAGCCTTTCTCGTTCATCGCCTTTTCGACGGCCGCGACCTGCTCCTCGTCGACGAACACTTTCAGGTCGCCGGCATGGGTGAAATCGACCTGCGTGGTGAAGAAAGTGGCCGATTTGATGCGGTGGTCGCCTTCCTGCGCCAAAAGCGCCAGGGCGGCCGCCAGAAGCGTGCCGCCGACGCAATAGCCGACGGCGTTGACGTCCTGTTCGCCGGTGGCCTTTTCGATCGTGTCCAGGCCGTATTGCAGGCCCTCTCTGATATAGGCCTCCCAGCTCTTGGTGCCGTGCCGCTCGTCCGGGTTGATCCAGGAGATGACGAAGACGGTGTGGCCCTGCTCGACGGCCCAGCGGATGAAGGATTTTTGCGGGTTGAGATCGAGAATGTAGAATTTGTTGATCCATGGCGGGCAGATCAGCAGCGGCCGCTTGAGCACGGTCTCGGTCGCCGGGTCATATTGCAGGATCTCGGCGACGTCGCTGCGGCCCACCACCTTGCCGGGTGTCGTGGCCAGGTTCTTGCCGATCTCGAAGGACGAATAGTCGGCCTGCCTCAGTTTCAGGTCGCCCTTGCCGGCGGCGATGTCCTCGGCCAGCATCTTCATGCCGCGCACCAGGTTTTCGCCATTCGAAGCGATGGTCTCGCGAAACAGTTCCGGGTTGGTCAGGATGAAATTCGACGGCGAAATGGCGTTGGACACCTGCTTGACGTAAAAACCGGCCTTGTGGCGGGTGTGCTCGTCCAGGCCGTCGGCGTGCTCGACCAGCTCGTTCGCCCAGCGTGAGGTGACGAGATAGGCCTGCTTGAGGAAATCGAAGAAAGCGTTGCGGCCCCATTCCGGGTCCTGGAAACGCTTGTCGCCGGGCTCGGGCTTGAACGCGCCTTCGGCGTCTTCGCCGCCGTCGCTGAGGCGCTGGATGGAGTTGGCCCAGACGGTCATGTAGCCGGAAAACAGCCGCGTTTGCGCCTCCAGCGCGCGCTGCGGATCGGAAAGCCAGTATTCGCTGAGCTTGGAGAAGGTTTTCACCATATCGACGACCGGCTCGGCGACATGATCGCGCACCTCGCCTTTCTCGCGCGGCTCGGCCCATGCGGAAGCCGCCTTGCCGGCCTGCTCGATCATGCGGGCCATGTTCAAGGCGAAGCGCTCCGGATCCTTGACCAGATATTGCTCGACGGTCGAAGGCCGGTCATCTTCCGCTTTGCCCGAATCGCGTGTTTTGGACATGGTTCGCGGGGTTCCTCCCGAAGCGTTTTCTTGACATAGTATCATGGCACATCCAACAGGGTCCAACGCGCTCTATCTTGGCTGCCCGGGAAACAATATGACGACTGATACTGGCAAAACTGTTTTTTCTGGCACTGGTCGTTTTTGCCGCACAGGCGCGGCGGTCGTCTTTTTGGCGATCGCCGGCTGTTCGAGCACCAACGTCGAGGGCGCCACGCCTGTCGCGGCTACCGACGGGCCGAAGAACACCGGCACCTATCCGAACCTGAATATCCCGCCGCAGGCGGCGGCGGAGCAATTCACCGAGGCGGAAAAGAACGCCAAGCTCGCCCAGTTGAAGGCGGAGGCACAGGCGCAGGGCTCAAAGGGCGGCGCGGTCAAGGTCGCGAACCCGGCGGCGCTGAACACATTGGCGAAGCTGCACGGCGCCGATGCGCTGAAGCAGATCGAAGCCAAATGCGATCCCGCCCTCGACCCTACCTGCAAATAGGATTATATCGCGCGACCGACAACCACCTTTGCCAAAACCACTTTGACCGTCTGGAATTGAACCCACCACTGGAAACGACATGGAAGAATTTCACAAGGTCCGCCGGCTTCCGCCCTACGTCTTCGAGCAGGTCAACCGGCTGAAGGCCAGTGCCCGATCGCGCGGCGCCGACATCATCGACCTTGGCATGGGCAATCCGGACCTGCCGACGCCCAAGGCCATCGTCGACAAATTGTGCGAGGTCGTGCGCGACCCGCGCACGCACCGCTATTCATCGTCGCGCGGCATTCCGGGCCTGCGCCGCGCCCAGGCCAATTACTATGCCCGCCGTTTCGGCGTGAAACTCGACCCGGACACGCAAGTGGTGGCGACGCTGGGCTCGAAGGAGGGCTTCGCCAATATGGCGCAGGCGATCACCGCGCCCGGCGACGTGATCCTGTGCCCAAATCCGACCTATCCGATCCACGCTTTCGGCTTCATCATGTCTGGCGGCGTCATCCGCTCGTTGCAGGTGGAACCGGACGACGGCTTCATTCCGGCGCTGGAGCGCGGCATCCGCCATTCGATCCCGAAGCCGCTGGCGTTGATCCTCAATTATCCGTCGAACCCGACGGCGCAGGTCGCCTCGCTCGATTTCTACAAGGAGGTGGTGGCCTTCGCCAAGAAGAACGACATCATCATCCTGTCTGACCTTGCCTATTCGGAAATCTATTTCGACGGCAATCCGCCGCCCTCGGTGCTGCAGGTGCCGGGCGCGATCGACGTGGCGGTCGAGTTCACCTCGATGTCGAAGACCTTTTCGATGCCCGGCTGGCGCATGGGTTTTGCCGTCGGCAACGAGCGGCTGATCTCGGCGCTGACGCGGGTGAAATCCTATCTCGACTACGGCGCCTTCACGCCGATCCAGGTGGCTGCCGCGCACGCGCTCAACGGCGACGGCGCCGATATCGCGGAAGTGCGCGACATCTACCACAAGCGCCGCGACGTCATGGTCGACGCCTTCAGCCGCGCCGGCTGGGTCGTCCCGGCGCCGGCGGCGTCGATGTTCGCCTGGGCGCCGATCCCGGAGCCGTTCAAGCATCTCGGCTCGCTCGAATTCTCCAAGCTTCTGATCGAGCACGCCGACGTGGCGGTGGCGCCGGGCGTCGGCTTCGGCGAGCATGGCGACGATCATGTGCGCATCGCGCTGGTCGAGAACGAGCACCGGATCCGGCAGGCGGCGCGCAACATCAAGCGCTTCCTGGCGTCCAGCGCCAAACAGCCCAACAATGTGGTGCCGCTCGCCGCGCATCGTTGAGTTGCCACAGATCACATCGACCAAATTCTTGAGGGGCGTCGCCGGACATGGCTGAAGCGTTGCGTGTTGGAATCGCCGGTCTCGGCACTGTCGGCGCTTCGGTGGCGCGCGTGCTGCGCGACAAGGCGGCGGAACTGACTCGGCAATGCGGCCGCGAGGTCGTCGTGTCGGCCGTTTCGGCCCGCGATCCCAAACGCGACCGCGGCGTCGATCTCGGCGCGGCCAAGTGGTTCGACGATCCGGTAGCCATGGCGCAGACCGCCGAGATCGATGTCTTCGTCGAACTGATCGGCGGCGACGAAGGGCCGTCGCATTCATCGGTGAAAGCGGCGCTTGAAGCCGGCCGCCACGTCGTCACCGCCAACAAGGCGCTGCTCGCCAAGCATGGCGTGGCGCTGGCCGAGACCGCCGAGAAAAAGGGTGTTCTGCTCAATTACGAGGCGGCGGTGGCGGGCGGCATTCCGGTCATCAAGACGATGCGCGAGGCGATGGCCGGCAATTCGGTGACCCGCGTCTTCGGCATTCTCAACGGCACCTGCAACTATATCCTGACCCGCATGGAAGCCGAGGGCCTGTCGTTCGACGACTGCCTGAAAGATGCGCAGCGGCTGGGCTATGCCGAGGCCGACCCGACCTTCGACATCGAGGGCCACGATACCGCGCACAAGCTGTCGATCCTGACCAGCCTTGCCTTCGGCACGAGGATTGCCGCCAACGACATCTACATGGAAGGCATTTCCAACATCAGCCAGGCCGACATCCGCGCGGCCGGCGATCTCGGCTACCGGATAAAGCTGCTCGGCGTCGCCCAGCGCACGGAAAGCGGTATCGAACAGCGCGTGCACCCGACCATGGTGCCGACGGCCTCGGTCATCGCGCAGGTGCACGGCGTCACCAATGCGGTGGCCATCGAAACCGATATCCTTGGCGAGCTTTTGCTCTCCGGTCCGGGTGCCGGCGGCAACGCCACTGCATCGGCGGTGGTCGGCGACATTGCCGACATCGCCAAGAGCCGGCCCGGCTTCCAGCACGGTCCGGTGTTCGGCCTGCCGACGAAGGAATTGCGGCCGTACAAGAAGGCGCAGATGCGCAGCCATGCGGGCGGCTATTTCATCCGGCTGACCGTGCATGACCGCATCGGGGTCTTTGCCGCCATCGCCAAGCGCATGGCCGACAACGAGATTTCGCTGGAATCGATCGTGCAGCACGCCGCCGGGCCGGATACCGCCTTGCAGAAGACAGTGATTCTCGTCACCCACGAGACGACGGAAGCGGCGGTCCGCAAGGCCGTCGACGGCATCACCAGGGACGATCATCTGACCGACAAGCCGCAGGTCATCCGCATCGAGCGGGCGGAATAGGCATATCGCTTTTCTCCTTCAATCGATTGATATCGTTGTGTTTTCAAAAAAGACCCGCAGAGGTCTTGCTGTTGTCATGGAGCTTTGACACAACCGGCGCGCCTCTGGCGGGAGGCAATGTGCCAACGAGGATTGTCCACCGATGAACGTTGCCCAGAACATCGTCGCCGGCCTTGACCGGATACTCACAATGGAACTGGTGCGTGTCACCGAACGCGCCGCCGTTGCGGCAGCCAGATTGCGCGGACGCGGCGACGAAAAGGCCGCCGACCAGGTCGCGGTCGACGCGATGCGCGAAGAGCTCAACCGCCTCGCCATCAACGGCACGGTGGTGATCGGCGAAGGCGAGCGCGACGAGGCGCCGATGCTCTATATCGGCGAAGAGGTCGGCTCCGGCAAAGGCCCGGCGGTCGATATTGCGCTCGATCCGCTCGAAGGCACGACGATCTGCGCCAAGAACCTGCCCAATGCACTGGCGGTCATCGCCATTGCGGAAAAGGGCAGCCTTCTGTTCGCGCCCGACGTCTACATGGACAAGATCGCCATTGGCCCGGGTTATGCGGACGGCGTCATCGACATCGATGCCGCGCCGGCCGAAAACATCGCCAGCCTGGCCAGGGCCAAGGGCGTGGCGGTGTCGGAGATCACCGCCTGCATCCTCGACCGGCCGCGCCATGGCGCGCTGATCGAGGCGGTGCGCGCCACGGGCGCTGCGATCCGGCTGATCGGCGATGGTGACGTCGCCGGCGTCATCCATACCACCGATCCGGACGAAACCGGCATCGACATCTATCTCGGCACCGGCGGCGCGCCGGAGGGTGTGCTGGCGGCGGCAGCGTTGCGTTGCACCGGCGGCCAGGTGCAGGGAAGGCTGATCCTCGACACGCCGCAAAAGCTGGCGCGCGCGGCGAAGATGGGCATCCTCGATCCGAAGCGGGTCTACCGCGCGCAAGACATGGCGCGCGGCGACGTGCTGTTCGCGGCAACCGGCGTGACCGACGGCAACATGCTGGCCGGCGTCAAGTTCGGCCGCAATTTTATCACCACGCATACGATCGTGCTGCGCTCGTCGTCGCGCACCGTGCGCGAGATCAAGGCCAGGCACCAGGATCTGGAAAAGTTTTGATTCCCGACTCGGCTGGCCGTCGCATATTGTGAGAAATGACAATCCGCAGACGGCGCGTCGCATGACGGGCGAAAACCGTATCTTCCTCGATGTCAGGCAGTCGGCATCAGGTGTTTCCTGGGAGCACCGGTTGACCGAGCGGCAGGACATGACTGCGCTTGCCATAGCGCAAGGCTATGGCGTGCCGGACATCGTTGCGCGCGTGCTTGCCGGGCGCGGCGTGACCGCCGAGCAGACCGAGCGGTTCCTGGATCCGACCATCCGCGATCTTTTGCCGGACCCGGCGTCGCTGACCGACATGGACAAGGCCGCCGCCCGCATCGCCGGGGCAGTCGTTGCCAGGGAAAAGGTGGCGATCTTCGGCGACTACGATGTCGACGGCGCCGCCTCGTCGGCGCTGCTCAAGCGGTTCCTCACGCATTTCTCGGTGCCTGCGGAGATCTACATACCGGACCGTATCTTCGAAGGGTACGGCCCCAATCCGGAAGCGATGCGCGAACTCGTCTCGCGCGGCGCGACGCTGATCGTCACCGTCGATTGCGGTACCAACAGCGCCGTATCCATCGACGCGGCGAACGCTGCCGGCGCCGATGTCGTGGTGCTCGACCACCACCAACTCGGCGGTCCGTTGCCGGCAGCGGTTGCGGTCGTCAATCCCAATCGCGAGGACGACCTTTCGGGGCAGGGCCATCTTTGTGCCGCCGGCGTCGTCTTCCTGGCGCTGGTGCAGACGGCGAGGATCCTGCGCGGCCGGTTGCCCGATGCCGCACCGCCGGACCTGCTCGGCTTGCTCGACCTCGTTGCGCTGGCCACCGTTTGCGACGTGCTGCCGCTGACCGGCGTCAACCGCGCCTTCGTGGTCAAGGGACTGCAGATCGCACGCCAGCAGAGGAACGAAGGATTGGCGGCGTTGGCGCGGGTCTCGCGCATCGGCGAGCCGGTTAGCACCTTTCATCTGGCCTATCTGATCGGCCCGCGCATCAACGCCGGTGGGCGCATCGGCGACGCAGCACTCGGCAGCCGCCTGCTCGCCACCGACGATCCCGTCGAGGCCCGCACCATCGCCGAGACGCTGGACCGGCTCAATCAGGAGCGGCAGCAGATGGAACTGGAAATGCTGGCCGCGGCCCGCGTCGAGGCCGATGCCGAGCTTGCCGGCGGCAATGGCCCGGCCATCGTCGTCACCGCCAGCTCCAACTGGCATCCGGGCATCGTCGGCCTGCTGGCCTCGCGGCTCAAGGACCATGCGCGCCGGCCGGCTTTCGCCATCGCCTTCAACGCCAATGGTGTCGGCACCGGGTCCGGCCGTTCGGTGTCGGGCTTCGATCTTGGCCGGCTGGTGCGCGAGGCGGCCATTGCCGGGCTGATCGTCAAGGGCGGCGGCCATGGCATGGCGGCCGGCATCACGGTGGAGCGGGCGAAACTTGGCGCGCTCAGGGCCTTCTTCGAGGAACGAGCGGCGGCCGAGGTGTTCCGGCTGCAAGGCGAGGAAAGCCTGGCGATCGACGGCGCGCTGGCCGCCGAAGGCGCGACGCTTGGCCTGCTCGATGCACTGGAGAAAGCCGGCCCGTTCGGCGCCGGGCATGTCGCACCGGTCTTCGCGCTGCCGCGCCATCGCCTTGCCGATGCGAGGCCGGTCGGCACCAATCACATCCGCGCCGAGTTGCAGTCGGAGAGCGGTGGACGCATCCAGGCGATCGCGTTTCGCGCCGTCGATACGGCGCTCGGCGAATTCCTGTTCAAGAACAGGGGCAAGCCGGTGCATGTCGCCGGTTCGCTGTCGGGCAATCACTGGAACGGCAACCGCACGGTGCAGTTCCGCATCGTCGATGCCGCGCGCGCCTGAGGATAGCTTCCGTTTTCTGCGCGGACCTTCAGTTCGGGTCGCGCTTCAGGCGAGAACCGCCTGCAGGCGGGCCAACTCGTCGATCTGCGCCATCGTCACCAGATAGCCGATGCGGATCGCCTCGTCGGCGCGATGGAATTCGGTCAGGCCGATATGGCTGAGTTTTGGCTGCAGCGACATATCAGGCGGGTCGCCGGCAAGACGCGCCCGCGAAATGCGATCCTGGATGATGTTGAAGGCTTCGACCATAACTCCGGTGATGCCGAGCCGTGTCTGGTACTGGTGCCCTGTGTCGATCAGGCCGGGCCTTGGCGCGTCCTTCTCGACGACCAGTTCGCCGGCGCTGTGCTTGATGACGGCGGCGCGGCCGAACAGATCGTAGTGAAGGTTCACCGCGACCACGAGCGGCTGCTCGTAGGCGCGGCAGACCGAGACCGGGACCGGATTGACCAGCGCACCGTCGACCAGCACGCGACCGTTGCAACTGACCGGTTCGAATACGCCGGGCAGGGCGTAGGAGGCGCGCATGGCGGTGATCAGCGAGCCGCCCGACAGCCAGATTTCATGGCCGGTGCGGATCTCCGTGGTGACGCAGACGAAAGGTTTTGGCAGATCCTCGAAACGGATGCCGGCCATGTGCTCGCGCAGCCGTGCATCGAGCTTCATGCCGCCGAACAGTCCGCTGCCGCGCAGGTTGAGATCGAGAAGACCAAAAATGCGCCGCTTGGTCAGGCTTCTGGCGAATTCTTCCAGCTCATCCAGCTTGCCGGCAAGATAGCAGCCGCCGACCAGCGCGCCGATCGAGGTGCCGGCGATCATCGACACTTCGATGCCGGCTTCGTCGAGCGCGCGCAGCACGCCGATATGGGCCCAGCCACGCGCGCAGCCGCCGCCCAGCGCCAGCGAAATGCCTGTTTTCCTGGCGGGGCTCTTTTCGGATGCACCGGCGGACGATGACAGGCCATTCGCCTCCCGAACGTCTGGTCTGTTATGCAATGACGCCCATTCGAGCATCACAATCTCCCTTGTCCCGCGGCTAAATTATCGGCAGGCCGTATCGAAATCATGAATATACGTGATTGCAGTTCGGCGAATGGTTCAAATAGATGGTTCATGAGGCTTTCGATACGTTTCTTGCGTATCGAACAGCGGCTTGCTGCCATCGTTGGCAAGCGTCCCCTTGCCGTCGATCAGTCCCACCGTCCGATAAAAGCAGGAACGCCGGCCGGTGTGGCAGGTTGCGTCATGGCCCATCACTTTGACGCGCAACCATATTGCGTCCTGGTCACAATCCGTGAGCATCTCGACGATTTTCTGGACATTCCCGGACGTTTCGCCCTTCTTCCACAGAGCGCTGCGCGAGCGCGACCAGTAGTGGGCAATGCCGGTTTCCAGCGTCAGCGCCAGCGCCTCGGCGTTCATATGCGCGACCATCAGCAGCATGCCGTCTTCGGCATCGGTGACGACGACGGTGACCAGGCCGCCGGCATCGAAGCGCGGCGAAAAGACCGTGCTTTCTTCCAGTGCTTTCTTGTCTGATGGAGCTTTCGGAAATTCCACTGCCGACATCGCCGGTCCTTGTTCAGAGCCTCGCCGAGCACGATCGGATCGGAACGGGCGAGGCTCTGTCTTGTTGTTTGGCCATGATCTGATCCGAGAACCGGTTCTCATTTCTCGCGACCATGGCTGGCGGCCGGCGAGGCTCGTTCAGCCCCTGCCGCCGCGCACCATGGTGACGAAACGGACCTGTTCCTCGGGCGTGTCCTTGAAGACGCCGGTGAAGGTCGAGGTCAGCGTCGTGGAGCCTTCCTTGCGGATGCCGCGCATGGCCATGCACATATGCTCGGCTTCGAGCATGACGGCGACGCCGCGCGGATTGAGCACATCCTGGATGACGCCGGCGATCTGTGCGGTCATCGCTTCCTGGGTCTGCAGGCGCTGGGCAAAGATATCGACGACGCGGGCGATCTTGGACAGGCCGACGACCTTGCCGTCCGGCAGATAGCCGACATGCGCCTTGCCGATGATCGGCACCATGTGGTGCTCGCAATGCGAATGGAACGTTATATCCTTGACGAGAACAAGATCGTCATAGCCGGCGACCTCCTCGAAGGTGCGGCCGAGTTCTTCGGCCGGGCATTTGTCGTAACCGCCGAACATTTCGCGATAGGCCTTCACCACACGCTTTGGCGTATCGACCAGGCCCTCCCGGTCCGGATTGTCGCCGGTCCAGCGCAACAGCGTGCGAACCGCGGCCTCGGCTTCGGCTTCGGTCGGCCGATCGGTGACCAGCTTTTCCATATAGGCGGAAGGGGGCATGAATTTCTTGATGACGGCATCCATAAAGGCGTCTCCCGTAGTTCCCCTCTCAGGAGGAACGAGTTGAACGGACCACGACCTTTCGGGTGTTAGAAACGTGCCCTGTTTCCAGCCCGTAAGCGGCGTGAAGTGAATTGAGCAGGGACGCGGTCGTTGGTCGCCTTGTCCATACCCGAGTACCAGCATTATATATGATCGTTGCGAGCGAAAGGAAGGCCGTCTGCGGCAATCGCTGTTCGCTCCGCGGCGACGGATTGGAAAAATATGATCGACGACGTCTACAATGCGAAAATTCTGGGATTTGCCGGGAATATCGCGCGGATCGGCCGGCTCGACCATCCCGATGCAACCGCGCGTGCGCATTCCAAGCTGTGCGGCTCGACGGTGACCGTCGATCTGAAGATGGATGACGGCATCGTCACCGATTTCGCCCATGACGTCAAAGCCTGCGCGCTTGGCCAGGCGTCGTCCTCGATCATGGCGCAGCATGTCGTCGGCGCCAGCGCGGATGAATTGCGCAGCCTTCGCGAGACGATGCTGAAGATGCTGAAGGAAAACGGCGCGCCGCCGCAAGGCCGCTTCGCCGACCTCAGATATCTCGAGCCGGTGCGCGACTACAAGGCGCGCCATGCCTCGACCATGCTGACCTTCGATGCGGTGGTCGACGCGATCGGCCAGATCGAGAAGAAGCGCGCCGAACAAGCGGCGTAGCCGTCAAATGGCCACGGATCACACCCATCAGAGGCCGCGATACACACGCAACTGGCCAGGTCCCTGGCGCAAGACGCCCGGCCGAATTTTGGGCACCTCGCTCGTGCGTTTTTATCAGCTGACGCTGTCCGGCTTTGTCGGCAATTCCTGCCGGCATTTGCCGACCTGCTCCGAATACGCGCACGAAGCGATTGCCCGCCATGGGCTATGGGCCGGCGGCTGGCTGGGTTTTTTCCGCGTGCTGCGCTGCGGGCCGGGCGGAACGCATGGCATCGACCGGGTGCCGGAGGTGCTGGCCGAGCGCTATGTCTGGTTCACACCCTGGCGGTACTGGCGGATCGGGAAAAAGCGCAGTGATCCGGAAACTGATGCCGGTGGGGCGTAAGCTCTGCAACCAGAGCAGGATCTTTACGATTTGCTAGGGTTAACCGCACGTTGCGCATTTAAGACAAAATCGAGACAAGACGCCTCGCTAAGCCGCTCCTGATAGCCATCAGGAGAGATTGCCAATGCGCCAGATAGACCGCCGTCCATTCGTTTTCGCCTTGGTTATCTACCTTCTGGCCTGGCTTTTTGGTTTTCCGATCCGCGCACAATCGGCGCCGCTGGGGGAGGTCGAATGCACGCTGATCCTGGATGCTGCAAGCGGTGAAACGCTGTATCGGGACGGGGTCTGCGACCAGCGCTTCAGTCCCGCCTCGACTTTCAAGGTCCCCTTGGCCCTGATCGGCTATGACGCGGGAATCCTGAGCGACGAGCACACGCCGGCCTGGGGCTACAAGCCCGAGTTCAAGGCGGTCGAGCGGGACCAGAAAACCGTCGACCCGACGATCTGGGAAAAGGACTCGGTGCTGTGGTTTTCGCAGGAAATCACCCGCCGGCTCGGCAGCGAGCGGTTTGCCGGCTACGTCTCGAAATTCGACTACGGCAACACCGATGTTGCCGGCACTCCCGGCAGGAATGATGGCCTCACCCGGTCCTGGGTGAATTCTTCCCTTGAGATATCGCCGGTCGAACAGGTGAATTTCATGCGCCGGCTGCTTGCCGGCGAACTGCCGGTTTCGGACAAGGCCCACGCGATGACCAGGGCGATCTTGCCGACCTTCCGGTCAGGTGGCTGGACGGTCCAGGGCAAGACCGGGACCACCAGGCTTGGCGAAAGCGCCGAGAAGCGCTCGCTCGGCTGGTTTGTCGGCTGGGCGAACAAGGATGCGCGCAGCATCGTCTTTGCCCGCCTGGTAATCGATACGAAACGTTCCGATACGCCGAAGGGGCCTCAGGCGCGGATGATGTTCCTGAAAGAGCTGCCGAATCTCGTCGACAGGAGCAAGTGATTGGCCATTCGCCTTTACGGCACGAAAATCTGCCCATAAAAGACTGCCGCCGGACGCATCCGGCTTTTTACTTTATGCATGTCGTCGGCCAAAAACCGCTGCACACTTTTGGGCGACATGCATTTCACCACCCGCGCTCGTTTGCGGGACTGGATAGGAGAATTTTATGCTGAATTCCGTTTCCCTGACATTTCCCGATGGCTCCGTCCGCGACTACGAGGCGGCGATGACCGGCGCTGGCCTGGCGGAATCGATCTCGAAGTCGCTGGCCAGGAAGGCGGTCGCCTACTCGATCGATGGCGTGGTGCGCGATCTTTCCGACCCGCTCGGCAAGTCCGGCAAGGTCGAGATCATCACCCGCGAAGACCCGCGCGCGCTGGAGCTCATCCGTCATGACGCAGCGCACGTGCTGGCCGAAGCCGTGCAGGAATTGTGGCCGGGTACGCAGGTGACCATCGGCCCGGTGATCGACAACGGCTTCTACTATGATTTTGCCCGCAACGAGCCGTTCACGCCCGACGATTTCCCGGTGATCGAGAAGAAGATGCGCGAGATCATCGCGCGCAACAAGCCGTTCACCAAAGAGGTGTGGTCGCGTGAGAAGGCGAAAAAGATCTTTGCCGACAAGGGCGAGCGCTACAAGCTGGAACTGATCGACGCCATTCCCGAAGATCAGGACCTCAAGATCTATGCGCAAGGCGATTGGTTCGACCTCTGCCGCGGCCCGCATATGGTCTCGACCGGACAGATCGGCAGCGCCTTCAAGCTGATGAAGGTGGCCGGCGCCTATTGGCGCGGCGATTCGAACAACCCGATGCTGACCCGCATCTATGGCACGGCCTGGGCCGATCAGGCGCAGCTCGATGCCTATCAGACCATGCTGGAGGAAGCCGAAAAGCGCGACCACAGGAAGCTCGGCCGCGAGATGGACCTGTTCCATTTCCAGGAGGAGGGGCCGGGCGTCGTCTTTTGGCATGCCAAGGGCTGGAGGCTGTTCCAGAACCTGGTCAACTACATGCGCCGCCGCCTCGACGAGCAGGGTTATCAGGAAGTCAACGCGCCGCAAGTGCTCGACAAGAGCCTGTGGGAGACGTCAGGTCACTGGGGCTGGTACCGGGACAATATGTTCAAGGTGACGGTTGCCGGCGACGACACCGACGACGATCGGATGTTTGCACTGAAGCCGATGAACTGCCCCGGCCACGTCCAGATCTTCAAGCACGGCCTGAAGTCCTACCGCGATCTGCCGGTAAAACTTGCGGAATTCGGCAATGTGCATCGCTATGAGCCGTCCGGCGCGCTGCATGGGCTGATGCGCGTGCGCGGCTTTACCCAGGACGATGCCCACATCTTCTGCACCGAGGAACAGCTCGCCGACGAATGCATCAAGATCAACGACCTGATCCTGTCGACCTATGCCGATTTCGGCTTCGACGAAATCACTGTCAAGCTGGCGACCCGCCCCGAAAAACGGGTCGGCACCGACGCGATGTGGGATCATGCCGAGGGCGTGCTGCAGGACGTGCTCGACAAGATCGCAGCGCGGTCGGGCAACCGGATCAAGACCGGCGTCAATCCGGGCGAGGGCACGTTCTACGGGCCAAAATTCGAATATGTGCTGAAGGACGCCATCGGCCGCGATTGGCAATGTGGGACCACGCAGGTCGATTTCAACCTGCCGGAACGGTTCGGCGCCTTCTACATCGGCTCGGATTCTGAAAAAAAGCAGCCGGTGATGGTGCATCGCGCCATCTGCGGCTCGATGGAGCGCTTCCTCGGCATCCTGATCGAGAACTATTCCGGCCATTTCCCGCTGTGGTTCGCGCCGCTGCAAGTGGTGGTGGCAACGATCACCTCCGATGCCGACGATTACGCGCAAAAGGTCGTCGCGCAACTGAAGGCGGCCGGACTGTTGGCGGAAGCCGATCTTCGCAACGAGAAAATCAACTACAAGGTCCGCGAGCACAGCCTGGCCAAGGTTCCGGTGATCCTCGTCTGCGGCAAGCGCGAGGCGGAGGAAGAGACGGTCAACATCCGCCGGCTCGGCTCGCGCGACCAGGAGTCGCTCGGCCTTGGCCAAGCGGTGGCGATGCTTGCCGAAGAAGCGGTGACGCCCGACCGCAGGCGCAAACGAGTGGCCTGAGTTCAGCCGGATTGTCGATGAAATGGCGGTGGAGCGATCCACCGCCATTCACATGCACGCCACTCACATGCCCGCCATTTCACACGCTTGTCACGCCGGTCTTGTAACGAGCCTCATGCTCAAGCTGAAGATGCGCGAAAGACCGTTTCCCGAGCTTTCCTATGCCAGCCCGCATCAGCCGGCATTGACGCGCTGGTTCATCCACTCCATCGAAGGCCTGTCCGGCCGCGATCGCTTCGCGGCGCTCTATGACTTTTGGCGCCGTCATGTGGTGCCGAGCGGCGAGCGCGTGTTCAGCCGCACGCTGGAGCTGATCGATGTCAGGGTGCGGACCACCGGCCAATGGCCGCCGGAAAAATTGCCCGACACGCCGCTGGTGATCGTCGCCAACCACCCGTTCGGCATCGGCGACGGCATTGCGGTGCTGTCGCTGGCCGAGCAGCTTCAGCCCCCGTTCCGTGTCATGATCCACAAGGATCTGCTCAAGATCCGGGAGATGGAGCCCTATTCGCTGCCGATCGACTTTTCCGAGACCAAGGACGCGCTCCGGAACAACATGGCGGTGCGCCATGAGGCGGTGCGGCTGCTGAAAGACGGCGTAATCATCGTCGTCTTCCCCGCGGGCGGCGTCGCCACCGCGCCGAAAGGTTTTGGCCGGGCGCGCGACCTGCCGTGGAAGATGTTTCCGGCGCGTCTCGTTAGGGATGCCAAGGCGTCGGTTGTCCCAATGCACTTTTCCGGCCAGAACGGGCGGCTGTTCCACCTGGTCAGCGGACCAATGAACCTGGCCGAGCGTGACGGGCGCGTCGCGAAGTTCGTCGGCAGGGCTTCGCTGACGCTGCGTACTTCGCTGCTCATCCACGAATTCGGTCGGCTGTCCGGCAAATCGATCGACGTGCACGTAGGCGACGTGCTGGGATGGGACGAACTGGAGCAGGTGCGCGACCGCAAGGCTTTGCTCGAGCGGCTTTACCGGGCTGTTTTCGATCTGGCTCCGGCGGAACCGCGCGGCCGCGGCCAGTTTCTGCCGCAACGCATGCGTAACGCGGCTTGATCGGCAATCATACGCTGCTGGACCGGTTCCCGCACAGGGTTCGGACGTCTAGTCCGCGCCTTCCTGAGGATCGATCGCCGAGGCCTCCGTGGCCAAAACCTGGATTTCCTGGTTCTGCCCGGCCACGACCGTAAAATCTTTCTGGTAGATGCGGTCGCGGTTCTTGGCGATGATTGTGTAGTCGCCCTCGGCAAGCACCATCGAAGCAAAGGCGCCGACGGTTTCCTGGATGGGATCGCCGGATTCGTTGAGCAACGACCAGGAGGTGTCGGCGATCGCCTCTCCGCCCGCCTCGCGCACCAGCTTCATGGTCATCTCCGCCGCACGATGCTCGACGGCTGCTTCGGTCAGCTTGCCGGCCTCGACGCGGATGTCTGAGCGGATGACCGCATTCACCGAGCCATAAGTCGAGACGACGTGATAGACGCCCGCGTTCAGCCGCACGACGCTGTTCGGCTCGACGTCGGGTATGATCAGGGCGCGATCGTGATTGGCCTCGGCCTGGCCTTCATAGATCGAAAAGCGCAATTTCTTCGGCGGTATGCGCACCCCGCCTGACAGGACGGCGTCGAGCTTGAGTCCGCCGGCATCGAGCACGAGGCTTTCGCGCTTGGCGTCCTTGCCGACGGTGATGCGCTTGGTGGCTCCGGCCCGGCCGTAAGAGGCGTGGACCAGATAGCTGCCGGGCTCGAGCTGGAACACCGCGCTGCCGCCATGGGCGGAAGCGACCATCGGCAGCTTGCCGTCGCCGGTGGCGTCAGGCTTGAAGACGCGCCAGACGATGCCGCGTGTGATGTCGGCGCCCTTGTCGGTCAATTGCGCCGACAGCGTGATCGCCCCGCTGCTCGCCGCTGCCAGCGGTGCATCGCTTTTCGGAGGCGCATAGTTCGACATTCCGGGAAGTTTCAGATCACCGAGGCCGTCCGCATCCTGCGCGACGGCAAGCGAAACCGGCACCATCAACAGTGCGGCAGCGAGCCAGATCGGGAAAAGTCGCGATGTCCCCTCAAACATGGCTTGCCTTGAAGCCCAAGGCGGTGGCAATTTCAAGGCTTAAGAGTCCGATCAGATCCTGCTAGAGGGCTCTTTGTGCGGCGCGCCGCGCCAAGCCCGAGCCGCCCGATGCCCCGATGGTGCGCTTCAGCTCAAATTCCAAGGAGACTTGCGCCCATGGCGTCGCCGATCATCGATTTTCTGCTGACCCGAAATTCCGCGCCGATCCCGGAGTTGAAGGAACCGGCGCCCTGCGACGCTGACATCGCGACGATGATTGCCGCCGCCTCGCGGGTGCCGGACCACGGCCGGCTCGAGCCGTGGCGCTTCATCCTCTACCGGGGCGAGGCGCGCGTCGAGATCGGCAAGAAGCTGGCGGCCCTTGCCGCACAGCGCGAAGGGCCGCTGCCGGAAGGCCGCCATAACCAGGAACTGGCGCGCTTTTCGCGCGCGCCTTTGGTGATCGGCGTGGTGTCGAGCCCGAAGGAAAACCCAAAAATCCCGCAATGGGAGATGTTCCTGTCCGGCGGCATGGCGGCGATGAACCTGATGCTATCAGCCAATGCGCTGGGCTATGGCACCAACATGATCAGCAACTGGTATTCCGACGTGCCGGAGGGCAGGGCGATCCTGGGGCTGGCGCCGCATGAGCGGGTGGTCGGCTTCATCCATATCGGCTCCTATCAGGGGCCGGCGCCCGAGCGGCCGCGGCCGGATCCGGCAAAGCTCTATGGCGATTATGCAGGGCCATGGGTGGGCTGAATGTTCTACGAGCCGTCTAAAGGCCACGGGCTGCCGCATGACCCGTCCAAGGCGATCGTGGCGCCACGGCCGATCGGCTGGATCTCGACGGTGAACAAGGCCGGCGAGGTCAACCTCGCCCCCTATTCATTCTTCAATGCGTTTTCGACGCGGCCCTTCATCGTCTGGTTTTCATCCGAAGGCGAGAAGGACAGCGCCACATTCGCCGAAGAAACGGGCGAGTTCGTCGCCAATCTCGTCAGCCGCGATCTCGCTGAAAAAATGGTCCGCACCGCGGTCGATGCGCCGCGCGGCGTCACCGAATTCGACTATGCCGATCTCGCCATGGCGCCGTCGCGGCTGGTTGCGCCACCCCGCGTGGCGGCGGCGCCCGCGGCGCTTGAATGCCGGGTGACGGAGATCATGCGTCCAAAGGCGCTGGACGGGACACCGACCGGCGCCATCGTCGTTGCCGGCGAAGTCGTCGGTGTGCATATCGACGATGCCTTCCTGAAAGACGGCATATTCGATATCGTCAGGGCGGGCAATGTCGGCCGTCTCGGCTATATGGATTATGCCAGCGTCAGCGAGATCTTCTCGCTGCGCCGGCCTCATTGGGGAAAAGACTAGGCTGGGAAAATATTAGGCCGAAATCCCTGCCGCCCTGGCGCGTGCCAGAAGCCGCTCTGCCAGCTTGAGATGCGGCCGGTCGTACATCTTGCCGCCGATGCCGACGACGCCGGGATTTCCAGCCGCCTCGAATGCCTGGACGATCGCTAGGGAGTGTTTCACCGCCTCGGTCGACGGCGTGAAGGCGGCGTTGATGACAGGCACCTGCGCCGGATGGATCGCCATCTTGCCGGTGAAGCCGTCGCGCTCGGCCTCGGCGCATTCCGCCGCGAAGCCGGTCATGTCGCGAAAATCTGGGAAAACCGTGTCGATCGCCGCGACTTCCGCGTCACCGGCGGCGAGGATGGTCATGGTGCGGGCGAAGCGGAACACATCGGTGTAGCGGCCATTCTCGTCGCGGGCCGTGCGCGCACCGATTGCTGCCGAGAGATCTTCCGCACCCCAGGTCACGCCGACAAGTCGCGCACTTGCGTTGGCGTAGGTCGCAGCCGCCAGCACGCCGGCAGCTGTTTCGGTGATGATCGGCAGGATTTTTATCGCACCGTCCGGTAGCCCGCTTTCGGCCTCGTGCACCCTGAGCTTGGCCGAGAGCTGCTGGACATCCTGTCCGCTGTTCGACTTCGGCAGCATGATGCCGTCGGGTTTCACTGGCACGAGTGCCGCCAGATCCTCGTCGGTCAGGTCGGTCGAGAGATCGTTGATGCGGACATAGATCGCGGATCTGGTCTGATGCCTGTGTCCGGTGATGAAGCGTGCGGCGATATCGCGGGCCAAGGTTTTGTTTTGTGGCGCGACCGAATCCTCGAGATCGACGATGACCACGTCGGCGTCGGCGCCAATCGCCTTTTCCAGCTTCTTTTCCGAATCGCCGGGAACGAACAGCAGCGAGCGCATCGGTCAGGCCGCCTTCTTCATCATCATCGCCTGCCTCGTGCATTTGGCGACGAGCACGTCGTCCTGGTTGTAGGCGCGGTGCTCGAATTCGACGATGCCGCGGTCCGGCTTCGACCTGGAGTCGCGCACCGACACCACCGTCGTCTCGACGCGGATGGTGTCGCCGTGGAAGACCGGATGCGGAAACACCGTCTCCTTCATGCCGAGATTGGCGACGGTGGTGCCGACGGTGATGTCGTTCACCGAAATACCGATCATCAGGCCCAGCGTGAACAGCGAATTGACCAGCGGCTTGCCCCATTCGCTCTTGGCGGCGAAGTCGAAATCGATGTGCAGCGGCTGCGGGTTCAGCGTCATTACCGAAAACAGCATGTTGTCGCTTTCAGTGACGGTTTTCCGCAGCGTGTGCCGGAAGACATGGCCGACGACGAACTCTTCCAGATAAAGCCCGGTCATGGTCGATCTCCTCCGCTGCCGCATCGCCCCGAAAATCGGAATCGAGTTTTGGAAAGCACGATGCGAAGATTCAAAGTGTTAGCGTACTTTCCGAAACCGCGCACGTCGCCAGGCGCTGCATACCGCGCTGGCAAGCAAAGTTAACAAACAGGGGGCCAGTTAACAAAGATGGGCCAGTTAACAAACATGGTGAACCGTTCGTAAACCATTTCTACCTAGGGTCTTCACTGGGCGGGAACGGACTCGGGCTAGGGGCATAGCGGACGGCATGGTTGTTTCGCATTTCCTGAAATGGATTCATACGGCAAGGGTCTCTGAGCGCGCCGCGGCAGCAAGCGCATTGGCTCGCGCCTACATCAATGCCGAGCTGCCTTTCGAGGATCGCTGCGCGGCGGAGGCGGCGCTGACGCTGCTGCTCGACGATGCCTCGTCGAAAGTGCGGCTGGCGATGGCAGAGGCGCTGTCGATGAGCCATCACGCGCCGCTGCAGATCATCAGCGCGCTGGCGTCCGATCAGCCGGAAGTCGCCAGCCTGGTGCTGGCACGTTCGCCGCTGCTTACCGATGCCGATCTGATCGACCGGGTTGCCGGCGGCCAGAAGGCGATCCAGAAACTGATCGCCGATCGTCCGCGCGTCTCCATGGCGGTCGCCGCCGCGATCGCCGAAATCGGCGAGCCGGAAGCCTGCGCCACGCTTCTCGCCAACAGCGGCGCCGACATCGCTTCGCTCAGCTTCCGCCGTATCGCCGAACGCCATGGCCATCTGCCTTCGCTGCGCGAAGCGCTGATATCGGATGCGCGTCTGCCCGCTGACTGCCGGCATATGCTGCTGATAAAACTTGGTGAAACGCTAAAAGGTTCGCCGCTGGTGCTGGCGCTGATGGGCCGTGCCAGAACCGAGCGCGTCATGCGCGACGCCTGCGTCAAGGCGTCGATGACGCTGATCGAAGGCACCCACCAGGAAGAACATGCGGCACTCATCGAGCATCTGCGCCTGCGCGGCGACCTGACCGCAAGCTTCATCATTCGCACCATTGCGCACGGCAAGGTCGATTTCTTCGGCTCGGCGCTGGTCGCGCTCAGCCAGCAATCCGAACAACGGGTGAGGGCGCTGCTGGCCGGCGGGCACGACGTGGCGCTGCAGGCGCTGCTCCGCAGCGCCGGCCTGGCCGCGGCCACGCACGCCATCATCCTGCGCGCGCTGAAGATCTGGCGCGAGGTCGCCAATGGCAAGCGCCTCGCCGGCGTCCAGGAAGTCAGCTGGCTGATGCTGAAGGAATTGGGCGGGCAGTCCGCCGAAGGCGATCTCGCCGGATTGGTCAAATCGATCCACCTCGATGCGCTGCGCGAAAACGCGCGCGGTCACGCGCTGGCGATCGCGGCGGCTTAGGCCTTATCCTTCACGAAGAACTCCGGGAACTCCGCATTCGACGCGAGCGGGTTAGCTCAGATGTCCAGCACTTCCGTCTCGGCGAATTCCGCGCGTTCCTGGATGAAGCGGAAGCGGGCTTCCGGCTTGGTGCCCATCAGCGCGTCGACCGCATCCTTGGTCGCCGCCTCGGCATCGATCACGTCGACCCTGAGCAGCGTGCGCTTTCTCGGGTCCATGGTGGTTTCCTTGAGCTGGGCGGCCATCATTTCGCCCAACCCCTTGAAGCGGCCGATTTCGACCTTGCCGCGCCCGGTGAACTCGGTGCGCAGCAGTTCGTCCTTGTGCGCATCGTCGCGGGCATAGGCGACCTTGCCGCCTTGGCGGATCGAGTAGAGCGGCGGCACCGCCAGGTAGAGATGGCCGTCGCGGACCAGGCTCGGCATCTCCTGATAGAAGAAGGTGATCAGCAGCGAAGCGATGTGGGCGCCGTCGACGTCGGCGTCGGTCATGATGATGACCCGGTCGTAGCGCAGATCCTGATCGCGGTATTTTGACCGCGTGCCACAGCCAAGCGCCTGGATCAGGTCGGAAATCTGCTGGTTGCCAGCCAGCTTGTCGTTGCCGGCGCTGGCGACGTTGAGAATCTTGCCGCGCAGCGGCAGCACTGCCTGGCTGGCGCGGTCGCGCGCCTGTTTCGCCGAGCCGCCGGCCGAATCGCCCTCGACGATGAAGAGCTCGGCGCCGGCCGCGGCATTCTGCGTGCAGTCGGCGAGCTTGCCGGGCAGGCGCAGCTTGCGCACCGCGCTCTTGCGCGAGACTTCCTTCTCCTGGCGGCGGCGCACCCGCTCGTCAGCACGCGCGATCACCCATTCGAGCAGCTTCGAAGCTTCCTGCGGGTTGTCGGCCAGCCAGTGGTCGAAGGGGTCGCGGATCGCGGCCTCGACGATCCTGATCGCCTCGATCGTCGCCAGCCGGTCCTTGGTCTGGCCGACGAATTCCGGCTCGCGGATGAACACCGACAGCATGCCCGCCGCCGAGATCATGACGTCTTCCGAGGTGACGATCGAAGCGCGCTTGTTGCCGACCAGCTCGGCATAGGCGCGCAGGCCGCGCGTCAAGACGTTGCGGAAGCCGGCCTCGTGGGTGCCGCCTTCGCCGGTCGGAATGGTGTTGCAGTAGGAATTGAGGAACCCGTCGCCGCCGAACCAGGTCACCGCCCATTCGAGCGAGCCGTGGCCGCCTTGCCTGTCGCTTTTGCCGGCAAAGATTTCGCGGGTGACCTGGAATTCGTCGCCGAGCGAGGCTTTCAGATAATCCTTGAGGCCACCGGGAAAATGGAACTCGGCCTTGGCCGGCGTCGTGTCCTTCTCCTTGATCAGCGAGGGGTCGCAGGTCCAGCGGATCTCGACGCCACCGAACAGATAGGCTTTCGAGCGCGTCATCCGGTAGAGCCGCGCCGGCTCGAACGCCGCACCCTTGCCGAAGATCTGCTCGTCGGGATGGAAGCGTATCCTGGTGCCGCGGCGGTTATGCACCTCGCCGAGCTGCTCCAGACCGGTCACCGGAACGCCGCGCGAAAAGCGCTGGCGATAGAGCTGGCGGCCGCGCGCGACCTCGACCTCGAGATGGTCCGACAGCGCGTTGACGACGGAGACGCCGACGCCGTGCAGGCCGCCCGAGGTTTCGTAGACCTTGCTGTCGAACTTGCCGCCCGAATGCAGCGTCGTCATGATGACTTCGAGCGCCGGCTTCTTGAATTTCGGATGCGGATCGACCGGAATGCCGCGGCCATTGTCGGTCACCGCCAGATATCCGTCGGCCGAAAGCTCGACATCGATGAAAGTCGCGTGGCCGGCGACCGCCTCGTCCATCGAATTGTCGATGACCTCGGCGAACAGATGGTGCATCGCCTTGTCGTCCGTGCCGCCGATATACATGCCGGGCCGCCGCCGCACCGGCTCCAGCCCTTCCAGAACCTCGATGTCGGCGGCACTGTAGCTCTCGCTGCCGTCGCGGGATGCCGGGCGCTTCGCCGCCTGCACCAGCGGGTCGGCCGGGCGCGCGGTGGCGCGAACCGGTTGCGGCTGCTTGTCCAAATTGCCGAAAAGATCGTTGCTGTCGTTCATGCTGGTCCTGGATTGCGATGCTGCGAATCACCACCCGATACTGCCACGCTTTTTGCGGGCAGGCGACGGAGGTTCCCGTTACGTTCGAGGATAGAGCCTCTTACTGCAAAACCATTCGACAACCAAGCGGCGGAAATGGGCCGAGGGCATCGACGCTTTGTAAACCTTGTCCGGAGGTTACGCCGGAAGGTTGGCCGAAAAAGGGTATTCGCGGATTGCTGCTGACCTAGAATGCGGCAGAACCCGAGAAGAGGCTGTCGCTTACGCATGTTGGATTACAGTTCGCTCCTGCTTGCGGCAGCGCTGTCGGGCACGTGCCTCAGCATCACCCTGTTTGCGATCTGGTGCACCGCGCCACAGGCACGCTTTGTGCTGACGGTGGCGTGCGGCATTCTCGTGCTCGTCGCACATGTGGTCTTGTTCTGGCACTATGCCAAGCATCCCAGCCCCTGGCTTTGCCAGATTGTACTTGCGCTTCTCAGCCTGGGCCTTCTGACCCTCTGCCTGTCGGCCATGCAGTATCTCGGCGTCCATGACTACAGGCGCGCCATCTTGCCGACCCTGGCTGCGATGGCGGTTTGCGCAGGCGCGACGTCGCTGGGCTTTGACGGCGTCGGCTTCATCGTCACCTACGCGACGGTAACGGCGCTGCTCTCGCTTATCGGGGTGATGTTCTGGATCAAAGGTGGTCATGATCGCCGGATATTGCTGGTCGTTTCGTTCCTGAGCGGCGTCTGTGCGCTGTCCTTCGGACTTTGCGGCGCGGTCCTGCTGGTCAAGGGCCAATGGGTGCTCGGCGTTGCGCCCGACAACTGGGCCGAACGGTTGAATTCCGCCGTGGCGGTCGCCTGCATGACGGGGCTCGGCGCATTGACGCTCTCCCTGCACCATTTGCAGGCGCAGATCGAACTGAAGGCCGAGACCATGACCGACCCATTGACCGGGCTGATGAACCGGCGGGCGTTGACGGCATTCTACGGCGAGCGGATTTTCGGCCCGTTCATGTCCGTCGCCATGTTCGACCTCGACCATTTCAAGAAGACGAACGATGTATTCGGTCATCCGGTTGGCGATCAGGTTCTGCGCCGCTTCGCCGCTGTCGTCAGAAAATACTCCAGGACCGGCGTCGACGCCTTCCGGCTGGGCGGCGAGGAATTCGTCCTCGTCATGTCGCGGATGACTGAAGAGAAGGCTTACGACATTGCGAGCAAGATCAGCGTCGCCTTCGGCACGGAAGTCGTCGCCACCCAGCTTGGTCCGTTGCGCAGCACAGTCAGTGGCGGCATCGGCTTTGGCGGGACGGATGGCACCAGTCTCGACAATGTGCTGGCCGAAGCCGACGCCGCACTCTATGCGGCAAAGCGCGCCGGGCGAAATCGCGTCGTCGCCCAGAACAAGGCGAGCAAGGCCGACGCGCCGGCCTTGCGTTCTGCCTGATTGAGGCTTCTATCTTCTTGTTAGACCATGATCTTGTCCGAAAACCGGATTCCACTTTTCGGGATCATGGTCTACTCCGCCGCCCCCAGATATTCCGACAGCGGCGGGCAGGAGCAGACGAGGTTGCGGTCGCCGGCGACATTGTCGATGCGCGACACCGGCGGCCAGTATTTGGCTGACGTGTCGGCATCGCCGGCGGGGTAGGCCGCCTCCAGGCGCGAATAGGGATGGGTCCACTGGCCGGCCAGCGCCTCGGCGGCGGTATGCGGCGCATTGACCAGCGGATTGTCGGCTAGGGGCCATTCGCCTTTCGCCACCTTGGCTGCCTCGCCTGATATCGCGATCATCGCCTCGCAGAAGCGATCGAGCTCGCGCTTGGGCTCGGACTCGGTCGGCTCGACCATCAGCGTGCCGGCGACCGGAAACGACATGGTCGGCGCATGGAAACCATAGTCGATCAGCCGCTTGGCGACGTCGTCGACGCTGATGCCGGCACTGTCCTTGAGCACGCGGGTATCGAGGATGCATTCATGCGCGACGCGCTCGTGCCTGCCCTTGTAGAGCACCGGGAAATGCGCTCCGAGCCGCGTCGCCACATAATTGGCGGAAATGATCGCCGTCTCGGTCGCCTGCTTCAGGCCCGAAGCGCCCATCATCCGGATATACATCCAGGTGATCGGCAGGATCGAAGCGCTGCCGAACGGTGCAGCCGACACGGCATGGCCCGAGCCTTCGACGACGTGGCCGGGCAGATAGGGTTGCAAATGCGCCTTGACGCCGATCGGGCCGACGCCGGGACCGCCGCCGCCATGCGGGATGCAGAACGTCTTGTGCAGGTTCATGTGGCAGACGTCGGCGCCGATGTCGCCGGGGCGGGCGAGACCGACCAGCGCGTTGAGGTTGGCGCCGTCGAAATAGACCTGGCCGCCATGCTCATGGACAAGGGCGCAGAGGTCGCGCGCGCCTTCCTCGAAAACGCCGTGCGTCGAGGGATAGGTGAACATCAGCGCCGCAAGGTCTTGCGCATGCTCGTCCGCCTTGGCTTTCAGGTCGTCGACGTCGATGTTGCCGTCTTCGGTGCAGCGCACGACGACGACGTTCATGCCGGCCATCGCCGCACTCGCCGGATTGGTGCCATGCGCCGATGACGGGATCAGGCAGACCGTGCGGTGAGCTTCGCCGCGTGAGCGGTGATAGCCGCGAATGGCGAGCAGCCCGGCATACTCGCCCTGGCTGCCGGCGTTGGGCTGCAGGGTCACCGCGTCGAAGCCGGTGATCTCCGCCAGCCAGGCTTCCAGTTCGTCGATCATGGCGCGGTAACCGGCCGAATGGCTTGCCGGGGCGAAGGGATGCAAATTGGCGATATCAGGCCAGCTTACCGGCATCATCTCGGCGGCGGCATTGAGTTTCATCGTGCAGGAGCCGAGCGGGATCATGGCGCGGTCGAGCGCCAGGTCCTTGTCGGCCAGCCGGCGCAGGAAGCGCATCATGTCGGTTTCCGAGTGGTTTTCGCGGAAGACAGGCTGCGTGAGAAACGCCTTGCCGCGCGGTTTTCCGGGCATGGTGCTGCCGACGGCTGCGCCCGGCTTGGCGCCGAACAGCGCCGCGATCGCCTCCAGATCGGCATCGGTCGAGGTCTCGTCGAAGCTGATGCCGATGCGGTCGGCGTCGATGACGCGCAGCAATCGGCCGGTCTTTTCGGCTGCGGCGCCAATCGCCCCGGCTCTGCCTTTCACTTCCACCGTCACCGTGTCGAATCGGCTTGCGCCAAGCACCGAGATTCCTGCTGCCTTGAGACCGTCAGCCAGCCGGTTGGCCAATGCATGGATTCGGCCGGCAATCGCCTGCAGCCCGGCAGGGCCGTGCCAGATCGCATAGGCGGTCGCCATGTTGGCGAGCAGCGCCTGCGCGGTGCAGATGTTGGAGGTCGCCTTGTCGCGGCGGATATGCTGTTCACGCGTCTGCAAGGCGAGGCGATAGCCGGGCCGGCCCTTGCTGTCGGTGGACTGGCCGACCAGGCGGCCGGGCATCAGCCGCGTCAGCCTGTCGGAAACGGCGCAATAAGCGGCATGCGGCCCGCCAAAGCCCATCGGCACGCCGAAGCGCTGCATCGGGCCGACGGCGATGTCGGCGCCAAGCGCAGCCGGCGCGTCGGTCAGCGTCAGGGCGAGCGGATCGGCAATGAAGACGACCAGCGCGCCGGTGGCGCGAGCTTTCTCAATTGCCGCCCTGTGGTCGCCATAGACGCCAAACGTATCGGGCCAGGAGACCAGCAGAGCGGCTGTGTTGTCGTCGATCGTGTCACCGTCGACCTCGATGCCGAGCGGCTCGGCGCGGGTGCGCACGACGTCAAGCGTCTGCGGATGCGGCGTGCCGGCCAGCGCCACCTTGGTCCGCTTATCGCGGTGGTGGCGTAACGCGATGCCGACTGCTTCGGCCACCGCCGTCGCCTCGTCGAGCAACGAGGCCGACGCGACCGGCAGCCCGGTCAGTTCGGTGACCAAGGTCTGGAAATTGAACAGCATTTCGAGCCGGCCCTGGCTGATCTCGGCCTGGTAGGGCGTGTAAGCCGTATACCAGGCCGGGTTCTCGAACAGGTTGCGCTGGATGACCGGCGGCACGTGGACGCCGTGATAGCCGGCGCCGATGAAGCTCTTCAAAACTGTATTTTTCGCCATTGTCGCTGACAGCTCGGCCAGCGCCTCGGCTTCGCTCGCCGGGGCCGGCAAGGCCAGCGGCCGGTCGAGCCGGATCGATTTCGGCACAGCCTGGCTGATCAGCGTCTCGACCGACGGAACGCCGATCGTCGCCAGCATGGCTCTGACATCATTGAGGCCGGGGCCGATATGGCGGGCCGAGAAGGAGTAGGGTGCTGCGGTCATCTTTCCTGGTCCTGCTCTCTCAACCAATATGGGCTTTGTAGGCGGCCTCATCCAGGAGACCTTCGAGTTGGCTTTCATCGGCCAGCTTCATCTTCCACAGCCAGCCGTCGCTGGCCGCCGCCGAATTGACCAGGGACGGATCAGACGAAAGCGCGGTGTTGGCCTCGGTGATCTCGCCGTCGACCGGCGCATAGACGTCCGATGCCGCCTTGACCGATTCGACCACGACGGCGGTATCGCCCTTGGCCAGCTTTTTCCCAGGCTCCGGCAATTCGACGAAGACGAGATCGCCGAGCTGTTCCTGCGCGTAGTCGGTGATGCCGATGGTGGCGATACCGCCTTCGACGCGGAGCCATTCGTGATCTTCAGTGAAATAGGTCTTTGCCATGAAGTTCATCCTTTGCGGTAGCGATGCGGCGTGAAGGGCAGGGGATTGATATCGATCGGGATTTTGGTCCCGCGAACGTCGGCGAAGAGTTTTGCGCCGGGTTTGGCCAGCGACGCCTGGACGTAGCCCATGGCGACCGGATGGCCGGCCGAGGGGCCGAAGCCGCCGGAGGTGACGTGGCCGGCGGGTTTGCCGTCGGCATCGAAAAGGGTTGCACCGGGGCGCACCGGCTGGCGGCCCTCCGGCTTCAGGCCGACGCGTTTTTGCGCCGGGCCGCGCTCCAGGATTGCACGCAATGCGTCGGCGCCGATGAAAGCGCCGGAGGCGCGAACCTCCTTCGGGATCGCCCACATCAGCCCGGCGCTGGCCGGGTCGATCTCAGGCGTGATGTCCAGTCCGTGCAGGCACAGCCCTGCTTCGAGCCGCAGGCTGTCGCGGGCGGCCAGCCCAACCCACATCACTCGCTCGTCCTCGAGCAGTTTGGCGACGAGATTTCGCGCATCCGCTTCCGGCAGGCCGACCTCGAAGCCGTCCTCGCCGGTATAGCCCGAGCGGCTCATGAACCAGTTTTCGCGCGGCTCGAAGCCGTGCATGAACAGCAGCGATCCGGTTTCGATGCCGGCGCGCGACAGGGCGGCCCAGGCTTCGGGACCCTGGATTGCCAGGAAGACGCGGTCGAGTGCTTCAATCTTGGCGTCAAAGTCCGCCTTGGCATCAAAGTCGGCAAGCTCACGAAGGTGTTTTTCGTCGGCCTCAGCATTGCCGGCATTGGCGACGACCATGAAGCGTTGCCGGCCGAGCCTGGTGACGATCAGATCGTCGATGATGCCGGCGGCTTCATTGAGAAAGAACGTGTATTTGGACTGGGAAATCTCAAGCGCGCCGGCGTCGAACGGGCAGGCACGATTGAGCAGTGCTTCAGCGCCCAAGCCACTGATCTCGAACAGCTTCATGTGTGAGATGTCGAACAGGCCGGCATGTTCGCGGGTATGAAGGTGCTCCTTCATCACGCCGGCCGGATAGGTGAGCGGCATCGACCAGCCGGCGAACGCGCCAAAGCGCGCACTGGCGGCCACGTGCAGGTCTTCTAGGGGAAGGTGTTTGGTGTCGTCGCCCGTCATGTCGTCTCCAGAGTCGCACGCAATCGGCCGCGAATGGCGACCAGTCCGTGCCCCTCTGTCTGAAGCCTGAGAGACTCGCGCCCCGTAACTCTGTCGGCAGCGCTTACACCTTCGGCGCGGGGCGAAAAAAGCCCCGACTTTCCAGAGTGTCTTTCCCGTCTACGGTTCTTTTTGCCTGAGAGATTTCGGGCGATTTCCCCTTCGGCGGCAGCTCTCGCTGCTCTCTCCCGCAAACAGGTAGGACTCAATTTGAGCCCTCGACTCGTCATCCATAGCCTGTCGGCGACACCTTGTCACCTGCCAGCGACAGCGTTGCGATCAAATGCCGCCGTACCAGTCGTAGCCATTGTCCTCCCAGTAGCCGCCCCTGCCGCCGCCGATGGCGGCGAAACTGTCGACCAGTTCGATCTTGCGGAGATACTTTGGCATCTTGTAGCCGATCTGGCGCTCGACGCGGACGCGCAGCGGCGCACCGTTCTCGACCGGCAGCGGCTTGCCGTTCAGGCCATAGGCAAGGATCGTCTGCGGGTGACGGGCATCGATCAGGTCGATCGAGCCGTAATATTTGATGTCGCCGGACAGGCTGCGGTCGATCGTGTCGAGGCAATGGAACATGACATAGCGTGCCTGCGGCTTGACCACCGCCTGGTCCAGCACCAGCGACAGCGGCGTGCCGGTCCATTTGGCGATGCAACTCCAGCCTTCGACGCAGTCGTGGCGGGTGATCTGGGTGCGGCTCGGCATGTTCATCAATTGCTCGCGGGTCAGCGACAGCGGCTTTTCGACGAGGCCGGAAACCTCGAGCCGCCAGTCGGCGAAATTGTTGGCGAGCAGGCCCTTGTAGACATCGTCGTCCGGCGCGGTGACGCCGTTCGGCCGCTGCGGCTGGCGAATGTCGGCTTCGGTGAATTCCGGCGCAAGCGAATCGCCGGCGAGCAGGCGTTGCGCGCGCCAGGTCAGGCCGTTGGCGCCTTCAAGGAAGCTGCGCAGGCCCTCGCCGACACGAAGCTGGCTGTCGAAGGCATCGCAACCCGACAGCATGATGCCGGAGACGCCGAGGCTTGCCGAGGTCAGGAATTTTCTGCGGCTGATTACAAACTTTGCCATCTCACGCACTCCTCTGCGGCGTCTTGCTGCCATGCTCCGGCGGATCGGTTCGGTACCAACCGGTGATGATGGAACGCAGCTCGTTGATCGGGCCGGCGGCGAAGATCATCAGCATATGGATGATGAAGAAGGCGACGAGCAGCAGCATTACTATGAAATGAATGGTCCGCGCCGTCTGCCGGCCGCCAAGCAGATCGTTGAGGAACGGCAGCGCCGCGTTCATGCTCGGCGACATGGCAAGGCCGGTGATGATCATCAACGGCAGCAGCACGAACATCACGCCGCCATAGGCCATCTTCTGCAGCGTGTTGTACTCGCGCGTTTGGTGAAACTTGAATTTGGCATGATCGACGATGTCTCGCGGCAAGCGCCTGAGATCGGCGATGCGCGGGACAAGATCGCGGCGCAGATGACCGTTGATCAGGCTGGCGACCAGCCACACGACCAGGGTCGTGGTCAGTATCCAGGCAAAGAAGAAATGGACGACGCGGGCCGTGCCGAGGTCGTAGTAGGAGGGGATCGTCGCCCAGGACGGGAAGGCGCGGGCCGTCTCCCGACCCGCCGGCCCCGACCAGCCGAGCACACCGGTTGTGTCGAAGCGCTTGCCGAAGATTTCGGTGTAGCCGCGCGGGCCGTTTGCGGTGTTCTCGGCGCCGATGGCGAAGATGGTGTTGTTATAGGCGAATCCCGATTCCTTGCCGATATAGAGCTGCGGGCGGGCGTTGAAGATCTGCAGGCCGGAAAGCAGCATGAAGAACAGCGAAATGGCCCAGAGCCAGTGCGTCAGCCGCGTCCAGCGCGACTGCCGGTAGATCAGCGTCGCATCCTTCGGCGCGGCAGTATCTGGCCCGACGGTTGATTGGCTCCTGGCCACCGATTGCATTTTTTCGCGTCCTTCCGGCCGCTCAGTCGGCCTTTCCGATCGTTCTCCTCCCAATACGTCGCCGGCCAAAGCGATGTTTCATCCGATCACGGAATTATTACAGCCTGCCCGGTGCTACCGGCTCCCGAAACTGACGGCGAGGTTGACCGCGGCAGCGACGATCACTGTATTGATAAAGAACGACACGATCGAATGCAAAAGCACGATACGACGCATTTGCGTGGTCGAGACCGCGGTATCGGAGGTCTGTGAGGTCATACCGATGGTGGCCGAGACGTAGAGAAAATCCCAGCCGTCCGGCTCCTCCTTGCCGGGAAACGAAAGGCCGCCGACGGGCTTTTTCTGCTTCGATTTGCTGCCGGGATCGGTCTCTTCGTCGTTGACCCAGTAAACATGTGCGTAGTGCAGCGCGGTCATGGCGTGGATGGTGAACCAGCCGAGCGGGATCGACAGCAGCGCAAAGGTGAGTTCGACACGATGCGCGCTGCCCTCGCGATTGATCACTTGGAACAACGAGATCAAGGCGACGGCGACGACAATCAGAGTCACAGCAAAGATGACCAGCACCGGCTGGTCGGTGGCGCGGGCATGCTTGCTCAGATAGCGGCCGGTGAGCAGCGGCATCTGGGCGACGACAATGGCGGTGTAGCGGCGAAAAACGCATTGGCGCCGATGGAGAAGGCGAGCGGAGTGCGCAAGGCCAGCGCGATCGCCAGTGCCACCACGCCGATGCAGGCCGACACCGCGAACTGGATGTGGCGGTGCAGTGGTTTCTTCAGGGGCAGCTCGGTCGTCATGGCCCGGCCTCTGATGCGGTCCGTCTTCTACACCGCCGCTCGTCCTCTAAGACTCGGACATTATAGCACTTTTGATTGTGCACATGTTATTCTGGTTTGCTGCGCTGACCTCCGGTCCGAGGTGAAAGCGCTAGCCCAGCGCGGCGGATTTCAGCGCACGCCGCAAGATGCGGTCGAGCTCGCCAAGAAACCGCGAGCGGTCCTGCGGCGCGAAACTGGCATTGTAGCCCTTGCTTTCGCCGGTCTCGCGCAGATGCTGCTTGAGGTCGCGCATCGCCACCGCCATGCCGATCGTTTCCGGCGTGAACGGGCGTCCGGTCGGCCCAAGCACATGGGCGCCGAGCGCCACCGTGCGGGCCGCAAGCGGGATGTCTGATGTCACAACGATGTCGTTGGGCTTGGCATTGTCGACGATCCAGTCGTCCGCCGCGTCGGCGCCTTTGGACACGACGACGTTGCGGATCATCGGATCGCGCGACGGGCGCAGGCCGCCATTGGAGACAAAGGTGACGACGACGCCATGGCGCTCGGCGACCTTCTCGACCTCGGCCTTCACCGGACAGGCATCGGCATCGACGTAAATGGCGGGTGCGGGCATGGTTCGTCCAACGCGTATGGAGCTGGCGATTGTGCCTGGCTCTGTCGATGATATTCGAGCGGTCGCCATCCCAGCAACGCTCCGGACCTGTTGGTGCAGCGCAATCGCTTCAAAGGTCGGCGCTGCCCCTCATTGCCCTGCCGGGCATTTCTCCCCGTATAGTGACGGGGAGAAAGACGCCTTCGCAAAGGATTTCGCCAATCTTCAGCGTGGCAGAAAGCGTGCCGACGTTGCGATCAGCATCTTCTCCCCGTCACTATACGGGGAGAAGATGCCGGCAGGCAGATGAGGGGCAGCCCAAACCTGAAGCGATTGCCTTGCTTCCTCCCGGCCACGTCGCAAATTCTCAATAGACCACCACGCTCCTGATGCTCTTGCCCTCATGCATCAGATCAAAACCCTTGTTGATGTCCTCCAGCTTCAGCGTGTGGGTGATCATCGGGTCGATCTCGATCTTGCCGTCCATGTACCAGTCGACGATCTTCGGCACGTCGGTGCGACCGCGCGCGCCGCCGAACGCGGTGCCCATCCAGGTGCGGCCGGTGACCAACTGGAACGGCCGCGTCGAGATCTCCTGGCCGGCGCCGGCAACGCCGATGACCACCGACTTGCCCCAGCCGCGGTGCGATGCTTCCAGCGCCTGGCGCATCACCTTGGTGCTGCCGGTGCAGTCGAACGTATAGTCGGCGCCGCCGATCTGGTCGGCGCCGCGTTTTGTCATGTTGACGAGATAGGGCACTATATCGCCGTCGATCTCCTTCGGATTGACGAAATGCGTCATGCCGAATTTCTCGCCCCATTCCTTCTTGTCGTTGTTCAGGTCGACGCCGATGATCATGTCGGCGCCGGCAAGGCGCAGCCCCTGGATGACGTTGAGGCCGATGCCGCCGAGGCCGAAGACGGCGGCCGTGGCGCCGATCTCGACCTTGGCTGTGTTGATCACCGCGCCGATGCCGGTGGTGACGCCGCAGCCGATGTAGCAGATCTTGTCGAAGGGCGCGTCGGGATTGACCTTGGCCAGCGCAATCTCGGGCAGCACGGTGAAGTTGGAGAAGGTCGAGCAGCCCATATAGTGGAAGATCTTGTCCTTGCCGATCGAGAAGCGCGACGAGCCGTCCGGCATCAGGCCTTGCCCCTGCGTCGCGCGGATCGCGGTGCACAGATTGGTCTTTCTGGACAGGCAGGACGGGCATTGCCGGCATTCCGGCGTGTAGAGCGGGATGACGTGGTCACCCTTCTTGACCGAGGTGACGCCCTTGCCGACATCGACGACGATGCCGGCGCCCTCATGGCCGAGGATCGCCGGAAAAATCCCTTCGGGATCGGCGCCCGACAGCGTGAACTCGTCGGTGTGGCAGATGCCGGTCGCTTTGATCTCGACCAGCACCTCGCCGGCTCGCGGGCCGTCGAGGTCGACCTCCAGGATCTCCAGCGGTTTTCCGGCGGCGACAGCGACAGCGGCACGGGTTTTCATCGGGGCTCTCCTCTCAGCCAAATCGGCAATCGAGGCGAGCTTTAGCGTATCTGCAGGTTCTGGACTATGGGACGAATTGACAGTTCGGAGCCCGGGTTTGGTCGTCACCAGGCGACTCGGCACCCCGGATATGCGCTTACGTGCCTTGACCGGCCGGGCCAAGCCCATAAAAGAAAGGCAGCCGAGGGAACAAAACCCGTATGTTCACAAAAATCCTGATCGCCAATCGTGGCGAGATCGCCTGCCGCGTCATCAAGACGGCGCGCAAGATGGGCATCGCCACCGTCGCGGTCTATTCGGACGCCGATCGTGACGCCGTGCATGTCGAGATGGCCGACGAGGCTGTCCATATCGGGCCTTCGCCGGCGTCTGAGAGCTATCTGGTGCCGGAGAAGATCATTGCCGCCTGCAAGGCGACGGGTGCTGAAGCCGTGCATCCCGGCTACGGGTTTTTATCCGAACGCGCCTCCTTCTGTGAAGCGCTGGAGAACGAAGGCATCGTCTTCATCGGCCCGAAACCCGGAGCGATCAGGGCGATGGGCGACAAGATCGAATCGAAGAAATTCGCCAATGCAGCCAGGGTCAGCACGGTGCCCGGCTGGCTCGGCGTCATCGAGAATGCCGGTCATGCCGAGAAAATAGCCGGCGAGATCGGCTATCCCGTGATGATCAAGGCCTCGGCCGGCGGCGGCGGCAAGGGCATGCGCATCGCCTGGAGCAAGGCCGAGGTGCGCGATGGGTTCGACCGGGCGCGGTCGGAGGCCAAAAGCTCGTTCGGTGACGACCGCGTCTTCATCGAAAAGTTCGTGGTCGATCCGCGCCACATCGAAATCCAGGTGCTGGCCGACGCGCATGGCAATGCGCTTTATCTCGGCGAGCGCGAATGCTCGATCCAGCGCCGCAACCAGAAGGTCGTCGAAGAGGCGCCTTCCCCTTTCCTCGACGCCAGGACCCGGAAAGCCATGGGCGAGCAGGCGGTGGCGCTGGCCAGCGCGGTCGACTACCAGAGCGCCGGCACGGTCGAGTTCATCGTAGATAGTGAAAAGAACTTCTATTTCCTTGAAATGAATACACGATTGCAGGTCGAGCACCCGGTGACCGAGCTCGTCACCGGCATTGACCTGGTCGAGCAGATGATCCGCATAGCAGCCGGCGAAAAGCTCGCCATCAAGCAAAGCGACGTCAAGCTGAACGGCTGGGCGGTGGAAAGCCGGCTCTACGCCGAGGACCCGTATCGCAATTTCCTGCCGTCGATCGGCCGGCTGACGAGATACCGGCCACCGCAAGAGGGACAGTTCGGCGACGTCGTCGTCCGCAACGATACCGGGGTTACCGAGGGTTCGGAAATCTCGATGTTCTATGACCCGATGGTCGCCAAGCTGTGCACCTGGGCGCCGACTCGGCTCGCGGCAATAGACGCCATGTCGGAAGCGCTCGACAGTTTTGTCGTCGACGGCATCGAGCACAACATGCCGTTCCTGGCAGCACTTATGCAGCATCCGCGCTGGCGGGAAGGGCGGATATCGACCGCCTTCATATCAGAGGAATATCCCGACGGCTTCGCGCCGATCGTGCCTGACAGCGAGGAAAAGGCCGTTCTCGCAGCGATCGCCGCCGCGGTCGAACTGCTGCGCCGCGACCGGCTCGACCGGCTCGGCGGGCGGCTGGCGCCGCATTCGGGTGTCCTGAAACGCGATTGGGTGGTCAAGATCGGCAAGGACTATCTTTCAGCCTCGGTGCTCGAAGGCATGATCTCCATTCCGATGGAACTCGGTCTGTCGATCGACGGCGGCAAGGCGCTGACGGTAGCCTCCGACTGGCGTCCGGGCGATCTCGTCTGGCGCGGCACGGTCGGCGACCGAAGGATCGCTGCGCAGGTCAGGCCCGTGCTGAACGGGCTTCGCGTCGCCTGGAAAGGCATGTCGGTGAGCGCACGCGCCATGCTGCCGCGCACCGCCGAACTCGAAAGGCTGATGCCGGAAAAAGTGGCGCCGGATACGTCGAAGATGCTGCTCTGCCCGATGCCCGGCCTTGTCGTGTCGATCGCCGTTGCCGAAGGGCAGGAGGTCAAGGCCGGCGAGACGCTGGCGGTCGTCGAGGCGATGAAGATGGAAAACGTGCTGCGCGCCGAGCGCGATCTCACCGTGTCGAAACTCAAGGCAAAACCGGGCGACAGTCTCGCCGTCGACGCGGTGATCATGGAATTTGCGTGAGGATGCCGTCACTTGGCACAAGGCAATCGCATTGGTTGGCGCTGCCCCTCATTGCCCTGCCGGGCATTTCTCCCCGTATAGTGACGGGGAGAAAGACGCCTTCGCACAGGATTTCGCCAATCTCCGGCGTTGCAGAAAGCGAGCCGAGGTTGCGGCCAGCCCCTTCGCCCCGTCACTATACGGGGAGAAGGTGCCGGCAGGCGGATGAGGGGCAGCGCCAGCATCGACAATTGGCCTGTCGCTGGACTCGCATCGTCCAGTGCCGGACAATACATCCTCATCGACTGAGTCCTCTCAAACGGCGATAAAAAAATGGCGAATGAGACACTTCCCCGCGATCCGTTGCGGCGCGAGGCTTTTATGAAGGCATCGCGGCCGGAAGCGCCGGCGCGGCCGTTCATTCATCTGCGCGTTCATTCGGCCTATTCGCTGCTCGAAGGCGCTTTGCAACTCGGCACGGTTGTCGGCCATGCGGTCAAAGATGACGCACCGGCGATTGCCGTCACCGACACCAACAATCTGTTCGGCGCACTCGAATTTGCGCAAAAGGCGGTGAAGGAGGGTATTCAGCCGATCATCGGCTGCCAGACCGCTCTCGCTTTTTCCGGTGAAGCCGGCGACAGCCAGCGCGACCGCAGGCGGCAGGGCCCGGAAATGCGGCCCGTGGTTTTGATCGCGGCGACCGAGGCTGGCTACAGCAATCTGGTCAGGCTGGTCAGCCGGGTCTATCTGGAAACGCCGCCCGGCGAGGCCGTGCATCTGACGACCGAGATGCTGCAAGGCCATTGCGACGGCCTGATCTGTCTCAGCGGCGGGCCGCGCGGCCCGATCGGCAACGCGCTGAAAGAGGACCGCCGCGACCTCGCCGAGACGCGGCTTCTGGCGCTCAAGGCGCTGTTCGGCGACCGGCTCTATGTCGAGCTGGAACGGGTTTCCGGTTATGACCGGGCCATCGAGAAATCGTCAGTCGACCTCGCCTATATCAACGACTTGCCGCTGGTCGCCACCAACGAGGCGTTTTTCTCCTCGCGCGACGACTATGAGGCGCATGATGCGCTGATCGCCATCGCCGAAGGGTCGGTCGTCGCCGTCGACAACCGCCGGCGGCTGTCGCCCGACAATTTTCTGAGAAGCCAGGCCGACATGGCGAGGCTGTTCGCCGATCTGCCGGAGGCGATCGACAACACCGTCGAGATCGCGCTGCGCTGCTCCTACTATCCCAAGACCCGCAACCCGATCCTGCCGCGCTTTGCCGGCGGCGATGTCGCCGACGCCGATGCGGCGGTGAAGGCGGAGGCGCAGGAGCTTGCCAGACAGGCGCATGAAGGGCTGGAGGCGCGGCTCGCCGCGCACGGCCTAGCCCCTGGCTACGCGGTCGAGCAATACCGCGAAAGGCTGGAATTCGAGCTCGGCATCATCGAGAAAATGAAGTTCCCCGGCTATTTCCTGATCGTCGCCGACTTCATCAAATGGGCGAAGGCGCAAGGCATCCCGGTCGGGCCGGGGCGCGGTTCGGGCGCCGGCTCGCTGGTCGCCTATTCGACGACGATCACCGACATCGATCCGCTGCGCTTCTCGCTGCTGTTCGAGCGCTTCCTCAATCCCGACCGCGTGTCGATGCCCGACTTCGACATCGATTTCTGCCAGGACCGGCGCGAGGAGGTCATCCGCTACGTCCAGCATAAATACGGACGCGACCAGGTCGGCCAGATCATCACCTTCGGCACGCTGCAGGCCCGCGCGGTGCTGCGCGATGTCGGCCGCGTGCTGCAGATGCCCTATGGCCAAGTCGACAAGCTCAGCAAAATGGTGCCGTCGAACCCGGCCAATCCGGTCAAGCTCGCCGACGCCATCGCCAACGAGCCGCGCTTTGCCGAGGAGGCGGAGCGCGAGCCGATCGTGCAGACGCTGCTCGACATGGCGCAGAAGCTGGAAGGCCTCTACCGCCACGCCTCGACGCACGCCGCCGGCATCGTCATCGGCGACCGGCCGCTGTGGGAGCTGGTGCCGATGTACCGCGACCCGCGCTCCGACATGCCGGTCACCCAGTTCAACATGAAGTATGTCGAGCAGGCCGGCCTGGTGAAGTTCGACTTCCTCGGCCTGAAGACGCTGACGGTGCTGGAGACCGCGGTCAAGCTGATCCGCCGCCGCGGCATCGAGATCGATCTTGCCCATATTCCGCTCGACGACCCCGACACCTATGCCATGCTGTCACGCGGCGAAGTGGTCGGCGTGTTCCAGGTGGAAAGTGCCGGCATGCGCAAGGCGCTGATCGGCATGCGGCCCGACTGCATCGAGGACATCATTGCGTTGGTCGCGCTTTACCGGCCGGGCCCGATGGAGAACATCCCGACCTACAACGCCAGAAAGCATGGCGAGGAGGAGATGGCTTCGATCCATCCGAAGATCGACCATCTGGTGAAGGAGACGCAAGGCGTCATCGTCTACCAGGAGCAGGTGATGCAGATCGCGCAGGAGCTTGCCGGCTATTCGCTGGGCGAAGCCGACCTGCTGCGCCGCGCCATGGGCAAGAAGATCCGCGCCGAGATGGACAAGCAGCGCGAGCGCTTCGTCTCGGGGGCGATCGAGCGCGGCGTCGGCAAGCCGCAAGCCGACTTCATCTTCGACCTGCTGGCAAAGTTCGCCGACTATGGTTTCAATAAGTCGCATGCCGCCGCCTATGCGGTCGTCTCCTACCAGACGGCCTATCTGAAGGCGCACTACCCGGTCGAATTCCTGGCCGCGTCGATGACGCTCGACATGGGCAACACCGATAAACTCGCTGATTTCCGCCAGGATGCGCTGCGCCTCGGTATCGATGTCGTGGCGCCGTCGGTGATATCAAGCTTCCGCGCCTTCGAAGTCGCCGAGAACCGGATCTTCTATTCGCTGGCCGCGCTCAAGGGCGTCGGCGACGCGGCGGTCGAGCATATCGTCGCCATGCGCGGCGAAAAACCGTTCAAGAACCTCGCCGATTTTTGCGAAAGGGTCGACCCGAAGATCGTCGGCAAGCGCGTCTTCGAAAGCCTGATCATGGCCGGCGCGCTTGACTGCTTCGGTCACGACCGCGCCGCGATGATGGCGGGCGTCGAGCGGATGATGGGGCTGGCGTCGCTTGCGCAGCAGAATGCAATGTCGGGCCAGCACGACATTTTCGGCGCCTCGCTCGGCGCGCAGTCGCAGGCGCTCAACCTGCCGGCGACCGACCCGTGGCTTGCCGCCGACCGCCTGCACCGTGAATTCCAGGTGGTCGGCTTCTATCTCTCGGCGCACCCGCTGGACGAATACAAGGCGGCGCTGCAGAAGATGCGGGTGCAGACCTGGGCCGAGTTCTCGGGCGCCGTCAAACGCGGCGCTGCCGCCGGGCGGCTTGCCGGCACCGTCACCACCAAGCAGGAGCGCAAGACGCGCACCGGCAACAGGATGGGCGTCGTGCAGTTCTCCGACACGTCGGGCCAGTATGAAGCAGTGCTGTTTTCCGAAGGTCTGGCGCAATATCGCGACCTGCTCGAGCCCGGCCGTTCGGTGGTGGTCACAGTTTCGGCCGAGGACAGGCCCGAAGGCGTCAATCTGCGCATCCAGACGGTGCAGTCGCTGGAGGACGAGGCAAGCCGCATCCAAAAAGCCTTGCGTATCTTTGTCAGGGATGATCGGCCGGCGTCGGCGATTCAATCGCAGCTTACCCAGCGCGGCGACAGCCTGGTGAGCATTATCGTCATCAAGGACGAGGCGCAGGGCGAGGTCGAGATCGAACTGCCCAACCGTTACCGCGTCTCGCCACAGATCGCCTCGGCCATGCGGGCGGTGCCGGGCGTGGTGGAGGTGGAGTTGGTGTGAGCTAACGACCGTATTCCGCCAGGTCGCATTGCTCGGTGACGATGCCGCTGGTATTGTGGGCTCGGCGGCCTGGGTCTTTTGGCGGCCGGGGGAGTGCGTCATGGATGAGCGGGATGCCGCTGCCGAACTCCAGAAAATGGTCAATGGCTTCCAGGTATCTCAGGCGATATGCGTCGCCGCCACGCTGGGCATTGCAGACCATCTCAAGAACGGAAAACGCAGCAGCGGCGAACTGGCCGTTCGGACCAATACCCATCCGCAGGCGCTCTACCGGCTGCTGCGCGCCCTTGCGTCCGTCGGCGTGTTCCATGAAGCGAAAGACCGGTCCTTCTCGCTGACCCCGGTTGGCGGCGCGTTGCGATCCGACGTTCAGCATTCGGTCGCGTCGTGGGCAATTCTGGCCGGACGGCCGTATTTCCGTCAGGCATGGAGCGATCTGCTGCACAGTGTCAGCACCGGCGAAAACGCCTTTCGCCACGCTTATGGCAAGGGCGTTTGGGAATACCGGGCGGAGCATCCGGAAGAGTCCGTCGTTTTCGACCGGGCGATGACGGCCATGTCGCGTGGCGTCGCCGCTGCGGTGCTCGCGGCCTATGACTTCCGGCAGTTCTCCGTCGTTATGGATGTAGGCGGCGGGCAGGGCGCGCTGCTTGCCGAAATCCTCCGCCGCAATCCCGGCCAGCGCGGCATTCTATTCGATCAGCCGCAGGTCGTGGCGAAGGCCGGCCCGGTCTTCGACGCCGCGGCTGTGGCCGATCGCTGCGACATCGTCGCCGGCGATTTCTTCGTCTCGGTGCCCGAAGGAGCCGATGCTATTGTGCTTAAATGGATCCTGCATGACTGGGACGACGACACAAACATCCGGATCCTGAAAAGCTGCCGCCGGGCGATTCGCCCAGAAGGCAAACTGCTGGTGCTCGAGAGCATTCTGGCGCCGCCCAATGAAGGCGCCGTCGCAAAATTCGGCGATCTGAACATGCTGGTCATGCCGGGCGGGCAGGAGCGCACGGCGGAAGAATTCAGGTTGCTGCTTGCGGCGTCGGATTTTCGGGTCGCCAATATCGTTGAAGCCGGACCTCGCATCAGCATCATCGAGGCGGAACCGGTCTGATTGCTTTCCGGGTGTGGAACGCTCCGGATGTTCTCAAGCCACAGCGGCTTGCCTCTGCTCTGCCCACTGGACGGCTGTCGCAGCGAGCGTTATCGCAGTCGTCATGAAGACGCCGAAAAGGGACGGAGTGCAGGATTTTTCAGCCTTGACGCGGCTGCGCGACACGCTGCGCAAACTCTATCACGGGCGCACGCCTGCGGCTTTCCGGTTTCAGCTGGCGGCTATTATCATCGACCTTGCCATCATCGCCTTCTTCATCGCCACACCGGTGATCCAGGAATCGTCCTCGTTCCTCTGGCTCGATTATTCAGTGGCAGCGCTTGTCGCCGCCGACATGATTGCCCGGCTGCTGGCGTCAAACGACATGCTGCGCCTGATGAAGCAGCCGACGTCGTGGGTCGACGGCTTCATCCTGCTGACGCTGCTGATGCCTTCGGCGCTGGCCAATTTGGGATTCCTGCGCATATTGCGGCTGTGGTCGCTGTCGCGCAGCGGCGCGCTGTGGCGGTTTTTCGAGATGCGCGGCCTCAAAAAATGGCGCGAGGCAAGCCATGCAGTCATCAATCTCCTGACATTCCTGTTTGTCGTCACCGGTTTCGTCTACACCTTCTTCTTCCGCACCGGGGCCGGTCTCGAAGGCTATGTCGATGCGCTGTATTTCACCGTCGCCACGGTGACCACGACCGGCTTCGGCGACATCGTCCTGCCGGGGATAGCCGGCAAGCTCACCGCGATCGTTACCATGATCATCGGCATATCGCTGTTCGTCAGGCTGGCACAGGCGCTCTTCCGTCCCAACAAGGTCTTCTTCCCGTGCCCGCAATGTGGCCTTCAGCGGCATGAAGCCGACGCCGTCCACTGCAAGGCCTGCGGGCATCTCCTCAACATACCCGACGAAGGCGACTGAAATGCGAGGCTAAGCGCGGTTTTGTGGAAACAAAACCGCGCGGTAGCTCTTTGCTTTGACGCATTTTGTCGGACGCCAAACGAAGCCGTTTGGCTGCAAAATGCTAAGACGCTGCCACTTCCGCTGGTTTGGTCGCCTTTTTCTGCAGATTAAGCAGATTGCCCAGCAGGATCAGCAAGGCGCCCCCGGCGGTGAAGGCGTCGATCTGCTCCTGATACAGCAGCCAGCCGATCAGCGCCGACAGCGGAACGCGCAAAAAGTCCATCGGCGAGATGACGGTGGCGTCGGCATAGGCGAGTGCACGCGCCATGCAGAAATGCGACGACATGCCGGTGAAGGCGATCAGCAGGATCCACGGCCACAGTTCGAGCGGCGGGTTGCGCCATTCGTAGAGCGCCGGGACAAGGCCGAGCACGGACTGGATGACCAGCATCCAGAAGATGATGGACACGACGCTGTCCGTCCGCGTCAGCGATTTGACCAGGACCACGGATATGCCGAAGCAGACCGCGGCACCCAGCACGACAACATGTCCCGGATCGACGGAGCCGACGCCCGGACGGACGATGACCAGCACACCGATCAGCCCGAGCACGATCGCTGCAAGTCTGGGCCGGCTTAGTCTTTCACCAAGAAAGCCGACCGCCAGAATGGCCGTCCAGATCGGCGTCGTGAATTCGATGGAGATCAGCACGGCCAGCGGGATCAATGTCAAGGCGTAGAGCCATGCCGCCTGGCCGACAAAATGGACGACGTTGCGGGCGATATGGGCGGTGGGGCGTTTGCTGCGCATCGCCGCAAAACCGCCTGACATCATCACCAGCGGCAGGAGGATGAACAGGCCGATCACCGATCGCAGCTCCAGCACCTGGAATACATTGAGCTCGGCCGTCGTGGCGCGGCCGGCGACCGACATCGTCAGAAACGATGCGATCGACAGCGCCATCCAGAACGCAGCCTTGGGGATCGAGGGCGAGGGTGCCATGCGCGCTATGTCGCAAGTCGGGACTTTCACCGCAACCGCTAGTCGACGCATTCGGCTGGGCCAGAGCGGCGCGTTGCAAAACGGTCATGTTGAGGGCGGAACTTGCCGTCACGGCGAACGTTGGTCCAACAGCCAGTTCAAGGGGAGAGATCCAATGAAATCATGTGCACGATTTGCACTGGCCGGCTGCCTGACGGCTGCCGCCGGCGCGGCTCATGCCGACGAGGCCGATTTTCTTCGCTCGTTCGAGGGGAATTTTGCCGGCAAGGGCACCGTCAAGGTAACCACCGAGGCGCCGACGGTGAACGTCTCCTGCCGCTTCAATTCCGACGCGACATCGAGTTCACTGTCGCTGGACGGCACCTGCCGCGGTCTCGTCGTGGTGACGCGCGCCATCAGTGCCGACCTGAAGTCCAGCGGGACGAAGTACACCGGCACCTATGTCGGATCCCGCACCGGGCCGGCGCAGCTCAGCGGCAAGCGCTCGGGCAATGCGATCAATCTCGGCATCCGCTGGGCGAAGAAGGTCAACGGCGATCGTACCGCGCAAATGACCGTCGAGAAAAACGGCGAGGACGGCATGCGGCTGACCGTTATCGACGTCGACCCAAAAACCGGCGAGCGCGTGACGACCAGCCGGATCGATTTGCGACGCATCTGAAGAGGCCCGCTTTACCCATCTTGCTTGGGCGTGATCCTTCGGAAACTGGATCCGCTTTTCGCTTGCGCGGACCTTAGTTTCGGGGTCATGCTTAAACTAATCCTCGATCGGCTCGGGCGGGTGGGCATTGCGGCCCTTGCCGAAGGTGTAGCCGGTCTCCACCGCCTTGCGGCCGAACTTGTCGCGCAGCGTGTCGATCGCGCCTTCGGCCATGGCACGCTTGCGCGACTGGATATCGACGAGGTCGGGCGGATCGGCCTTTTCGTCCTTCGAGAGGTCGCTGACGCCGATGCCGAGCAGCCGGTATCTGGTGCCGTCCGCCTCCTTGCGCAGCAGCTCGAGCCCGGTCGAGAAAATGCGGTCGGCTAGCCGTGTCGGGTCGCCGAGCTGCCGGTTGCGCGTGCGGGTCTTGAAATCCTGCGTCTTCAGCTTCAGCACGACGGTGCGCCCGGCAATGCCGGATTTCTTCAGCCGCCCCGAGACTTTTTCCGACAGCGCTCTCAGCACCGAAACCAGTTCCTCGGGGGAGGCGATGTCGGTGTCGAAAGTGGTCTCCGCCGAGACGCTTTTCGCATCCTGGTCGGGGTGCACGCGGCGGTCGTCCTCGCCGCGTGAAAGATGGTAGAGCCGGTCGCCCATCACGCCGTAGCGGCGCATCAGGTCGCCGCGCTCCATGCGCTGCAACTGGCCGATGGTGCGGATGCCGTCGCGCTCAAGCGTGGCGGCGAAGGCTTTTCCCACCCCCCAGATCAGCGTCACCGGCTGCTCGGCCAGAAAGCCGGTCACCTCGGCCTCGCCGACCACCGAATAGCCGCGCGGCTTGCGAAAGTCCGACGCCACCTTGGCCAGGAACTTGCAGTAGGAAAGGCCTGATGAAACGGTGATGCCGATCTCTTTCTCCACACCCAACGCGAAGCGCGCCAGCACCACCGCCGGCGGCACGCCATGCAGGCGCTCGGTGCCGGCAAGGTCCAGAAACGCTTCGTCGATGGAGATCGGCTCGACCAGCGGCGTCAGCGCCTGCATCATGGCGCGCACCTCGCGGCCGACGCGACCATATTTTTCCATGTCCGGCGGGATGACGACCGCTTCCGGACAGGCTTCGAGCGCCTTGAACATCGGCATCGCCGAGCGCACCCCGTGGACGCGGGCGATGTAGCAAGCGGTGGAGACGACGCCGCGCTTGCCGCCGCCGATGATCAACGGCCGGTCCTTCAGCGCCGGGTTGTCGCGCTTTTCGACCGCCGCATAAAACGCGTCGCAATCGATATGGGCGAGATGCAGCCGATAGAGCTCCGGATGGCGGGCCAGCCGTGGACTGCCGCAGCGCTCACAGCGCCGTGCCTCACCGCGCTGAAAGGTCAGGCAGTCGCGGCAAAAACCGTGATCGGGATTGTTGACAGGAACCGCCATCGCTGCGAACATAAAGAGAACAAAAGCAATGGTACGTCAGGACGGACGCCACGACAAGGCGGTGGGCCGGGAGAGAGTTCGTGAATACGACCATAGCGCCGCTGGTGCCCGAGCTTTGGGCGGATTTTGAAGATCTTTTCGGTAAGCAGGGTGCCTGCTACGGCTGTTGGTGCACACATTTCCGGCTGTCGCCGGCAGCGCGGCGCGCCGGCAATCGGGAACGCAACAAGGACCACATCAAGGCGCGGATCGAGGCCGGGCCGCCACCGGGCGTGCTGGCGTTCGAGGATGGCAAGGCGGTCGGCTGGATGCAGATCGGCCCGCGCGCCGACGTGCCCGAATGGAACAACAAGGGCAGGGGGTCGGCGCCGGTCGATCCCGCCGACGCCACCGATCCGGGCGTCTGGGCGATTTCCTGCTTCTTCATCCGCGTCAAGGCGCGCGGCCGGGGCGTGACGCACCGGCTGGTCGAAGGCGGCATCGAATTTGCTCGCCAGAATGGCGCGCGGCTGGTCGAGGCATGTCCGATCGACCTGTCGAAAGATTCGCGTTCGATCGGGCTGTTCGTCGGCTCGTCGCGGGTCTTCGAGAAAGCCGGCTTCGAGAGGCTGGTCGAGCGCAAGGCAGGCCGGCCGCTGATGCGATTGGTGCTTTAGACAATGCTGCTGTGCGCGCCGCGGCGACCGAACTATCGTCGTCGGCCTGCATATCAGACGCCCACCCGGGAATAAATCCGGCTGCGGCCCGTTCCTCCTCGGATTTTTCCAAGGAGGCCATCGATGTTTCATTTTTCCCAGACTTCTCAGAAGACCTCTCGCTCGATCCGGTTTTCCTGTCGGCCGGAAGATCATGGGGTCATCGCGCCGCCAGTGGCGGCCAGGACGGTCCTGCCGGATTGGTTCCGCAAACTGCCGCCGGTCGATGCGCAGCAAGCCTCGGCCACCAACAATGGCCTGACCGTCAAGCGCTGCATGCCTTTTCTCGACGCGATGACAACCGGCTGGATCCTGCCGCTCGCGGCGACCGTCCGCCTTGAGGTCAAGGATGGCGGCAGCGCCGTTGATGCCGGCTGGGAGTTCGACAGGGTGATGGTCAGCAATCATGGCGCGCATCAGGTCGCCGGCAATCCGAGGGAACCGGCACCGCCATGCAAATTTCACAATTACTGGTCGATCCGTACCCCGCCGGGCTGGAGTTGTCTGTTCCTGCCGCCGCTCAATCGGCCGGCTCAGCCTTTCGAATGCGTCGCCGGCATCGTCGATACCGACACCTACGCAGCCCACATCCATTTTCCGTTCTTTGCGACGGCGCCGGATGGCCTCTACGTCATCGAAAAGGGAACGCGGCTGGTCCAGGTCATTCCGTTTCGCCGCGAAGATGCGGCGCTCAAGGCCGAGATCCAGGCGGAGACCGGAGCCGAGGCGACCGAGCGCGAAACGGTCTACCGCAACACGATTGCCAGCGAAGGCTGGTATCGCAAATGGGCCCGCGCGGCCCGCTAGGCTTTTTCTGGAGAACAATGCGAAACGGGGCCGCTAGGTCCCGTTTCCTTGTGGAGCGCGGCCGACTTTTAGTCGAAGCGCACCGCCGCTCTATCTTGACGCATCGGGGCCGGTCGCCACGGTCCCTTTCAGCGGAATCGCAGACTTTTGAGATTGGCCGAAAACACCCTCCACTTCGTCATCCTAGGGCGAAGCAAGGAGCGAAGCGACGCGGCGCAGACCCTAGGATCCATGCCGTTACCCAAGCCGAAGAATGCAGCGGACCAGAACCGAACGCCTACCACCCCGTTCCGCGAAAAAGCTCGAACCATTCCGGATTGGTCTTCTCATCAGGTCGATCTTCCATTTGGTGCGGCGAGCGCTTCAGCGACTTTTCGCGCTGGATGGCCGAGATCGATATAGATCGCGCCGCGCTTCTGGCTCGCGGTCATGTAGGCATAGCCGGTCATGGTAGAAGGGTAGCTGGCTCCGTTGCGGATACAAGGCGCCATCCTGCTCCGCTGCATTTTTCGACTGGCGTAACGGCATGGATCCCAGGGTCTGCGCCGCGTCGCTTCGCTCCTTGCTTGCCCTAGGATGACGAAGGTGTAGTAGCGTGTGGCTACTCGCCAACGTTGGAGATCCATGGTTGCGGGCCGGCCGACAGCGACCGTCGACACCAAATCCTCTGTGCGCGAGAGCGAGGCCAACAGCGAATGCGAAACGGGGGCCGGCTGGCCCCCGTTTGTCTGTGGATTGTTTTGAAGCGGCGGACACAAGTTGAAGCGCGCCGCCGCTCTATCGCCCGGCCCGCGTCAACGCCGCCAGTTGCGCGACCACCCGCGATCCGAACCGTTCGAGTTGGAGGAACTGTTCGACGATGAGTTCGAATTCGAGTTGCTCGAGGAATTGGAGCTGGAGTTCGAAGACGAGTTCGAATTCGAATTGCTCGACGAATTAGAGCTGGAATTCGACGAACCGTTGGACGACGAATTGGAGCTCGAATTTGAAGAGCTGTTGCCAGCGAGGATGAAGGAACCGTCGCTTTGGCTGGACATTGCGGCCGGCGGACGCTCGGTTTCCGGCGCCCCCGTGGGAGACTCCTTCGCCTGCGCCGTGGTGCTCGCGAGCGCTGCCATTCCTGCGACCAGTGTCGACTTGAGCTTCCAGTGTCTTGTCATGGTAGTTACTCCTTGTTTCAGACCGGACCGGCAGTTGCGGCCCGGCGGAGTAACGGGCGATCGCCGGCTTTATTCCATTCAAAGAAAGTTGGATTCCATTTCAGAGCAAGCCGGGCCAGAGCAAGCCGGGTCAGAGCGGGCCGGGCCGTCGCAGTTTCACTTCCGGTCCTTTTGACGGATCTCGTCCAGCGCTTTGACTTCCTCCTCGGCTGACATCGGAGCGCCTGCTTCGATCGCCGAAAGATAGGCGTCGAGGGCTTCGGTCGACGAGGCCGGGGCATAGCCTCCGGCGTCGCCGGGCGCCACGACCGCGAAGCTGACGCGCCATTCGTCGCCGGAACGGCAGGCGACCGACATCACCGTGGAGCGGTCCTGCGAGTCGACCTCGAATTCGCGGCACAAATCCTGCGAATCGTTACGGAACGTAGCGATGGCCCGGAACCGGTCGCTGATCCCGGCGAGCTTGATTTCCTTGCCGGACTCGACCGTTTCAAGGGCTTGGGCCAAGCCCGGCCTGATGACGCCGGCAACCCACAAGCCGCCCTGCGTGCGTTCGTTGGTGCCTGCTGCCCAATAGCCGGCGAGCCCGCCGCCAATTGCCGCCGCGAGAGAGGCGGCAATTGGCAGCATCCATCGAGACCTCGAAGCAGGCCCTGCCAAGCGCCTGCTGCCGAAGGGCAATATCGATGCCGTCGCCGCTTTCTCGCCGGCACGCCTGGCCTCGATCATCTGCTCGACGGCCGCGACAAGTTTTTCGGGAACCGGCTCGTCGAGCAGCGGCTTCAGCGCGGCCTGCGCCTGCGCTCTGGTTTCGATGAACACAGCAATCCTGGCAACTAGACGGTCGTCCGTTTCCATCGCCTGCTCGATCCTGGCGACCATGTCTGGATCAAGCTCACCGTCGGCGAACCGCATCAGGATTTCGTCCGAAAAAGTCTCTTCGGTCATTTTGCAGCCCCTTTTGTGACCGGAGAACGGGTGGGCGCCGAAGATATTCCAGTCGCCTCCGCCAGATTCCTCCTCGCTCGGGCCAGCCTGCTCATCACCGTCCCGATCGGCACGGCAAGGACTTCCGCGGCCTCTTTGTAGGAAAGCTCTTCGACGCAGACCAGAAGCAGCACGTCGCGCTGGTCGGCGGCGAGCTCGCCTATGGCTTGCGCCACGCTGTTCAGCGCCAGCCGCGCCTCCATCTCGCGCTCACCGGAAACGCCGGCGATGTCATGGCGCTCGTCGATATCGTCCTGCGGGCCGGCGACCTTGCGCTTGCGGATGTCGTCGATCCACAGATTTCTCAGAATCTTGAACATCCACGCGTCGAAGCGCGTCCCTGGCTCGAAACGCTGCTCGTTGGCGAGCGCCCGTTCGCAGGCGCGCTGGACAAGATCGTCCGCGATGTCGCGGGACCGGCACAGCGCAATCGCGAACCGGCGCAGATTCGGCAGAAAAGCGACAAGCTGATCTTGGACGCGGTCGGCTTGTTCCGGCATGTTGCTCCAGGTTCTGGAATAAAGCGGCCCCGCGCCCGTTCCTCGCAAGGCTAGCTTATTGCCGGACAGCTCCGCTAGCCTCGCGACGTTGAAAATCGGCGACGGCCGGAAATGTGAGGGAGACCATGCGCACCACCTCCTGGTTGAGACCAAAAGCCCTGCTGCTTTTCTGGGTCGCCGTCGCATTGCTCGTCGATCCTCAGGCGCCGGGCGGCCAGCTGGCGCTCGGCGAGTTCGGACCAAGATCGGCGTTGGCCGATGACGACGGTAGCGGTGACGATGGCGGTGGTGATGACGGCGGTCGGTCCGGCGCTTCGCCCGGTGGGTCGCGAACGACGTCCAGCCGATCGACCGGCCCGAACCTATTTCGCGCGCTGACGGATCGGTTTCTTCCGCGCCCGCCAAGGCGCAGCGGCAGGCGCGCGCAACGGCCAGCCGCCCCTTTGCCGTCTCGGGTACCGGACCAGATCGTGGCGACCGGGCTGAATTCGGCTGAGATCGGTCGGCTTCAGGCAACCGGCTTCACCGTACTGGATCGTGCCGACATTCAGCTTCTTGGATCGGAGCTGATTCGGCTGCGCATTCCACCCAACATGCCGCTGGAGGTTGCGCGCGATCTTGTCATCGATGCCGCTCCGCAGTCGACGGCAGATTTCGTGCATTACTACCGGCCCGGACAGGAAGCTGAATGTGCCGGGCCGCACTGCGCCGCCGCGGGCCTGATCGGCTGGCCGGCCGGTAGCGGACTGCCAGCCGGCTGCGGTGGCAATGTCACGATCGGCCTTATCGACACCGCGATCAATCCTGCGCATGACGCCTTCTCGAAAGGCCGGGTCGAAGTTCTTCGCCTGTCGGACGACGGCGTTCCCGAGTCCGGCCGCCAGCACGGCACCGCCGTCGCGGCCCTGCTTGTCGGCGGCGCCGACAGCCGTACTCCCGGCCTGCTGCCGCACGCCAGGCTCATCGCGGTCGATGCGTTTCATCGGGGCGATCGCCAGGATGACCGCTCGGACGCCTACGATCTGCTTCGCGCGCTCGACCTTCTTTCGGCGCGCGGCGTGCAGGTGACGAATATGAGCCTGTCGGGTCCTGCGAATGCGCTTCTCGAGCAGGTTGTCCGAAGACTCTCCGAACGCGGCATGGTGATCGTCGCCGCCGCCGGCAATGGCGGCCCAAAAGCCGGGCCTGCCTATCCGGCGGCCTATGCTGAAGTGATCGCGGTGACGGCGGTCGACCGCATGAAACGCCCCTACAGGCGCGCCGGCCGCGGCGAGCATATCGACCTGGCCGCTCCCGGCGTCCAAGTATGGACGGCCGCGTCGGTCAGCGGCGCACGGCCGAAGACCGGCACCTCCTTCGCGGCGCCCTTCGTCACCGCAGCCGCTGCCTTGATGAAATCTGCAAACGGCAACGCCACCGCAGCCGATATTCAAGACGCGCTCGGCAAGTCGGCGGAAGATCTCGGCGCGCCGGGCAAGGACGACGTCTTCGGCTGGGGCCTGCTCAATGCCAGCGCCGCTTGCCTCGTCACGTCGAAGAAGGCGACCTGAAGCTCCACTGTCGATGCCGGAGGATAGCGCGGAGGGCGAAGGCTGGTTATAGACCGGCTTCCAGCCCCAACGAGGGGATTGCACCCCGACGGTTTCCGATTACGGTTGCGGCTGGAGTTTTTACCACAGAAACAGCAACGGAGATTCTGCGTGAATCGTGTTCTGCCGGCCGTCTTTGTCCTCGCGCTCAGCGCGCCTGCCTTCGGCCAGACCGTCGACGGCGAGGGTGCCAAGCAGCTCTCCGAAAATCTGTCCCGCTATTTCGGCAGCAAGGCGATCGACAGCGGCTTCCTGAAGGTTTCGGTGGAAGGCGACGCCTATAAACTCGCCGTCGACTTCAAACCTGTCGTCGACCTGCTGGCGGCGCAGAATTCCTTCAAGTTCGACTTCAGCCCCTACGCATTGCTCGTCAAGCCAGGCAGCAACGGGACATGGAGCGTCTCGGCGGACGTGTCGCAAAGCGGGTCCTTCGAGTTCAAGGGGCCAGAGGGCCCGCAGAGCATGCAGTTCTCGATTACAGACGGCAAGTTTTCCGGCGTCTACGATCCCGAACTGGCGGCTTTCACCAGCGCCACACAGTCGATTGCCGGGATGACGATGAATTCCCGGGACGCCGTGCAGCGCGCCAAGGTGAGCACCGGCGCCGGTACGGCCACCATGAACGCAAGCAAAGCTGCGAATGGCGGCGTCGATTTCACCGCGACGCAGACGCTCGCCGATTTCGCCGAGGCGCTCGACTTTGACGATCCCAAGAGCGGGCTGAAATTCCCGCTCACGATCAAATCGCCAGACCTGTCGGTGAACGCGACCGGCAAAGGCGTGCGGACCAGGCCGCTTCTCGATCTGCTGGCATTTGCCGTCGCCAATGAAGACGAGGCCAGACTGAAGGCCAACCAGGCGCAGCTCAAATCGCTCCTGCTCGCCGCGCTGCCGCTGTGGGAGCGGCTCGACGGAACCTACGGGTTCAAGGATCTCACCGTCGAAAGCCCGGTCGGGCTTTTCGGGGCGACTGAGCTGGACACAGGCTTCGGGACCGACGGCATCGCCCAGAACGGAGCAATCAACTACTCGATCAGGGCCGCGGGACTGAAGATCCCTGACAATCTCGCGCCCGCCTGGAGCACGGCGCTGCTGCCGACCGATGTCAATCTGAGTTTCGGCGGCGCCAATATCGATCTCGACAGCATGGCGAAGAAGGCGATCGAAGCCTTTGATCTGAACAAGAATCCACCGCTGCCGGCCGACTTCGGCGATACCTTGACCGCTGATTTCATGGCCAGGATGCCGAAATTTGTCATCGGCCACAGCACGGTGAAAAACGGCGATATGGAAATCGCGATGGAAGGCGAGATGACCTTCGCCGGCATGAAGCCGGAGGCCAATGTGACCATCGATGTCGCAGGCTATGACAGGATCGTGGAAAGCCTGCAGGCGGCAGCGAAGTCGGAGCCGGAAGCCGCGCAATATGTGCCGGTGGCGCTTGCGATCAAGGGATTCGGCAAGACGCTGCCGGACGGCCGCATCGAATGGGTCGTCAACGGCAAGCCGGACGGGTCGGTCACCGTCAATGGTGTCATGGTGAAACCGGCCGATCCGGTTGCGGATGATGACGGCGACGACGGCGAAGAAGAAACGACGCCGTAGGCGTTTTCGCGATCCGGTCGTCGCTTATATCGAATGCTCATGATCGTCGTCGCCAAGCGGCAGCGCCCGCAGCGCCCTGCCGACGGAAGCCGGCGGCGTGCCGGTTTCCGCCGCGAACCGCATGAGCGTCGGCTCGTGGGCGAGGATGAACTGCAGCACGCCGGCCAGGAATCCCGGCTCGCCGGCGGCCTGGCGGATCGAATGCGCCTCGATGCCGGTGATCGCCAGGAAGCGGGGCAGAAGTTCCGGATCGGCGGCGACGAAGCCCAATGCCTTCACGGCAATGGTTTCCGCTTCCTCGCGCATTGACCCTGGGTTTGCCATCACTACCTTCTTGTGGGTTGAATGAGTCTGTTTTTGGCAGTAATCGCAAGCGTCGCCTGCGGCAAGCCATCTGTCTCTGCAATGCGGAGTTCGCGGTGAAATCCGAAGCTTTTCCGGCAGCCGGTTTCCGTTTCGTCAATTATCTCGCGGTAGAGTTGAGCAGGGTTTGGTGCGTACCGGCGAGGGCGCATGGCGGCATCCTTCGAGCGGAAGGCAGGCCGGGACGGGAATTTGATGCCTAAGAAGGTCATGATCGTCGAGGACAACGAGCTCAACATGAAGCTCTTTCGTGACCTCATTGAAGCGAGCGGTTACGAGACGGTACGCACGCGCAACGGTCTGGAAGCGCTGGATCTGGCGCGACTGCACAAGCCGGACCTCATTTTGATGGACATCCAGCTGCCCGAAGTGTCGGGGCTGGAAGTGACCAAATGGCTGAAGGAGGACGACGACCTCCATGTTATCCCGGTCATTGCCGTCACCGCATTCGCGATGAAAGGCGATGAGGAGCGTATCCGCCAGGGTGGCTGCGAAGCCTATATTTCCAAGCCGATCTCGGTGCCGCGTTTCATCGAAACCATCAAATCCTACCTGGGCGACGCCTGATGCGCCCTTCCAGCCCAGCCGGAGCTTTATGAGATGACTGCACGGATCCTCGTCGTCGACGACATCCCTGCCAATGTCAGGCTGCTCGAGGTCCGGCTGCTTGCCGAATATTTCGAGGTGCTGACCGCCACCAACGGGCCGGACGCAATCGAGACCTGTGAAAACGGCAAGGTCGATGTCGTATTGCTCGACGTGATGATGCCTGACATGGACGGGTTCGAAGTCTGCCGCCGGCTGAAGAGCGATCCGGCGACGTCGCACATCCCGGTCGTCATGATCACCGCGCTCGACCAGGTTTCGGACCGGGTGCGCGGCCTCGAGGCCGGTGCGGACGATTTTCTGACCAAGCCGGTCAACGATCTGCAATTGATGACCCGCGTCAAAAGCCTGGTCCGGCTGAAGACTTTGACCGATGAGCTGCGCCTGCGCGCCTCGACCACGCGCAATATCGGCATCGAGGAGCTGTTGAGCCGCAACTTCGCGTCCGCGGACACCACGCCGAAGGTTCTGCTGATCGACGAGCGCAAATCCTCCATTGAGCGCGTCCAGAAGATGCTGCGCAGCAGCGCCGACCTCGACATCGCCACCGATCCGCATGCGGGCTTCTTCCAGGCCGCCGAGACGCCCTATGAATGCGTGATGATCTCGACGGGTTTTGCCGATTTCGATCCGCTCAGGCTCTGCTCGCAACTGCGTTCGCTCGATCGCACCCGTTTCGTGCCGATCATCCTTCTGGCGGAGCAGGGTGAGGAGGGACGCATCGTCCGCGGCCTCGAGCTTGGCATCAACGATTATCTGATGCGTCCGATCGACCAGCATGAATTGACCGCGCGGCTGCGCACGCAGGTGCGCCGCAAGCGCTACAACGACCAGTTGCGCGCCAGCGTCACCCAGACCATCGAGATGGCGGTGACCGACCCGCTGACGGGATTGCACAATCGCCGTTACCTCGACAGCCATCTGCAGACACTGTTCGACCGCGCCGTGGCGCGCCGGCGGCCGCTGTCGGTGATGATCACCGATCTCGACCGCTTCAAGACCGTCAACGACACGCATGGCCATGACGGCGGCGACGAGGTGCTGCGCGAATTCGCGCGGCGGCTGCGCAAGAATGTGCGCGGCATCGATCTCGCCTGCCGCTTCGGTGGCGAGGAGTTCGTCGTGGTGATGCCGGACACGGACGGCGCGGTCGCCGAAAAGGTCGCGGAGCGTATTCGCGCCGAGATCGCCCAGATGCCGTTTGCCGTCGGTCAGGACGGCAAGACGATCGAGGTTACCGTCAGCGTCGGCGTGTCGTCGGTGCTGAAGGGTGTCGACTCGGTTGCAGGGCTGATGAAGCGGGCCGACCTCGCGCTCTACGAAGCCAAGAGCGCCGGCCGCAACCGGGTCGTCGCCAAGGCGGCGTAAAAGTCCGATTATCCTGTCAATGTGACAGGGTTACGAATTTACCTTAACGCAAGCGATTCGCCGGGCTTGGTTAAGAAATTGTTGATTTTCGCAGGCTGTTGCGCAAATGTGCAGGCCGATGACGGGACCGGCGCGAGGCTAGATCGCCGGATCGATCCGAAGAATACCCCATGATTCAGGTCCGCCGCATCTCCTGGGTCCGTGGGGTCGGCCGGCCGGCGCTGGCACATAGTGGCCTCCTCGTACCGCTGCCAAACGCCGGCCGGCCCCCAAACCTCAAAATGACATCAAGTCACTGCGCCAAGCATTGGAAATGCTGGACTTTTCGAGCGTTGAAAACAAAAAAGCCGCCCACGGGGCGGCGTTTTTGTCTCAAGCAGGAAAGCAGATTACTTGATCTTGGTTTCCTTGAACTCGACGTGCTTCTTGGCGACCGGATCGTATTTGCGGAACGACAGCTTGTCGGTCTTGGTGCGGCTGTTCTTGCTGGTGACGTAGAAGAAACCGGTGTCGGCGGTCGACAGAAGCTTGATCTTGATGTTTGCGGCTTTGGCCATTGTATCAGTCCATTATGTTCGTGGAGTCTTGGCCGCTGGAGCACGGGAAAACACCCGGACGCGGGAACTTGGCGCGACACATAAACAACGCGCCCGGAAAGTCAACCCTGTGAGACACCCTGTGAGCCGGCCTCTTCCTTCTCCCCTTGTGAGAGAAGGTGGATCGGCGCGTAGCGCCGAGACGGAAGAGGGGTGTTGGACGGAGTGCTGTCGGTGCCAAGCCGGAGCACCCCTCATCCGGCCGCGTTCCGATTCTACGCATCTTCTTTAACTGGAGCGGCCTTCTTCCAGTCTCCCGTGGTGTTCCACCAGCGGTTCGGGTTCGAGCGGTCGTCCAATCCCTTGGAGCGGCTGGCGAGGATCGGCTGGATGCGGATCACCGGCTCCTGATAGGTGTGGACCTGGAAGATCGCCTCGACGATGCGGGCGGCCAACGCCTGGTCGTCGGGCAGCTCGAACGACACTTCCACCGTGCCATGCCGTCTGAGCAATTCGGTCTCGGCACCGGCGGCAGCACCTTCGAGCGCCCGGTAGCGCTCGATGCCGTGCGCCGACTGGTAGGCATTGCTGTCGTATTTGCCCGTGGTGAGCGGGGCGATCGCGACTACCGCTTCCATGATACGGTCGACATCGGAAGCCGGCGCCTGGAAGGTCACAAGCAGCAGCAATTCCATCCGCAGCGATTTCGTTTCAAACCCGGAGTCGATCATGGCGGCATCCTCAAATTCGTGGCGTGTTGCTGACAATCTACCCAGGTGCTGCTGACACGGTTATGTCAGCAGCCTTGCGCCACCTGAGGCATCGATCGGGTCTTTCTACAGGATTTTTCGGATAAGCCTGGCGCCGACCAGCGCGATATAGAAGGCGAAGAACAAGCCGAGCGCCCAGCCGAAACCGGAGGGGCCGAAAAGGTCCATGCCGATGCCGATCGCCTGCGGGCCGAGCACCATGCCGACACCGTAGCAGAGCACGAAGGCAGCGTTGGCCGAGGCCAGGTCGTGGCCGGAAAGCTGCGAGCCGAGATGGGCCAGGCCGATCGTGTACATGGCGGCGACGACGCCGCCCCAGACGAACAGAAGCGCCGCCATCAGATGCCAGTTCTGCGCGAAGTGCGGCATGAAGATGGTGCCGGCAAGCCCGATGGTTGCACAGGCCAGAAGCAGATAGCGGCGGTCGCTGACACGGTCGCTGATCATGCCGAGCGGGATCTGCAACAGCACGTTGCCGAGGCCGATCATGGTGAGCAGCAGGGCGGCATCGGCCTCGGAGTAGCCGATGCGGTTGCCATAGACGGGAAACAGCGCAAAGCCACCGGTCTCGACCGCGCCGAACACCAGCACCGCAGCGGTCGCCGTCGGCACCAGCCAGATGTAGCGCAGGAAGTTGCTGGTTTCGCCGTTGGAGACGATCGTCGGGCTCTCGTTGCGTGCCGCCAGAACTGGAATGGCGGCCAGCGTCACCAGCGCCATGATGACGCCGAAGGGCAGGAAGCCGGCGCTGCCGAGTTGGGCGAACAGCCACGGCCCGGCGGCAAAGCCGAGCGACAGCACGGTGGCGTAGATGCCGAGGACGAGACCGCGCCGGTGCGGCGGCGCCGATGTGCTGATCCAGAATTCCGATAGGATGAAAAGCACCGTCAGCGCGATGTGCAGCAGGACGCGCAGCGGAAACCACATCCAGAAGTCCGGTGCGAAATGGAAGCCGACAAAGGCCAGCACTCCGGTCGCGATCATGGCGAGCATCGTCCTGGCGACGCCGAACCGCATCGCCAGCGGGGTGGCGAGCGGTGCGCCGGCGATCGAGGCGAGGCCGGCGACAGCGGTGTTGAAGCCGATCATCGACGCCGAATGGCCACGCGTTTCGAGAATGACGCTGAGCAGCGGCATGCCGAGGCCGATGGCGATGCCGACGACGCTGATCGACGAGATCGCCGCGATCATCGGCAGCCAATGGACGCGTTCTTCGACCTCTTGCTGGGTATCGACTGTCATGGGATGTGAATGCTCTATGCTCTAAAGAATTTCGCGAACGAAGCGATTGCCGACAAGCCGGTAGAACGGCACGAAACCACCGGGGCGCAGCAGCGGATCGTCGAGGAGCCGCTTGTCCAGCTCCCCCAGGATAGCCCTGGTGATGTCGGGCACATCAGCTTCTCTGGCCTTGGCGAGCGGCAGCCAGACCAGTTCCTCCAACTCGTTGGTCGGACCGCCGTCGGGCAACTCCACGACGACGTCTTCGCGCCAGGCGCTGAAGAAGCGCGTGTCGAAGCGCCGCACCTGGTTCGGCGGGGTGATGGCGCGCGCGATGAAGCGCAGCGCTTCCAGCGACGGTCTCACGCCGTGCTCGGCAAAACCCTGCCAATCGCGCCTGGTCGTGGCGAAGGCGCCCTTCTGGCCGATCAGCAGGCCGGCTTCTTCATAGGTCTCGCGAATGGCCGACAGGGCGATGGCGCGGGCGCGGGCCGGGCTGGTGCGGCCGACGCCGGCGGTCAGCCTCGCCTGTTCCTCAGGGTGCAGCGCTGTGGCAACGGGAATTCGACCGTCGGCCGGATCGGTGCGGCCACCGGGAAAGACGAATTTCCCCGGCATGAAGGCGTGACCGGCGTGGCGCCTGCCCATCAGCACCAGGAACTCGGCGCCCTTGCGGTCGAGCAGGATCAGCGTCGCGGCGTCACGCGGGCGTATAGGCCTGGCGTCGAGCGCGATCGGCTCAACCTTGTCGACTTCCGCCTTGGTCATAACGTCCATGCGCACGACCTAGCGGAATCTTCTTCGATGCGAAAGTGGCGTCCAGCCATGCCGATTTGCGCCAGCCTCGGTTTCAAGCCTCGGGATGCGACTCGATCAGATCTTCTTCCCCGCCGAAGCCGTGCATATAGAACGCCCATTGCAGGCCGATGACGGCGCCCTTGACCGGCTGCAGCAAGACGATCGCCATGAGGATGGTCAGCGGCACCCAGATGGCGACGTGCTGCCATGTGGACAGAGTGGAGGCCGCTTCGACACCCATGAAGGCGCCGAGCACGATGTGGCCGACGATGGCCACCACCAGGTAGGCCGGCAGGTCGTCGGCGCGGTGGTGATGAAGCGCCTCGCCGCAATGATCGCATTTGTCGACGGTCTTGACGAAGGCGCGAAACAGCTTTCCCTCGCCGCAATGCGGGCAACGGCCAAGCGCGCCACGCTTCATCGCCGTCCACAGCGGGCGGGCGATCCGGCCCGAGTGCTGTTGGCCGCCGAAAACCTGTTCGTTCTTTTTCAGATCGCTTGGCATTACCGTCTCCTGCCGCGCGAGCCTGGACGCGATTGCGACGCACGGGCGCGGCCCTTGGCCTTGTGAAACGACCGTTTGGAGCCGGGCAGCGGCTTTGGGTCGGTCAGCATCTCGAAACGCATCGCGCCGGCCATAGGCGCCACCTCGATCAGGCGAACCTCGACGCGGTCGGCAAGCTGATAGCCCTTGCCGGTGCGTTCTCCGAAAAGCGATCGGGCAGTTTCGTCGTATATATAGTAATCGCCGCCCAGACTTGACACCGGAATGAAACCATCTGCGCCATACTGCGGCAATTGGACAAATAGTCCCGATTTGGTGACGCCCGAAATGCGTGCATCGAAGCGATCGTCGACACGCTCTGCCAGATAGGCGGCGATCAGCCGGTCGACCGTGTCGCGCTCGGCGGCCATGGCGCGGCGCTCGGTGGCTGAGATCAGCGCAGAAACTTCTTCCAGCCGCTCCGCTTCATCCTGCGTCAGTCCGCCTGCACCGAAGCCGAGCGCGGCAATCAGCCCGCGATGCACGATCAGGTCGGCATATCTGCGGATCAGCGAGGTGAAGTGCGCATAGCGTTTCAGGTTGAGGCCGAAATGACCGATATTGCTTGGCGAATATTCGGCCTGCATCTGCGTGCGCAGCACCACCTCGTTGACCAGCCCCTCATGGTCGGCGCCGCGGACGCGATCCAGGATGCCGTTGAACTGGTTTGGCCGCATCTGGGCGCCGCGCGCCAGCGAAAGGCCAAGCGTCTGCAGGAATTCACGCAGCGATTCCTGCTTGGCCAGCGAAGGTGCGTCATGGATGCGGTAGACCAGCGCCTGTCGTTTCGCCTCCAGCGTCTCGGCCGCCGCGACATTGGCCTGGATCATGAATTCTTCGATCAGCTTGTGCGCGTCGAGCCGCTCCGGCACGACGACGCGGTCGACGGTGCCGTCCTCCTTGAGCAGGATTTTCCGCTCCGGCAGTTCGAGCTCAAGCGGCTGGCGCGTCTCACGACCGCGCTTCACCACGGCATAGGCGTCCCACAGCGGCTTCATCACCGTGTCGAGAATCGGGCCGGTCTTGTCGTCCGGCGCGCCGTCGATCGCGGCCTGCGCCTGGCGATAGGCGAGTTTTGCCGCCGATTTCATCATGATGCGGTGGAACGAATGCCTGAGCTTGCGGCCATCGGCCGAGAAGGTCATGCGGACCGCCAGCGCCGGGCGGTCCTGGCCTTCGCGCAGCGAACAAAGGTCGTTGGAGATGCGCTCCGGCAGCATCGGCACGACGCGATCCGGGAAATAGACCGAGTTGCCACGCTTCAGCGCCTCGCGGTCGAGCGCGGTGCCATAGCGCACGTAAGCGGCGACATCGGCAATCGCCACGGTAACGACCACGCCGCCGGGGTTCTTCTCGTCTGGATCTGCTGTCGCGAACACGGCGTCGTCATGGTCCTTGGCGTCGGCCGGATCGATGGTGATCAGCGGCAGGTCGCGCCAGTCTTCGCGGCCGGCCACCGTCGCCGGTTTGACCGCCTCCGCCTCGGCGATGACGTCTGCCGGGAAAATATGCGGAATGTCGTGCGCGTGGATGGCGATCATCGAGACCGCCTTTTCGCTGGTCAGCGAACCCAGCACCGCCAGCACCTTGGCCCTGGGCAGCCCGTAGCGGGAGGCCCGCGCCGGCTCGACCTCGACCAGATCGCCGTTCTTGGCGCCGTTCTGGAATTCCTTGTCGACGACCAGCTCCGGCTGGCGCCTTTCGACAGGCTCGATGCGGAAGGTACCGTCCTGCAGCACGCGAAAAACGCCGAGAACAGCATCGGTGCGCTTCTCGAAGATCTTCATCACCCGCCCGGTATAGGCAGGGCCGGTCGCATCATCGGTTGGAAAGGTCTTGGCCAGCACGCGGTCGCCAATGCCCGGTGTCGGGCCGCCGCCGCCGCGCGACACGCGTATCGCTATGACAGGAGGCTCGCCGTTGCCCACCGCTTCGGTTGGGTGCGCCAAAAGGACGGCGTCGGCATCGCGGCCAAAGATGTCGAGCACGGCGACATGGGCGAGGGAGCCGACGCGGGCGAGCCGCTTGCGCTCCTTGGTCAGCAGGCCTTCATCCTGCAAGTCGCGCAAAACGTCCTTCAGCCAGATACGGTCCTCGCCGCGCAGTGCGAACGCCTTGGCGATGTCGCGTTTGCCTGAGCGATCCGGATTTTCGGCGATATAGCGTAGGATTTCGTCGCGGGACGGCCGGTAATCATCCTTGACCTTGGCCCGGGTGTCGGCGGTGCGCAGATCGCCATGACTTCTTCCGGATACCCTGCGCGCCACGATGCACTATCCCTTTTTGTTGGCCACTTTCTTGGCCGCCATTTTTTGGGCCGCCGGTTTTTTGGCCGCAGGCTTTTTGGCAGGTGCGGCCGCTTTGCGGAAGGGCTTTCTGCCGCCATTGCCGCCCTTGGCTTCCTTTTCGGCAATCAGCGCCACCGCGTCTTCGATCGTCACCGACTGCGGGTCCTTGCCCTTCGGCAGCGTCGCATTGACCTTGCCGAAATTAACATAAGGCCCGTATTTGCCGTCACGCACGACGATCTTGCCGCCGCCCGCCGGATGCTCGCCAAGTTCCTTCAAGGCGGCGGGCGTGCCGCCATTGCGACCGCCGGGGCCTTTCAACTGCTTCTCGGCGATCACCGACACGGCGCGGTTGAGACCGATCGAGAACACGTCCTCGATGTTGTCGAGATTGGCGTAGGTGCCGTCATGCAGCACGAACGGACCGTAGCGCCCCAGCCCGGCCGAGATCATCTTGCCGGATTCCGGATGCTTGCCGACGTCGCGCGGCAGCGACAGCAGGGCGAGGGCTTTTTCGTGGTCGATCGAATCGACGGTCCAGCCCTTGGGCAGGCTGGAGCGCTTGGCTTCCTTGCCGTCGCCGCGCTGGACATAGGGCCCGAAACGACCACTGCGCAGCGTGATTTCCTCCGCTGTGTAGGGGTCCTTGCCCAGCACCTTGGTGCCATCCTCGCCATTGCCGTTTTCGGCATTGGGGTTGGCGGCGTCGCCGAGCTGGCGGGTGAAGGAGCATTCGGGATAGTTCGAGCAGCCGACAAAGGCGCCGAATTTGCCGAGCTTCAGCGACAGGTTGCCGGTGCCGCATTTCGGGCAGATCCGCGGATTTGAACCGTCTTCCCGTGCGGGAAATACCAGAGGCGCCAGTTCCTCGTTGAGGGCGTCGAGCACGTCGGTGACGCGCAATTCCTTGATGTCGGCGACGGCGCCTGAAAAATCCTTCCAGAAATCGCGCAGCACATCCTTCCAGGCGAGCTTGCCGTCGGAAATCTCGTCGAGTTTTTCCTCGAGCGAGGCGGTGAAGTCATATTCGACATAGCGCTCGAAGAAGCTCTCGAGGAAGGCCGACAACAGTCGGCCCTTGGCCTGCGGCAACAGCTTGCGCTTGTCCATGCTGACGTAGTCGCGGTCCTCCAGCGTCTTCAGGATCGCCGTGTAGGTCGACGGCCGGCCGATGCCGAGCTCTTCCAGCTTCTTGATCAGCGAGGCTTCCGAATAGCGCGGCGGCGGTTCGGTGGTGTGCTGGGTGGCGTTGATGGCCTCGCGGTCGAGCTGTTCGCCGGCACGGATCTCGGGCAGACGGCGGTCTTCCTCGTCTTCCGCATCCTCGTCCTTCTGGTCGGTATAGGCGGCAATGAAGCCATCGAAGCGAACGACCGAACCGACGGCGCGAAGCTCCGCGCTGCGGGCGCCGTTGACCGCCTCGATTTCGACCGTGGTGCGCTCGATCTCGGCTGGCTGCATCTGGCTGGCGATGGCGCGTTTCCAGACAATCTCGTAAAGCCGCGCCTGGTCGGCATCGAGATATTGCCTGACCGAAGCCGGCGTGCGCATGAAGTCGGTCGGGCGGATGGCTTCGTGCGCTTCCTGGGCGTTCTTGGCCTTGGTGGTGTAGTTGCGCGGCTTTTCGGGCAGGTATTTTGGGCCGAACTCTTTTGCGATCGCATCGCGCGCGGCTGATATCGCCTCGGGCGCCATCTGCACGCCGTCGGTTCGCATATAGGTGATCAGGCCGGTGGTCTCGCCGCCGATGTCCATGCCTTCATAGAGCCGCTGCGCCACCTGCATGGTGCGGCTTGCCGAAAAACCGAGGCGCGAGGAGGCGGCCTGCTGCAGCGTCGAGGTGGTGAAGGGCGGGCCTGGATTGCGCCTGGTCGGCTTGGCTTCGACCGACAGCGCCTTGAAGGTCGCGCCATCCAGCATCGCCTTGATGTCGTCGGCCTGCGCCTTGTTCGAAATGTCGAGCTTTTGCAGTTTCTTGCGATCGAAGGCGGTCAGCCGCGCCTCGAAATTATCCTTGCGCGGCGTGCCGAGAATGGCGGCGATCTGCCAGTATTCCTCGCGGATGAAGCGCTCGATTTCCAATTCGCGGTCGCAGACGAGGCGCAGTGCCACCGACTGGACGCGGCCGGCGGAGCGGGCGCCCGGCAGCTTGCGCCACAGCACGGGCGACAGCGTGAAGCCGACGAGATAGTCGAGCGCGCGGCGGGCGAGATAGGCGTCGACCAGCGGCGCATCGATCTGGCGCGGATTGGCCATCGCTTCCAGCACCGACGATTTGGTGATGGCGTTGAAGACGACGCGGCTGACCGGCTTGTCCTTCAGCGCGCGCTTCTGCTTCAGCACTTCCAGAACATGCCAGGAAATGGCTTCGCCCTCGCGATCCGGGTCGGTGGCGAGGATCAGGCCGTCGGCGTCCTTGACCGCCTTGGCGATGTCGGCAAGACGTTTGCTCGAGGCGGTGTCGACAGCCCAGGACATGGCAAAATCCTCGTCCGGACGCACCGAGCCATCCTTGGCCGGCAGATCGCGGACGTGGCCGAACGAGGCCAGGACCTTGTAGTTCTTTCCGAGGTACTTGTTGATTGTCTTCGCTTTGGCCGGCGATTCGACGACGACGACGTCCATGAGGTCTCATATCAGCTGTGGTGCGGCAGAAGAATTCCGCTGCGCGCGACGAAATCTCGTATAATTGTCGCTCACATGGCCGTGCTTTTGCATCCGGTCAAGGGGAAGCGCCCAAAATGCAGTCCTGCTTTGAGCGCGCAACCTAGGGATGCGTCATGTGATATCCGCTATCCTGGATAGGGAGAGCGGCTGCCCTGATCGTTGGACAAACCGGCAATGAATCCGGGAGAACGGGACAAATACTTCCGCCGATATAAGAGAAACATCGATCACGCGCCAGCCCTGGTTTGAAGAGACGGGCGGCATGATGCGACGTTGACGGGCGAGACAGGCGTGGCAAGCGGCCGTCTGCGACTTACCACGCGATGGTGATTGGCGGATCGGCGCGGTCGCGGCTATATGGCAGCGCAAACCATCAGGAGTTCGGGAATGGCGTTGGATATCGGCTATGTCAGCGCGGTCGGGGCGGGGGCGATCTCGTTCCTGTCGCCTTGCGTGCTGCCGCTGGTGCCGCCCTATCTCTGCTATATGGCCGGCGTGTCGGTCGATGATTTCCGCGGCAATGCCGGCGTCACCGCCAAGGCCGACGCACGCGGCGCGCTGCTTTTTGCCTCGATCGCCTTTGTTCTCGGCTTCTCGACCGTCTTCGTGGCGCTGGGCGCCGGCGCCTCGACCATTGGCCGGCTGCTGCGCGTCTGGCAGGAGCCGCTGGGGATGGCGGCTGGCGTGCTGATCATCCTGATGGGTCTGAACTTTCTCGGCATATTGCGCATCCCGATGCTGTCGCGCGAGGCGCGCTTCCAGTCGCAGGGCAAGCCGGCCAGTATCGTTGCCGCCTATGTCATGGGACTGGCCTTCGCCTTCGGCTGGACACCCTGCATCGGACCGGTGCTGGGGCCGATCCTGACGCTGGCCGGCGGCCGCGAGACGGTCGGCGAGGGCGCGGCTCTGCTTGCCGCCTATTCGCTTGGCCTCGGCATACCGTTCCTGGTCGCGGCGCTGTTTTCCGGCGCCTTCATGCGCTTTCTCGCAAAATTCCGCGTCCATCTCGGCCGCGTCGAAAAGGCAATGGGCGCGCTGCTGGTCGTCGCGGGCGTGCTTTTTCTGACCGGCGGCGTGCAGGCTGCATCCTACTGGCTGCTGGAGAATTTCCCGGTGCTGGGGCAGTTGGGGTAGGTCTGTACCCGCAAACCCATGCTGGCCCACAGAATTTGACCTATACTCAATCTGCGACAAAGATACTGCTACTGAATTGGTGCCATTTTGTCTATTTCAACAACGCCTGCACACTCTCCGCCTACATGGTAGAATTTCCCTTTACCTCTGTTACCGTTTATCTTTCCGTTTAAAATATTGCTTTCTTTTTTCCCCTCGTGAACAAAGCGATGTATTATTCTTAAGGTGCCATCGCTCGCGATTTTTCCTTCCCACTTTGGGGCAGAAATCTTACCGCTTTTGATCGAAACATTTGCTGTAATCTCCCGCCACCCGCACAACGAATTGGTGGCACGTCTCGTCAAAGCCCATCTTCCGTCGAAAGCACTTAAACCGGCAGACCCTGCACCCGTGCAACGACCCTCTCGTGCCTCCATTCCCTCAGCACAAAGAAGGGGGCAGACCCTAGCCCGAATTGCTTTCAGCCCTTTTAGAAGGTCGCCCGTCGGCTCGACCGACGCGAGCTTAATCCCTTGCCGCTTCGCATAGTCGTTCAAAGCTTTCTGGCTGGCGGAACCCCATTTTCCGTCGACCTGGCCAGTAAGGCATCCGATTCGGGCCAACTCCCTCTGGGTGGAAAGAGCAAGTTCGCCGGAGCCATCAGAATCTACTGAAGACCTCTCCGGTTGGACTTCCGGATTGGGATGTTCAAGCCTGGCGACGGTCTTGACGTCGTCTGAAGCCTTTGCGACAGGCCTCCCTTGCACGCGATCTTGTTCTGCCTTTTGTCGATCAGTCGCCTGCCGTTGCAAATCGACCCGACTGTTTATTGCGTCGATCTTTAACTTGGCTAGGGCTACAAACGCGCCATTCGGATATTGCTGTAGGTACGCTTGAAAGAAACTCTTGTCCGCCGAGTCCTTGATCGTTTCCCAATAAGCGATCTCAACCGCATTGTCAGGCCCGACTGGTACCGGCGTGCGGGCGGATTCCGCCTTCGGCTCCTGAATCGGGAGAGGATTCAACACCACATCGCCCGTGAGCGAGGAATTGTCCCATGGAACTTGCTTTCCATACGTCGCTTCGAGCACATCTCGTCGCACATGAACGAGGTCGCGGGTGATATCCTGCCCCGGCGTGCCGAGATGCCTGAGCAATGCAGTTGTGAAGGGGGAGTTTCTACCTGACCCGTCGAATGCCACGTTGCCCGGCTGCGTTGCGAATGCGATGAGAGAACCGACACCGCTGCCAAGCTTGGCTAGACCCCGACCCACAGAACCGGATCGTGTTCCCATCGACCGGGCAAGATTCTCGGCGAGCGGGTTGTCCCGGCAGGCATCGAGGAAGACAAGATTGACCTTAGAAGCGCGCTCCATCGCCGCAAGAACAAGGTCCATCGGCAGTGTCTCGAAATCGAGGTCGTCATAGGACGACAGGTGAGCATCCACAGGCGCCATATAATTGTTGCCGTTAACCTGCAGGCCATGCCCGGAATAATAGAACAGCGCAATGTCCGCCCTATCGAGCTTCTTGATAAAGTTCCGTATCGTGACACGCATCCTGGCCAAATCGAGATCCAGACCGGTCACTACCTCGAAGCCCAAATCTTTCAATTTGGCGGTCATGTCGCTGGCATCGTTCGTGGGGTTAGGAAGTCCGTGTACGTTTTGGTACGCCGAATTACCCATCACCAGCGCAACGCGCCTATCTGCGAGCGCATCCGCCGAAACAGCTGTAAACAATAAGATGAGGATAAAACGAACGCTGCGCATGGCAGGAACAACTCCCCCCGAGCGAACGTATCAGATGCTAATATAACGGAAAAGACCTATCACTGGCAGGAAATGGCCAGATCATTGCCCATGCTTCCACGTAAGGAGCGTAAGTCGTGCAGGGTGGCTGTTTGAATTCATTCCATCTCCGATGCCAATTTCCGCGCAAACGCCAAGGCTTGGCGGCTGCAGCCGCTGCAAAAGCTGAAACCGGAGATGTAGGGTAACCACCTGATCGCCCGCCTAGACCTACTGATCAAAAGTCAGTTGCTCGACCACCTCACCGGAATTTAACCGCATTGGTGCAGCATGGCGCCAAATGCTAGTGAAATTCTGGGCTAGAGATGCCTTGATTCCCAACCCTCTTCATACGGTCGCATTCCATGAGCCAGAGAACCTGCCTGTCCGTCATTCTCGCCGCCGGCGAAGGCACGCGCATGAAAAGCGCCGTGCCAAAAGTGCTGCACCCGATCGCTGGCCTGCCGATGGTCGCCCATGTCGTCAAGGCTGCGGAAGCCGCAGGCAGCGGCGATCTGGCGCTGGTGATCGGCCATGGCGCCGACGAGATGCGCAAGGCCACGCAAAAGTTCGCGCCGAAGGCGGAGACCTTCGTCCAGGACAAGCGGCTCGGCACGGCGCATGCCGCGCTGGCGGCTCGCGATGCGATCTCAAAGGGTTACGACGACATCCTCGTCATGTTCGGCGATACGCCGCTGATCGATCCGGAGGTGCTGACGGCTGCGCGCCTGAAGCTGACTGATGGCGCTGCCGTCGTTGTGGTCGGCTTCCGCAGCTCAAATCCGTCCGGCTATGGCCGGCTGATCGAAAAGGGCGGCAAGCTCATCGCCATCCGCGAGGAAAAGGACTGCACCGACGAGGAGAAGAAAATCACCTTCTGCAATGGCGGGCTGATGGCGGTTGCAGGCAAGCACGCGCTGCAGCTGCTCGACCAGGTCGGCAACGACAACGCCAAGGGCGAATATTACCTCACCGACATCGTCGAGATCGCAAGCGGGCAAGGCCTTAATGTCATCGCCGCAGAAGCCGGCTTTGAGAATGTGCTCGGCATCAACAACCGTGCCGAACTCGCTGCGGCGGAAGGCATCTGGCAGGCGCGCCGGCGGCGCGAAGCCATGCTCTCCGGGGTTTCCCTCATCGCGCCCGAAACCGTATTCTTTTCATACGATACCGAGATCGGCGCCGATACGATCGTTGAGCCCAATGTCTGGTTCGGACCGGGCGTGACAATCGCCACCGGCGCCAGGATCCATGCCTTCAGCCATATTGAGGGCGCCACGATCGCTTCGAATTGCGATGTCGGCCCGTTTGCACGGCTGCGGCCGGGCGCCGATCTCCGGCAAAAAGCCAAGGTCGGCAATTTCTGCGAGGTCAAGCAGGCGACGGTCGAGGAGGGCGCCAAGGTCAATCACCTGACCTATATCGGCGATGCTCGCGTCGGCGCCGGCGCCAACATCGGCGCTGGAACCATCACCTGCAATTATGACGGCTACTCGAAGTTCTTCACCGATATCGGCGAGGGCGCTTTCGTCGGCTCGAATTCGTCGCTGGTGGCGCCTGTCACAATCGGCAAGGGCGGCTACATCGCTTCGGGCAGCGTGATCACCGAAAGCGTGCCCGACGATGCGCTCGCCTTCGGCCGCGCCCGCCAGAGGACGCTGCCCGGCAAGGGCAAGGAATTGCGCGAGCGTTTTGCTTCGGCTGCGGCTGCCCGGAAAAAAGGCTAGCCTGGCTGCGGTAATCGGATTGCCAGCGCACTCGGTCATGGTGCATCTGTGCAGAACCGTTCCGGCTGATACGGAACAAAACGCAATGTGATTTTCGCGGCAGCCCGGCCAACCCTAAATAGCGCCGGGTTTTCATGCCGGAATCGGGGGCAACGTCTATGTGCGGTATCGTCGGAATCGTCAGTCACTCGCCGGTCGCGCCACTGATCGTCGATGCGCTGAAAAGGCTCGAGTATCGCGGTTATGATTCGGCCGGCGTCGCCACCGTCGAGCACGGCCAGCTGGCGCGTCGCCGCGCCGAGGGCAAGCTGATCAATCTCGAACGCCGGCTGAAGGACGAACCGCTCGACGGCATGATAGGCATCGGCCATACGCGCTGGGCGACGCATGGCGTGCCCAACGAGACCAATGCGCATCCGCATTTTTCCGACGGCGTCGCCATCGTCCACAACGGCATCATCGAGAATTTCGCCGAATTGCGCGACGAACTGATGCGCGACGGCTACACATTTTCATCGCAGACCGATACCGAGGTCGTCGCACACCTGGTGGGGCGCGAACTGGCCAGGGGCCTGCAGCCGGTCGAGGCCGCGCACCAGGCGCTGAAGCGGCTGGAAGGCGCCTTTGCGCTGGCCATCATGTTCACGGGAGACGAGGATCTCATCGTTGGCGCGCGCAACGGCCCGCCGCTGGCCGTAGGCCATGGCGATGGCGAGATGTTTTTGGGCTCCGACGCCATCGCGCTTGCCCCCTTCACCAATTCGATCACCTATCTGGAGGATGGCGACTGGGCGGTGGTGCGCCGCAACGACGTCGCCATCTTCGACATGGACGGCAACAAGGTCGACCGCAAGCGCCAGCAGTCGCTCAGCACCAGCTTCATGGTCGACAAGGGCAACCGGCGCCATTTCATGGAGAAGGAAATCCATGAACAGCCCGAGGTGATCTCGCACACGCTGGCGCATTATGTGGATTTCGTTGGCGGCGTCTCGAAGCCGCTCGACTTGCCGTTCGATTTCGCCAAAATCGACCGGCTGGCGATTTCGGCCTGCGGCACTGCCTATCTGGCCGGCCTGATCAGCAAATACTGGTTCGAGCGCTATGCGCGGCTGCCGGTCGACATCGATGTCGCTTCGGAATTCCGTTACCGTGAAATGCCGCTGTCGAAGACAGACGCCGCCTTCTTCATCTCGCAATCGGGCGAGACCGCCGACACGCTAGCCTCGCTGCGCTATTGCCGCAAAGCGGGCATGAAGATCGGCGCGGTCGTCAATGTCCGCGAATCGACGATGGCGCGTGAATCCGACGTTATCCTGCCGACGCTGGCCGGGCCGGAGATCGGCGTCGCCTCGACCAAGGCCTTCACCTGTCAATTGTCGGTGCTGGCCTCGCTTGCCGTGCGGGCCGGCGTGGCGCGCGGTACGATTTCGCAGGAACAGGAAACGACGCTGGTCCGCCAACTGTCGGAAGCGCCGCGCTATGCCAACCAGGTCCTGAAACTCGACGGCCAGATCGAAAAGGTCGCGCGCGACCTCTCGCACTACAAGAACGTGCTCTATCTTGGCCGCGATACCAATTTCCCGCTGGCCATGGAAGGCGCGCTGAAGCTCAAGGAAATCTCCTATATCCATGCCGAGGGCTATGCTGCCGGCGAGCTGAAGCACGGGCCGATCGCGCTGATCGACGAGAACATGCCGGTGATCGTCATTGCCCCGCATGACCGGATTTTTGAAAAAACCGTGTCGAACATGCAGGAAGTGGCGGCGCGGGGCGGCAAGATCATCCTGATCACCGACAGCAAGGGTGCCGCGCACGCCACGGTGAAGACGATGGAGACGATCGTGCTGCCGGACGTGCCGGAAATCATCTCGCCGATCATCTACGCGCTGCCGATCCAGATGCTGGCCTATTTCACCGCGGTGTTCATGGGCACCGACGTCGACCAGCCGCGCAACCTGGCGAAATCGGTGACGGTGGAATAGGCGTGGTTTAAAAAATTCGCAGTTCCAAAGCCGGATGCGGTTCATTAATGTCGCGCCGCAATCAGCGCTGCGGTGAACCATGTCCGATGCTTCCAAGACCTCAGGCATGACCCGGCTGCGGAATTACTTTCTGACAGGCTTTGTCGTCTGCGCGCCGCTGGCGATCACCGCCTACATCGCCTGGTCGTTCATCGGCTGGGTCGATTCCTGGGTGAAACCCTATATTCCGGCGCGTTACAACCCCGATAGCTATCTGCCGGCGCCGGTTCCGGGATTCGGGCTGATCGTCGCCTTGATCCTGATCACCCTGATCGGTTTCCTGACCGCCAATATCGTCGGCCGGGCTATCGTCCTGTTCGGCGAGCGGCTGCTCGGCCGCATGCCGCTGGTGCGCGGCATCTATGGGTCGCTGAAGCAGATCTTCGAGACCGTGCTGTCGAACAAGGGCGACATGTTCCGCCAGGTCGGGCTGGTCGAATACCCGCGCAAGGGCGTCTGGTCGCTGGTCTTCGTTGCCAGCGAGAAGGAAACCGAGATCAACCAGAAGCTCGACCAGGAGGGTGATCCGCTGATCGCGGTGTTCATGCCGTGCACGCCCAACCCGACCACCGGCTTCCTGATGTATGTGCCGAAATCCGATATCGTGCTGCTCGACATGACGATCGAGGACGGCGCCAAGCTGATCGTTTCGGCAGGGCTGGTGGCGCCGGCGGTCAAGACGAACATGGTGACGTTGAACGGCAAGCCGATCGGCGGCCAGATCGGCAATCCGCCGGTGGATGCCGAGCCTCAGCCGGCGCGCAAGAGCCGCACCGCCTCGTCGCGTCCGAACAAATAGAGCAGCATGCGAAGGGCGGCGCCGCGTTCGGATTGCAGTTCCGGATCGCGCGACAGGATCAGCCGCGCGTCGTCGCGAGCGGCTTCGAGCAGGTCGGCATGCGCCTCGATGCGCGCCACCTGGAAGCCAGGGGTGCCGGACTGGCGGGTGCCGAGCAACTCGCCTTCGCCGCGCAGCTTCAGATCCTCCTCGGCGATGCGAAACCCATCCTCGGTTTCGCGCATCACCGACAGCCGGCGCGTTGCCGTCTCGCCGAGCGGATCCTTGTAGAGCAGCACGCAGGACGACGGTTTTTCGCCGCGACCGACCCGGCCGCGCAACTGGTGCAACTGAGCGAGGCCGAAGCGCTCGGCATGCTCGATGACCATGATCGTCGCATCCGGCACATCGACGCCGACCTCGATGACCGTGGTGGCGATCAGGATGCGTGTCTCGCCGGCCTTGAAGGCGCGCATCGCCTCGTCTTTTTCGGCGCCCTTCATGCGGCCGTGCACCAGGCCGATCCGGTCGCCGAACAGCGGCTTCAAGGAGGCAAAACGGTCCTCCGCCGACATCAGCTTGATCTCTTCGGACTCCTCGACCAGCGGACAGATCCAATAGATCTTCTGGCCGTCGGCGACTGCGTCGCGCATGCGGCCGACAAGTTCGTCGAGCCGCTCGAGCGGCAGGGTGACGGTGCGGATCGGCTGGCGCCCGGCCGGTTTTTCCGTCAGCTTCGACACATCCATGTCGCCGAAAGCAGTCAGCACCAGCGTGCGCGGGATCGGCGTCGCCGTCATCACCAGCATGTCGGGCGCGTCGCCCTTGGCGGTGATGGCCAGCCGCTGGTGGACGCCAAACCGGTGCTGTTCGTCGATGACGGCGAGGACGAGGTCGTGGAACGTCACCGTTTGCTGGAACAGCGCATGGGTGCCGACGACGATGTCGATCTCGCCACTGGCCAGGCCGGTCAGCGTCTCGGCGCGCTCGCGGCCCTTTTCGCGGCCGGTGAGGATGGCGATGCGCAGGCCGGCTTGTTCCGCCAACGGCGCAATCGTCGCAAGATGCTGACGCGTCAAAATTTCGGTCGGCGCCATCAATGCCGCCTGGCCGCCGGCCTCGACAGCGCGCGCCATGGCGAGCAGCGCGACAACCGTCTTGCCTGACCCGACATCACCCTGCAGAAGGCGCAGCATGCGTTCGGGGTCACCGAGATCGGCATTGATTTCGGCAAGCGCCATTTCCTGCGAATTGGTCAGCGAATAGGGAAGGGCGGCGCGCAGCTTTTCGACGAAGCGGCCGTCGCCGACCAGCGGCCGGCCGGACAGGCGGCGGACTTTTGCGCGCACCAGCGCCAGCGACACCTGGCCTGCCAGAAACTCGTCATAGGCGAGACGCCGCCAGGCCGCGCCGTCGACGGACACGTCGATCGGGTCGGCGGGATTGTGGATGCGGGAGAGAGCATCACCGAAGGCGGGAAAGCTGCGGCGGCGCAGAAACTCACCCTCCTGCCATTCCGGCAGCACCGGCAAGCGAGCGAGCGCCTGGCCGATTGCCCGGCGCAGCACTTTTCCCGAGAGGCCGGCGGTGAGCGGATAGACCGGCTCGACCAGCGGCAGGTTTTCCACTTCGCTGGCCAGCGCGATGTGGTCGGGATGAACCATGGTCGGGCGGCCGTTGAACCATTCCATGCGGCCGGAGACCACGACATGCTCGCCCTCCGGCATCGCCTTTTCGAGATAGGCGGCATGCGCATGGAAGAACGTCAGCGCGATCTCGCCGGTGTCGTCATGGGCGTAAACCCGGTACGGCACCGATCGGTTGCCGCGCGGCGGCGGCTGGTGGTGATCGATGCGCACTTCGAGGGTGACGATCGCGCCTTCGACCGAACCGGCGATGCCCGGCCGGTTGCGGCGGTCGATCACCGAATGCGGCAGCACGAACAGAAGATCGCCGGCACGTGCGGGGCGGCGGTCGCCGAGATCGGCCGGCACGATTTTCTCGATCAGGGCGCCGACCTTCGGCCCGACGCCGGCAAGCGAGGTGATCGGGACAAACATCGGATCGAGGAGGGAAGGTCTCACGGGTGAGAGACCACGCGATGTCGGCGCTCACCCCCCTCTGGCCTGCCGGCCATCTCCCCCTCAAGGGGGGAGATCGGCAGCTTTGCCGACAGCGTGCCTTCTACAGCATTGGAGATTTGCGAAAGCAGAAACAACATCCAATCTCCCCCCTTGAGGGGGAGATGTCCGGCAGGACAGAGGGGGGTCTTAGCGCCGACGGTGTCAGGAGTGTATGTCACACCGGGATGTTAGACACCCGCCGGACCGTTGCAAGGCTGACACCGCGCTCTATCCACGCTATATGCGCCGCTTCAGGCAAGGATGCTGGACAATGACCGGAACAAGACGATCAAGCGAGGGGCTCGACGCCCGCCGCCGCAAGCTTCTGTTTCGATCCTGGCATCGCGGCATGCGCGAAATGGACCTTATTCTCGGCAGTTTCGCAGACGCCGAGATCGGCGGCTTGACCGGCGACGAACTCGACCAATATGAGAGGCTCCTCGAAATTGCCGACACCGAATTCCTGCCCGTGATCACCGGCGAGCGGCCGATTCCGGCTGACATCGACTGTGCCGTCCTGCAAAAAATCCTGGCGTCGCGCCAGGCGATGACATTCTGAAATACGTGATTCCATGAGCCTGATCCCCACAATCGGCCTGCCGAAAGGCCGCGCCGGCCAGTTCATCGTCGACGGCGTCGCCGATGGTTACGAAGCCTTCGCGCTGGTGCAGGCCGCGCACGAGATCGCGCCCGACAAGCCGGTGCTGTTCGTGGCACGTGACGGCCAGCGCCTGCCTGCGATCGTCGAGGCGCTTTCCTTCGCCGCGCCTGGCCTGCCGGTGCTCGGACTGCCGGCCTGGGATTGTCTGCCCTATGACCGCGTTTCGCCCGGCTCGGATGCAGCCGCGCGGCGCCTGGACGCGCTCACCGCGATGATCGCGTTGGCAAAAAACCCGCACCGCGCCGTCATCCTGACCACCGCCAACGCGCTGCTGCAGCGCATTCCGCCGGCAAGCCTTGTCGAGGCGCAGACATTTCACGCCAAACCCGGCAACCAGATCGACATGAACGCACTGGCGTCGCGGCTGGAGGTATCAGGCTTCGAGCGGGTGCCGACCGTGCGCGGCGTCGGCGAGTTCGCCGTGCGCGGCGGCATTCTGGACCTGTTGGCGCCGGGCTGGACGGAAGCGCTCAGGCTCGATTTCTTCGGCGATACGCTGGAATCGATCCGCGTCTTCGACGCCGCCACGCAGCGCACCACCGGCCAGCGCAAGTCGATGGCGCTGCAGGCGATGAGCGAAGTGGCGCTGACGCCGGAGACCATCAGCCGCTTCCGCCGCTCCTACATCGACGCTTTTGGCGCGCCCTCGCGTGACGATGGGCTCTATGCGGCGGTCAGCGAGGGACGGCGTTTTGCCGGCATGGAGCACTGGCTGCCGTTCTTCTACGAGCGGCTGGAGACGGTGTTCGACTATCTGCCGGACACGCCTGTCGTGTTCGATCATCTGGCGCATGAGGCGCTGGCGGAGCGCCATGCGCTGATCCTCGACCATTACGAGGCGCGCAGGAAGCAGGCCGACGGCGCGCTGAAGGACGCCGTCCCCTATAAGCCGGTGCCGCCCGACCTGCTTTATCTGTCGCCGGAAAACCTCATCGCCTCGCTTGGCCCGCGCGAGGCGATCGACTTCACGCCGTTCGACGCGCCCGACGCCGGCGCCAGGAAAATCTTCCATGCCGGGTCGCGGCACGGCCGCAGCTTCGTCGAGGAACGCGCCGACCCCAACGTCAACGTCTTCGACGTCGTTGTAAAACACATCGCCGACGAGCGCGCCGCCCGCCGTCGCGTCGTCGTCGCCGGCTGGACCGAAGGTTCGCTCGACCGGCTCGGCCAGATCCTGGCCGAGCATCATCTCGGCAACCTCGAGCCGGTGGCTACGCTGGCCGAGGCGGAAAAGCTCGAACCGGGGCAGGCGGGACTTGCCGTGCTGCCGCTCGAATCCGGCTTCGAGACCGAGAAACTGGTCTTCGTCGCCGAGCAGGACATTCTGGGCGACCGGCTCATCCGTCGCTCGAAGCGCAAGAAGCGCCCTTCCGATTTCATCGCCGAGGCCTCGGCTTTGTCCTCCGGCGACATCGTCGTCCATAGCGACCACGGTATTGGCCGCTTCATCGGGCTGCGCACCATCGAGGCGATCGGCGCACCGCATGATTGCCTCGAAATCCATTACGCCGGCGACGACCGGCTGTTCCTGCCGGTGGAGAACATCGAGCTTTTGTCGCGCTATGGCTCGGATTCGGCCGAAGCGACATTGGACAAGCTTGGCGGCGGCGCCTGGCAGTCCAGAAAAGCGCGGCTGAAGCGGCGGCTGCTCGACATGGCCGGGCAGTTGATCCGCATCGCCGCCGAGCGGCATATGCGCGCTGCCCCTTCGCTGGTGCCGGCAGACGGTCTCTATGACGAATTCGCCGCGCGGTTTCCCTATGAGGAGACCGACGACCAGCAGACGGCGATCGATTCGGTGATGGGCGACCTGGGCGCCGGCAAGCCGATGGATCGGCTGATCTGCGGCGATGTCGGCTTCGGCAAGACCGAGGTCGCACTTCGCGCCGCCTTCATTGCGGCGATGGAAGGCTTTCAGGTCGCGGTGGTGGTGCCGACGACGCTGTTGTCGCGCCAGCATTTCAAGACCTTCTCGCAGCGCTTCTCCGGCCTGCCGATCCGCGTCGCCCAGGCCTCGCGGCTGGTCGGCGCCAAGGAACTGGCAGAGGCCAAGAAAGGCATCGCCGACGGCACCGTCGACATCGTCATCGGCACTCACGCGCTGCTCGGCTCGTCGATCTCGTTCAAGAATCTCGGCCTGTTGATCATCGACGAGGAACAGCATTTTGGCGTCAAGCACAAGGAACGGCTGAAGGATCTGAAGAGCGATGTGCATGTGCTGACGCTGTCGGCAACGCCGATCCCGCGCACGCTGCAACTGGCATTGACCGGGGTGCGCGAACTGTCGCTGATCGCCACGCCGCCGGTCGACCGCCTGGCGGTGCGCACCTTCATCTCGCCCTTCGACCCGCTGGTCATCCGCGAGACCCTGCTGCGGGAACGCTACCGCGGCGGTCATTCCTTCTATGTCGTGCCGCGCATCAGCGATCTGGCGGAAATTCATGATTTCCTTCGTGAATCCGTACCCGAGCTAAAGGTGGCTGTCGCTCACGGCCAGATGCCGCCCGGCGAGCTCGACGACATCATGAACGCCTTCTACGACGGCCAGTACGATGTGCTGTTGTCGACGACCATCGTCGAATCCGGCCTCGATATCCCGACCGCCAACACGCTGATCGTGCATCGCGCCGACATGTTCGGCCTGTCGCAGCTCTACCAGCTGCGCGGCCGCGTCGGCCGCTCGAAGGTGCGCGCCTATGCGCTGTTCACGCTGCCGGCCAACCGCAAGCTGACCGATACCGCCGAGCGCCGGCTGAAGGTGCTGCAGTCGCTCGACACGCTCGGCGCCGGTTTCCAGCTCGCCAGCCACGATCTCGACATCCGCGGTGCCGGCAATCTTCTCGGCGAGGAGCAGTCCGGCCACATCAAGGAGGTCGGCTTCGAGCTCTACCAGCAAATGCTGGAGGAGGCCGTTGCCGAGGTCAAGGATTCCGGCGAGGTGCAGGATGGCGGCTGGTCGCCGCAGATCGCCGTCGGCACGGCGGTGATGATCCCCGAAAGCTATGTTCCGGACCTGCAGCTGCGGCTGGCGCTCTACCGCCGCCTCGGCGATCTCGAAAACACCGAGGAGATCGACGCTTTCGGCGCCGAGCTGATCGACCGCTTCGGACCGCTGCCGGAGGAAGTGAAGCATCTCTTGAAGATCGTCTTCATCAAGGCGCTGTGCCGCAAGGCCAATGTCGAAAAGCTCGATGCCGGACCAAAGGGCGTCGTCATCCATTTCCGCAAGCGCGAGTTCTCCAACCCCGTCGGGCTGGTCACCTTCATCGGCGAGCAGGGTTCGCTGGCCAAGATCCGGCCGGACCACAGCGTCGTTTTCGTCCGCGACTGGCCGACACCTGAAAAGCGGCTGGCCGGTTCAGCGGTCGTCATGACGCAGCTGGCAAGGCTGGTGGAGAAGGCGGCTTAGCGCGGCTCAGCCGGCTCCCCCTTCTCCCCTTGTGGGAGAAGGTGGCCGCGAAGCGGTCGGATGAGGGGTGTTCCAGCTTGGCAAAACCGCGCTCCGGCCAACACCCCTCATCCGTCTTGGCGCTGCGCGCCAATCCACCTTCTCCCACAAGGGGAGAAGGAAAGACAGGCGGCGAGCTTGCGCCATTCGCCACCACCGAAATTCCGGTCTAGAATAGGAAATCGGCTTCGTGTATGGAGCCGCGATCCCCATATTGGGGCGAAATGGCGGGCGACAGCACCCGCTGGAAAGAATTTTGGGTGCAACGATGACGAAATGGTCGCCGAATTCGTGGAGAGCAAAGCCGATCCAGCAGGTTCCTGCCTATCCGGATCTTGCCGCGCTGAAGAACACGGAAGCCCAGCTCGCCACCTTTCCACCGCTGGTTTTTGCAGGTGAGGCACGCAAGCTGAAGAAGCAGCTTGCGACCGTCGCTGCCGGTGACGCATTCCTTCTGCAGGGCGGCGATTGCGCCGAGAGTTTTGCCGAACATGGCGCGGACAACATCCGCGACTTCTTCCGCGTCTTCCTGCAGATGTCCGTGGTGCTGACCTTCGCCGGCGCGCAGCCGGTGGTGAAGGTCGGCCGTGTTGCCGGCCAGTTCGCCAAGCCGCGCTCGTCGGACGCCGAGACCAAGGGCGGCGTGACCCTGCCCAGCTATCGCGGCGACATCATCAACGGCATCGAGTTCGACGCCAAGTCACGCATTCCCGATCCCGCACGCCAGGAGATGGCCTACCGCCAGTCGGCGGCGACGCTCAACCTGTTGCGCGCTTTTGCGCAGGGCGGCTACGCCAGCCTGGAGAACGTGCATCAATGGATGCTCGGCTTCGTGTCCGACAGCCCGCAGGGCGAGAAATACGAGTCGCTCGCCAACCGCATCACCGAGACGATGGACTTCATGAAGGCTGTCGGCATCACCTCGGAGACCAATTACGCGCTGCGCGAGACCGACTTCTACACCAGCCACGAGGCGCTGCTGCTCGGCTACGAGGAGGCGCTGACCCGCGTCGATTCGACCTCGGGCGACTGGTATGCAACCTCCGGCCACATGATCTGGATCGGCGATCGCACCCGCCAGCCCGACCATGCCCATGTCGAATACTGCCGTGGCATCAAGAACCCGCTGGGCCTGAAATGCGGCCCGTCGCTGACGCCGGACGGCTTGTTGCAGCTCATCGACCTGCTCAATCCGGAAAACGAGCCCGGCCGGCTGACGCTGATCGCGCGCTTCGGCTCCGACAAGGTCGCCGAGCATCTGCCGAAGCTGGTGCGCGCAGTGCAGAAGGAAGGCCGCAGCGTGGTGTGGTCGTCGGACCCGATGCATGGCAACACGATCGAGGCCGCCGGCTACAAGACACGGCCGTTCGACCGCATCCTGAAGGAGGTGCAGAGCTTCTTCGAGGTGCATCGCGCCGAAGGCACGCATCCGGGCGGCATCCATATCGAGATGACCGGCAAGAACGTCACCGAATGCACCGGTGGCGCCCGCGCCATCACCGCCGAGGAATTGCAGGACCGCTACCACACCCATTGCGACCCGCGCCTCAACGCCGACCAGGCGATCGAACTGGCGTTCCTGGTCTCGGACCTGCTCAAGAAGAGCCACCCGGTTCAGCACAAGCAGGCCGTCAACGGCTGATTTCAGTCGCCATCGGAATTCACGATAAAGAAGCGCCGGAGAAATCCGGTGCTTCTTGATTCCGCATTGAATTCCACGCATCTTGCGATAGACTGATTGCGATATGCAATCGGTTATGTATCTTCGCGCGAGGACATAAACGGAGGCACCGATGGCCAGGATCGTCTATGCCATGCTGATGTCCCTGGACGGCTACATCGCCGGGCCGGACGGAGACATTGCCTTGCCGATACCCGAAGGGGAGTTGCACCGGCATTTCAACGACATGATGGGGCAGACCTCGATCGCGCTCTGTGGACGCCGGATGTACGAGGTGATGCGCTTCTGGGACAGTCCGGACCGAGAGACCGGTGCCGAGATCGAGCGTGATTTTGCCCGCGCCTGGCGCGAGACCCCAAAGATCGTGTTTTCGACGACGCTTCGGGAAGTCGGACCCAATGCCCGTCTGCTGAACGGCGATGTCGAGAACGTGGTGAGATCCCTCAAGTCGGAAGCGGATGGCCAGATTACCGTTGCCGGCGCCGATCTTGCCGCGCATCTTGCACGCTCGGGTCTGATCGACGAGTACCCGCTCTACATCCACCCGGTCGTGCTTGGCGGCGGCAAGCCGTATTTCCAGTCCGGCCTGTCGCTGACCTTGAAGCCGCTTGGTAAGGAAACCCTAACCCAGGGCGTGACGCTGCTGCGCTACGCACCCGCCGGTTTTTAGCCAGGATCCGGCTAGCGGCCGCGCTCCCAGCGCAGTCCGTTGAGCCGGGGATCGGCGGCAAACGCCGTCCTGGAAAACTCGATCCGGTTTTGCGGGAACTCGCAGATCGCCTGCACGCCGAAGGCGCCCAGCCTGATGCGCCAGGTGTGGGGTTCCAGCGGTTTCGGCTTGGCAAAGCCGCTGCATGCCAGCAGCGCCACATTAGCGCCTTTCGGGTCGCGCACGGAGCGATAGCGGATCGCCTCCAGCCCGGCTTCGCGCGCGACATCGGCAATATTTTGGCAGGCCGCATAGTCGGTCGGGTGCGTCCACGCCGCTGCGTCGCGGTCGAGCGGCGGCCGCGTCAGGTCGATCACCTTTGTGCTGCGTATCGCTGCGGCGAAGGCGGTGTATTCGGCGGCGTCGCGTGGCCACGGCGTAGCCGGCGATTCGGCGAAGAACAGCAGGCGGTAAAAAGCCATCTCAGAGACGGCGGTCATAATGGTTTCCGCCGCATAGTAGACGCCCTTGGTCCTGCCGGCGCGGCGGAAGCGCGAACCGTGCGGATAGATCGAGCCGTAGCGGAAGGGCGTTGCCAGGAGATAATGCAGATGCCGGCATTCCAAGGGGATTTGCGGCTTGGTTTCCTCGATCAGGTCTTCGAGGACGGCCTGCTCGTCTAGCGTGTCAACGACTTTCAATGTCGAGACGCGGTGCTGCGCCTCGACCATGCGCCAGTATTTGCCATCGAGCCCATGCTTGCCACCTCGTTTGGCGGCTTCAGACGAGAGCGCGTCGGGAGTCCAGATAGGCGATGACATCGACAAGCCCTGATATCGTCACGATTTTTTCGAGCGGGGTGCCATCGAAGGCCGTGTTGGCATTCTTCAGCCATGCCCGGGCGACGGTCTCGTCGCCGCCGACAATGGCGTCGAGCGAGCGGAACAGGCGGACGAACAGCACGGCAAGCTCGAACGGCTTGGTTCCACGCTCCAGCAGGAATTCCTGCCTGCGCATGCGCGAAACCGTGGCTTCCGAAACCCCGATGATGGAGGCCAGCATCCTGGCGGTAATGTCCAGCAGGTCGGCGGCGCGCAGCGTCGCCTTGGTCAGCACTGCATTTTCGGCCGTATTGGCGGCGAGATTGGGTTGCATTGTCGGCAGCGTCTCCTTTCTGATGAAAATATAGCGCACAAAAATTCATATGGAAAGTTATTGCTTTAACAATTGGCGGACCGTCGAGAGGCTGTTGGCGCGGCCTGCCGCTTTCTCCCAACCGTGCTGTGCGGAACACGCCCGTCGAATGTCGCATTCGCTTGAGCACGGCCGCTGCAAAACTGGAATCCTGGCAAGGGACGCCGAGGATCACGGCTGCGTCGGGAGGCCCGAGATGGACAACACACATAGCGGCTCTTGCCTGTGCGGGGCTGTGCGGTTCAAGACGCGAGGGGCCTTGCGCGGCGTCATCTACTGCCACTGCTCGCAATGCCGGAAGCAGAGCGGGCATTTCTACGCTGCAACCAATGTTGCCAACGCAGACATCACGATTATGGGCGCGGAAAGCATCACCTGGTACCAAGCATCGTCGTTTGCCAGGCGCGGTTTCTGCAAGACATGCGGCTCGTTGCTGTTCTGGAAGCCGCAGGATGATGAATATGTTTCGGTTCTCGCCGGACTGTTCGACAAGCCCACCGGACTTCAGGGCCAATGCCACATATTCGTCGGCGACAAGGGCGACTACTACATGATCGACGATGGGCTGCCGCAGTTCGAAAAGTCGACGCCGTCGATCAAGGTCGCCGATGAGTGACAAGCTCGCCGGCAAATGATTTTGCAGCGATCGCCTTATTCCCTTGATCCGGCCATTGCGCTATCCCCTGCCGGTGATTCGGAAAGGTTTGGCATGCAGCGGCTGATCGATGCTTTTTACAATTCAGTGCGGGCATTTCGCAAACTGGCTTCCAGCGAAAAAGCCTTCCAGCAGGAGCTGATGCTGCTCGTGCTGGCGCTGCCGCTCGGCTGGTTTGTTTCGGTGTCGTGGCGCGGCTATGCGCTGCTGATCGGCGCGGTGCTGCTGCTGATCATGGTAGAAGTGCTGAACACCGGCATCGAGGCCGCATGCGATGCGTTCAGCCGGGAGTTCAACGTCGATATCCAGCTCGCCAAGGACTGCGGTTCGCTGGCGGTGCTGATTTCGGTGGTGATCGTTGCCGGCGTCTGGGGCATCGCCATCATCGAGCGAATCATGGGGCTACCGATCTAGCCATCAAACCCCTACATGCCGGTCACCACAACCTGATCCCATGATCTGTTCCGAACCCGGTATCCACTTTCCGGGATCATGGTCTGAGGAGACCGACATGACCGCCGATTCCCTGCTGCTCCAACGCGCAGGCCTGCCGGACGATTTGCGCTGGCTGGCTGAAAAATACCCGCGAGAGGTCTGGCAGGGCCACGCCAATATCCATGGCATCGCCACTATGTGGCTGCAGCGGCACGACATGTTCCGCGAGCTCGGCGGCATGCTGACCAACGGCACTGACGACTATCGCGAGGGCCGGCTGACGGCGCCGGAGTTCGCGCGCTGGTTCGCGCCGCGGCTCAATCATTTTCTTGGGCACCTCGACGGCCACCATAATGTCGAGGATATCCATTATTTTCCGGTCTTCGCCAAGGCCGAGACCCGGCTGAAGCGCGGCTTCGAGATTCTCGATGCCGATCATCATACGATCCATGAAGGGCTGGAGCGCAATGCCGAGGCGGCAAACGCTTTCATCCGCACGCTAAGCGAGAGCGAGGACAAGCAGCGCTTTGCCGCCGATGCCTATGCCGACGAGAACAGCCGGCTGATCGCCATGCTGACCCGGCACCTTGCCGACGAGGAAGACCTGATCATCCCGCTGATCCTTGATCGCGGCGACCGGGCGCTCGGCATCGACTGATCATCACGTCTCCTTGCTACGCTCCTTCTTGGCAATGGTATGAGCGATGAACCAGGCAAAGACGGCCACGCCCAACCCAATCGCCAGGGCGATCAGCAATCGCTCGTGACGGACCAGCGCCTGGCCGACGATGCGCTCCGCGCCCAGCCCGAACACATAGCCGACGGTGGTGAACAATCCGGCCCAGACCATCGACGAAATGGCGTTGAGAATGACAAAGCGCGTCACGGCCATGCCGGACAGTCCGGCCGCGATGCCGCCGACCAGGCGCAGGCCATAGATAAAGCGGTTCGTCAGCACGAAAATGTCGGGATGGGTGGAGACAAGACGGTAGGCGTGGCTGAAACCCGGCCGGCCCTTCAGTTTGACCACGAACGGATGGTCGGCGAAGCTTCGTCCGAGGATAAAGAAAAAGCTGTCGCCGGCAAAGGCGCCGATGGCGGCCGCCAGAAACGCCTGCCACAGGACGAAGACATGCTGATGCGCGAAAAAACCGCCGAGGAGGGCGGCACTTTCGCCCTCGGCGACACAGCCCAGAAAGACGGCAATCAGCCCATATTGCTCGATTAGATTATGGATGGCATCCGTCATGAAGGCGTCCGCTGCTTCGACAGGATATAGTCGATCCGCTTCACCTGTTCGGCCAGCTGCGCGATCTCGTCGCGCATGCCAACGATCTGGCTGTGGCGCAGTTCGTCCAGCTTCTCATGCAGCGCCATGATCTCGATCTCGGCCTTGAGATTGACCTCGTAGTCGTGGGCGGCGTCGATGCGGTCGCGCTCGGCCTGGCGGTTCTGCGCCATCATGATCACCGGCGCCTGCAGCGCAGCGACCATCGACAGGATAAGGTTGAGGAAGATGAAGGGATAGGGATCGAAGGCGTCGCGCGACAAAAGCCAAGCATTGCCTGACGTCCACAGGATCAGGAAGGCGATGAAGACCAGGATGAAGGACCACGAACCGCCGATCCGGGCGATGGTATCGGCGAGGCGGTCGCCAAACGTCTGGTGAAAAGCGACGGCCTTGTTGGTGTCCTTCGCGATCGTGGTGCGTTCGAGCGTGCTTTGCAGCACCTGGCTCTCGACCTGGCTTAGGCCATCCGGCCTTCGCCGCAGCCAGCGGTTTGCCAGATCTTCGATCGACTTGTTCATTGTCGCCTCCGTCGTCAGCGTCCGCATAGACCTAGAGGCTGCCGGTTCGCGCGGGAAGTGGTAGATTGACGCGACAGGGTGAGGAAACAATGATGGATTTTCAGAAAATCCGCGCCCGCGCGGCCAAACGCAAGGGCGGGGAAGCGGTGCTGGCATCGCTGCTGGGGCCGATGCCCGACAATGCCGCGGTGGCTGACATTAGCGATGACCGCATCCTGTCGACGATGGCCGAGCGTGTTTTTGCCGCCGGTTTCGTCTGGCGCGACCAAGCGGCCAATGGCGAAAGCCTCGAAACCCAGAGACGTGCACTTGAAGGCTATGCCATGATGAATGGCTGGACCATCACAGAGACGTTCACAGAAGCCGGTGTGAGTGGTTCCGTCCCATTGGCTGACAGGCCGGAAGGGCAGAAGCTCCTAGCCGCTGTAGGGGCTGGCGATATCATCATTACACCCAAGCTAGACCGCATGTTTCGTTCCGCTGTTGACGCACTGGTGACGCTTGAAGAATTGAAGGCACAGAAGGTTGGCCTTCACATGATCGATTTGGGTGGTGACGTTGTGAACAATGGCGTTTCCAAGCTGGTGTTCACGATCCTGTCAGCCGTGGCAGAGCAAGAGCGGGACCGTATCAGGGAACGCATTAGAGACGTGAAGAAGGACATGGCATCACGTGGCCTCTACAATGGCGGCAAGCGGCCATTCGGCTACGATGTGGGAAGTGATGGTAAGCTGGTGGCCAACGATGCTGAACAGGCTGTAATCGCCCGTATCATGGCACTCCACAGTGAGGGGCTATCGCCTCGCAAGATCGGTGCACAACTCGACATGCCACACATGACGGTTCGTCGTCTCATTGGTAGGCAATAGGGGCAGGGCACTATGCTCCGGGTTCGGTGAACCCACGCCAAATCCAGTCAATTATTACCCAAACGACTCCCGCAGCAAACAGAAGCATCAGAGACTCCATGATCGCAATTTTCATGGCACTTGCCGGAATTTCCCTCGTTGGTGCTGTCATGCCAATGGTCAGCAGTGGCCGTATGACCAGCACCAATTCGGCTGCTACCACGCCGATAATGTAAATCCGCTTGAAACCCTGCCTGATGTTCATGAAACTGCCCCTCATTGGTCAGACAGCCTTACACCAGCGGTCATATCAGCGGATAGGTGCAGCAGCACTGTTTGCTATGGGATTCAACGAAATCGGAAACCCGGGTTGACGGTTTTGCGTGTCAGTCTAACGCTCATGCCATCGGTGTTCTGGACGGTGACGTAAGCCGGGAAGTTCTCATCAGCGAATGCGCCGGTCATGGGGATCATCGCCAAGGCAAGAACTGTGATTTTGCACATGATCGTTTCCCCTCCCGAAAACCGTTTCGTCACTACGGACATTCGGTAACAAGTGCACTTTTGTCGAGGAAGGCGTCTGCAGTCCTGTACTGGTATTCGATCTCTCCACCTTGCTGAATAAATTCGAGCATGCCCTTTGGGTCGCACACCATTCTCTTCGTTACCTGCAGCAACCCTTGATCATATTGAGATTGCGAGACGCCAAGAGATTTAACATATGCATCCATCTGGGCTTTTGTCTGCGGCCACACGGCATAGGTGATCAACCTCTTGCCTATTGCCGCAACGGCGTTGATCGTGAGCTTTGAGCTGAGAGCTCTTGGCAGGTTGGGTGCCAACGTCTCCTGAATACCTTTGGCGAATTGACAAAGATCCTGCTTTTTGTCTTTCGAGAGACAGTCATCGCTTATGAGGTTGGTGTTTTGAACATAGATCGTGGTCGGGATATCCGAAGCGAATGCAGTTGCTGGCATCACAGCCATTGCGAGCAATATGAGTTTACGCATTCAATCGTCCCCCGAAAAGCCGATTGATACCATTGGAAAGAACCCGGTGAAAGTTCTGAAAAGTTCTATGTCTAATTGACTGTTGTAGCGTCATCGAGCAGAAATGGCCGGGTTTCGAACAAGCGTTTCTCGGCTTCGAGCCGAAGCGGCTGTTGTTCCAGCCTGACGATTTCTGGCACGAGCTGACGGCCGACGAGCGCATCGTGCGCAATCCGCAGAAGATCAAGGCGGTTCGCGACAACGCGGCTTTCGTCGAGCTTGTGTCGAAGGAGCACGGTGGCTTTGGCAGGTTCCTCGCCGACTGGCCAGAAGACGACCAGGTTGGACTGATGGCCTATCTCGGCAAGCATGGCAGCCGGCTCGGCGGCAATACCGGCCAGTATTTTTTGAGGTGGCTGGAGTGGGACGCCTTCATCATCTCAGGCGACATGGCCGCCGCACTGCGCGACGCCGGCCTGGACATCGCCCAAATCCCGACCTCCAAAAGGGATCTCGACAAGATCCAGAACCAGATCAATGCCTGGGCGGCACAAACCGGCCTGCCGCGCCGGCATATTTCGCGCATCCTGGCGATGTCGATCGGCGAAAACCACTCGCCGCAGGCACTGCGCGAATATATGGGCGAATAGGACGCGATCGGTATCCGGCGGTCCGATCGGTCTTACGAATGACATGTGTCATACGGTCTGACACGAATGACCTAGGTCATTCGGTCTGGGGTGGTCCAAGCAAACGCCATTGCCCGGCCAATTCTGTCGCGCTAAGTCAGCAGGCATGACCGACAAGACCGCTTCCGACATATTGCGCATCGCCGTCGCCCAGCTCAATCCAACGGTTGGCGATGTCGCCGGCAATCTCGCCAAGGCGCGCGAGGCGAGGGCGGATGCCGCTCGCCAGGGCGCCGACATCGTGCTGTTCACCGAGCTTTTCCTTGCTGGGTATCCGCCCGAAGACCTGGTGCTGAAACCGGCGTTCCTGAAGGCCTGCGAGCGGGCGGCGCAGGATTTCGCTGGCGACACTGCCGATGGCGGGCCGGGCGTCATCATCGGCACGCCGCTGAAGCGCAAGAGCGGCACGCACAATTCGATCATCTTTGCCGATGGCGGCAAGATCCTTGCCGAGCGCTACAAGCTCGATCTGCCGAACTACGGCGAATTCGACGAGAAGCGCGTCTTCCAGGCCGGCCCTGAAATCCAGGGGCCGGTCAATTTCCGCGGCGTGCGCCTGGGGATTCCGATCTGCGAAGATATTTGGGGCGATGTCGGCGTCTGCGAGACGCTGGCCGAAAGCGGTGCTGAAATCCTGCTGGTGCCGAACGGCTCGCCCTATTATCGCGGCAAGGTCGATGTTCGCCACCAGATTGTCATCCGCCAGGTCATCGAATGCGGGTTGCCGATCATCTACGCCAATCAGCTTGGCGGCCAGGACGAACTGATCTTCGACGGCGCGTCGTTTGCCATCGGCGCCGACAAGACGCTGGCCTTCCAGATGAGCCAGTTCGAGGAAACGGTCAACGTCACCACCTGGAAGCGCAACCGCGCCGCCGCAGGCGCGCAAAATAGAAATAACGCCGCCGCAGGCGCGCAACTTGGAAATGGTCCTGATGGCTGGGTCTGCTCCGAAGGACCGATGTCGAAAATCCCGGAAAAGGAGGAGGCCGATTACCGCGCCTGCATGCTGGGCCTGCGCGACTACGTCAACAAGAACGGTTTCAGGAATGTCGTGCTCGGTCATTCCGGCGGCATCGATTCGGCGATCTGCGCCGCACTTGCCGTCGATGCGCTCGGCGAGGAGCGGCTGCGCGCCGTGATGATGCCTTACCGCTACACCTCGAAGGACTCGCTCAAAGACGCCGAGGATTGCGCCCGCGCGCTCGGCTGCCGTTACGACATCGTGCCGATCTTCGAGCCGGTCGAGGGATTCCTGCATACGCTGACGCAGCTTTTCGAGGGAACCAAGGAAGGCATCACCGAAGAAAACCTGCAGAGCCGCGCGCGCGGCACCATTTTGATGGCGATCTCCAACAAGTTCGGCTCGATGGTGGTGACCACCGGCAACAAGAGCGAGATGTCGGTCGGCTACGCCACGCTCTACGGCGACATGAATGGCGGCTTCAACCCGATAAAAGACCTCTACAAGATGCAGGTCTATGCGCTGGCGCGCTGGCGCAATACGCATGTGCCGCCGGGTGCGCTGGGCCCATCCGGCGAGGTGATCCCGAACAACATCATCGACAAGGCGCCGTCGGCGGAACTGCGCGAGAACCAGACGGATCAGGATTCGCTGCCGCCCTATCCGGTGCTGGACGACATATTGGAGTGTCTGGTCGAGAACGAGATGGGTGTCGACGAGATCGTGGCCCGCGGCCACGACCGGGCAACGGTGACGCGCATCGAGCACCTGCTCTACATTGCCGAATACAAGCGCCGGCAGGCGGCGCCGGGTGTCAAGATCACAAAAAAGAATTTCGGCCGCGACCGCCGTTATCCCATCACCAACCGGTTCAGGGACGGCGGATAGATCGCCGATTTTTGCTCCTGTGAAAATTGCTGCCGCGAGGAAGTGCACAACCCGCGATTGTTGCAAAATCGCCTCACCAGTTGGACCAGATGCGCCTTCCGCAACCTGCTGGCTTGGCGCGGCGTAGACGCGTCTCTATAAAGGCGTCTCCGCGATCCCTACGCATCGGCCTGAAAATCGGAATCGATTTTCAGAAAGCACGATGCGCAGATTCAAGAAGTTAGAGCGTACTTTGTGCGTCCGAATGGACGCACGTCGCTCTAATGGGAGGACCGAATGCCAGGATTTGACATCGTTATGCGAGGCCGCGAAGCCTAGCTCTCAGAGGGCGCGCCGGAAGGTTTTTCAGCTTCACGGCCAAGCAATCTGACAGCAGGCATTCGTCGATGCCGGTCGCCGCCCGTATTCGGGCGAGCCGCCAATATGCCGAACCTTCCGCATTCCCGGGCACTCACGCGCCCAACGCGGTTTTCTCAATTTCGACCTTACCGGGACCGGGCTCGTTTGCGCCCGAATGACATCATGGCTCGTTTTCAGATCGATTTGCGCGCCGGCGCCTTTCGCAGCGTCCTTGGCTTCATGCTCAGTCATTGGCGGCGCCAGCCGTGGCGGCTTTCGCTCATCATGGGCACATTCCTGCTGTCGACCTTGGCCGACGTGCTGACGCCGCTCTATTCCGGCCGGCTGGTCGACGCCGTCGCCAGCAGTGCTGCGGCCGACGATGTCGCCTGGGACGCGGCGATGGCGGCCTTTTCGATGCTGGTGGCACTGGCGCTCACCGGTGTCGTGCTGCGCAACCTCGCCTTCATGGCCATCGTCGAATTGACCCTGAAGATGATGGCGGATATCGCCGCCGACGCCTTCCACCGGGTCCAGCGTTTCTCCACCGACTGGCACGCCAACAGCTTCGCCGGATCGACCGTGCGCAAGATAACCCGTGGCATGTGGGCGCTCGACCTGCTCAACGACACGATCCTGATCGCGCTGCTGCCGTCCGTCGTCATGCTCGTCGGCTCGACGCTGCTGCTCGGCTGGTTCTGGCCGCTGATGGGTGCTGTCGTCGCCGCAGGCTCGGTGCTGTTCATCGCGGTGACGGCGCTGCTGTCGCTTGGCTATGTCGCGCCCGCGGCAAGGCTTGCCAATGCATGGGACACGCGCCTTGGCGGCTCTCTGGCCGATGCGGTGAGCTGCAACGCCGTGGTCAAGGGCTTTGGCGCCGAGGAACGCGAGGAAACACGCCTCGCCAAGGTCGTCGCCAGATGGCGCGCCCGCACGCGCCGCACCTGGGTGCGCGGCACCATCAACGGCACCACGCAAGGATCGATGCTGCTGCTTCTGCGAACAGCGGTGATCGGATTTTCGCTGCTTTTGTGGTCGTGGGGGCAGGCGAGCGCCGGCGATGTCACCTTCGTGCTGACCTCGTTCTTCGTGCTGCAAGGCTATCTGCGCGATATCGGCACGCACATCCGCAATTTGCAGCGCTCGATCAACGACATGGAGGAACTGGTCGACTTCCAGTTCGAGCCGCTCGGCATTGAGGATGTGCCCGGCGCCAGGCCGATCCGCGTCACCGACGGCCGCATCAGCTTCGACAACGTCACCTTCCATTATGGCAGCCACCGACTGCCGCTGTATCGCGAATTTTCGGTGGACATCGCGCCGGGCGAGCGCGTCGGGCTGGTCGGCCATTCGGGTTCGGGCAAGACGACGTTCGTCAAGCTGATCCAGCGGCTTTACGACGTGAACGCGGGAACGATCCTGATCGACGGCCAGGATATTTCCGGGGTGGCGCAGGCGTCGCTGCGCGGGCAGATCGCTATCGTCCAGCAGGAGCCGATCCTGTTCCACCGGTCGCTGGCCGAAAACATCGCTTATGCCCGGCCGAGCGCGACGCAGGCCGAGATCGAGCATGCCGCACGGCTTGCAAGCGCGCACGACTTCATCGTCGATCTGCCGAAAGGCTATGGCACGCTGGTCGGCGAGCGCGGCGTGAAATTGTCGGGCGGCGAGCGCCAGCGGGTGGCGATCGCGCGGGCTTTCCTTGCCGACGCGCGGATCCTCATTCTGGATGAGGCGACGTCGAGCCTCGATTCGGAATCGGAGGTGCTGATCCAGCAGGCGATGGAGCGGTTGATGGTCGGCCGCACGACGCTGGTCATCGCGCACCGGCTTTCGACGGTGCGAGCGCTGGACAGGCTTCTGGTGTTCGATCGCGGCCGCATCGTCGAGGAGGGCTCGCATGATCAGCTGATCCGGCTGCAAGGCGGCATCTACCGCCGGCTGTTCGAGCGCCAGGCGCTCGAATTGACCAAGGGGCTGGCGATCTGACGACTTGCAGCGCCGCGCGCGTCCAACAACTTTGAATCTGCGCATCGTGCTTTCCGAAAATCGGTTCCGATTTTCGGGCCGATGCGCTAAACGCGCGGCGCTGCCGCCTTTTCATCGCCTTCGTCATGTCTTATGTCTGCGGCCAAGCGCGGGGGCGTGTCTTGTCAACAGCAAAACCATCCGGTACGCCCCATTCATGACAGTTACCGTCCGCTTCGCCCCATCACCCACCGGCCGCATTCATATCGGCAATGCGCGCACTGCGCTGTTCAACTGGCTGTTCGCCATGAACAACAAGGGCCGCTTCATCCAGCGCTTCGACGACACCGACGTCGCGCGCTCGACGCAGGAATTCTCCGACGCCATCCTCTACGACCTGCATTGGCTGGGCATCTTTCCCGACGCTACGGAATACCAGTCACGGCGCTTCGAGATCTACGATGCGGCGGTGGAGAAATTGAAGGCGGCGCGCCTTCTCTATGCTTGCTACGAAACACCGGAAGAGCTCGATCTCAGGCGCAAGGTGCGCCGCACGCGCGGCCTGCCGCCGGTCTACGGCCGCGAGGCACTGACGCTGACGGCTGAGCAGGTCGCCGAATACCAGGCCGATGGCCGCCGGCCGCATTGGCGCTTTCTGCTGCCCAATTTCACCAGCGATCCGCTGCAGCCGGAGCGCACCGAAATCCACTGGAACGATCTGGTACGGGGCGAGGAAACCGTCGACCTCGCCTCGCTTTCCGACCCGGTTCTGATGCGCGAGGACGGCACCTATCTCTATACTCTGCCTTCGGTGGTCGACGACATCGAGATGGGGATCAGCCATGTCATCCGCGGCGACGACCATGTCACCAATACCGGCGTGCAGTTGGCCTTGTTCCAGGCGCTGGGTGCCGAGCCGCCGGTGTTCGGCCACCACAATCTGTTGACCACCGCATCGGGCGAGGGCCTGTCGAAGCGGAGCGGCGGGCTGTCCATCGAAAGCCTGCGCGAGACCGGCATCGAGCCGATGGCGGTCGCCTCGCTGGCGGTGCTCGTCGGCACCTCGGAAAACGTCGTCGCGGTGCAGACGATGGCTGAGCTTGCCGAGCGCTTCGATCCGGCGGCGACATCGAAATCCCCGGCCAAATTCGATCCGGACGAGCTTTTCGTGCTCAATCGCACGCTGCTGCACCATATGCCGTTTTCCGAGGCGCGCGACCGGCTGATCGTGCTCGGCATTTCCGGCGAACAGGCGGAGTCCTTCTGGCTGGCGGTGCGCGGCAATCTCGACAGGCTGGCCGATGCAGCAATCTGGTGGCGCACACTTCGCGACGGCCCGCAGGAGCAGCCGGACTTTTCCGACCCCGACCGCGAGTTCCTTCGCCAGGCGTTCGACCTTTTGCCGGAAGACCCCTGGAACGGGTCGGTCTGGATGGAGTGGACCGGCAGGATCAGGGAAGCAACCGGCCGCAAGGGCAAAGCGCTGTTCACGCCGCTCAGGCTGGCGCTTACGGGCCAGCCCTCGGGGCCGGAGCTTGCAGATCTGTTGCCGCTGCTGGGTCGGGAAGGAACGTTGGCCCGACGACCCTGACCTTGCGCTGCTCCGGCGGCGGCAAGGTCGTCGGCGAGGGTTTTGCGGCACGGGGCTCGATGGCTTCGCGATCGAGCCGGCCTTCGCCATTGGCCAAACTCGCGGGGTCGGCGGGGTCAGGCTGTTCCGGGCCTGGCGGGTTGCCGGCAATGATCTCGAAATTTCGCGCGGCGTTGCAGCCGCAGGCCGGCGGACGCGCGGGCTGCTTGTAGAGATAGGCGGTCGGCAGCTCGCTGTAGGGCCTGCCGGTTACCGAAGACGTCATGCCGCCCGAGTCGTCGCCAAAGCCGCGCGCATAAAACACCTGCATCTCGGTGCCGGGGCAACTCGAATCGCAGTTCTTCTGGTCGCGCTCGAAATCGCCCAGCGAGGCGGCGTTCGACATCGGGAAGAAATAGCCGTCGCAGGTGCGCACGCACATGGTGCGGAATTCGCCGTGCGGCTGGCCTATGTCGTCGGCATTATCGAGCATGGTGCGGATGTCGCGCGGACCCATGGCTTGATCGGGCTCTTCAGGCCGGTCGGACGCGCCGGGTCCAATTGCGTCGCTGCCCAAAAGCTGGTCGAGCAAGTTTTTCTCCCCGGTTCCACGGCTGGCGTCGCGGCCCGGTGCCGGCTTTGGCGGCGCCGCATCATCGCGGCAGCCATTGGCGTCGAGCGAAGCCAATATGCGTGCGCGATTGCGGTGCGAGCCGTCGCCGGCGAGTTCAGCGCGCGTGGCTTGCAAGCCGTCGAGATTGGCTGCCATGCGATCGATGGTGGCGTCGAGTGTGGCGCATGCGTTGGCGTTGCGGCGCGACAGCGAAAAGCCGCAGCCGGCGCGGCTGGATTGGCTGACGGCCTTTGAAATCTGCTGGCGCTGCCGCACGATTGCATCGTCATATTTCCTGAGCAGGGCTGGCTTGGTGCCGCCACCGCGCGAAGCGGCCGCGAGATCGGCTTCCAGCTGCCGGCAAACACCGGAGGCGGCCTGCAGTTCGGTGGCGGCAAAGGCTGATAGCGCCAGGGCACCGAGCAGCGCTGCGGCACGCGTCAGTTTTAGCGGTTTCTCGCCCCGGGCGTTGGTGCTGCCCCTCACCTGCCTGCCGGCATCCTCTCCCCGTATAGGGACGGGGAGAGGGGCGCTTTTGTCACCGGTTTCGCCAATCACCAGCGTCGCAGTAAGGGAGCCGAGACTGCGGCCAGCCCCCTTCTCCCCGTTACCATACGGGGAGAAGTACCCGGTCCACCCTCCGCAGCTGCAGCGCAGCTGCTGCGGAGGACGGGCAGGGCGATGAGGGGCGGCGCCGCCTTTGACAGTTGATGCGGCGGCATGCGTCAGCTTCCACCTCGCGCCCATCCGGAACTCCGCTTGCCTCGTCGGTTGCGAAGGTTACCGCGTCTGCGGTTAACTGTTCATTTAGCTTACCGCGAAAGGCCGGTTTCGCCCAGAGTTACGACCGCCTGCGCCTTGTGGGCCGCTTCGACCACCGCGAGCGCCGTCATGTTGACGACGCCGCGCGATGTCACCGACGGCGTCAATATATGCGCCGGCCTGTCTGTGCCGAGCAGGATCGGGCCGACATGCAGCGCGTCCATCATCGCGCGCAGCGCAGTGAGCGTGATGTTGGCCGAATCGAGATTGGGGAAGACCAGCAAATTGGCTTCGCCCTTCAGCCGCGAATGCGGATAGACCCGCTGGCGCAGCGGCTCCGACAGAGCCGAGTCGGCATGCATCTCGCCGTCGCATTGCAGGTCCGGCGCGATGCGCGCCAGGATCGCCGCTGCCTGCCGCATCTTGAGCGCGCTTGGCGAGTCGCGCGAGCCGAAATCCGAATGCGACAGCAGGGCGGCCTTGGGCTCGATGCCGAAGCGCTGGATTTCCTCGGCCGCCAGCACCGTCATCTCGGCGATCTCCTCGGCGGTCGGATCGACGGTGACATGGGTGTCGGTGAGGAAAATGATGCCGCGCTGCGAGATCAGCATCGAAAGCGTCGACAGGTCGTGATCCTTGATGCCGGCGCGCGGGCCGATGATCAGGGTGACATTGCGCAAATGCCGCTCGAACCGTCCTTCCAGGCCGCAGACCATGGCGTCGGCGTCGCCACGCTTGAGGGCAAGTGCGGCGATCACCGTGTTGTCGGTGCGCACCATGGTGCGCGCGGCCTCCGTCGTGACGCCACGCCGGCCGGCGAGCTCGATCAAAAGGTCGACATAGTGACGGTATCGCGGATCGTCCTCGGGATTGATCAGGCCGAAATCGACGCCCGGCTTGATGCGCAGCCCATAGCGTTTCAGCCTGACTTCGATGACATGCGGGCGGCCGATCAGGATCGGCTCGGCGATGCCTTCCTCCAGCACCACCTGGGCGGCGCGCAGCACGCGCTCGTCCTCGCCGTCGGCATAGATGACGCGCTTGGCGCTCGACGTCTTGGCCATCGTGAACACCGGCTTCATGACCAGGCCGGAGCGGAAGACGAAGCGGTTGAGCGTGTCGATATAGGCGGCAAAATCGGTGATCGGCCGTGTCGCGACGCCGGTGTCGCAGGCGGCCCTGGCCACCGCCGGCGCGATGCGCAGGATCAGCCTGGGATCGAACGGCGAGGGGATCAGGAAATCGGGCCCGAAGATCGGCGTTTCGCCGGAATAGGCGCGGGCGGCGACGTCAGACGGTTCCTCGCGGGCCAGGGCTGCGATCGCCCGCACCGCAGCCATCTTCATCTCTTCGTTGATGGCGCTGGCGCCGCAGTCCAGGGCGCCGCGGAAAATGTAAGGAAAGCAGAGTACGTTGTTGACCTGGTTGGGAAAATCAGAACGGCCGGTGCAGATCATCGCGTCGGGTCGCGCCGCCCGCGCCTCTTCCGGCATGATCTCGGGGTTGGGGTTGGCCAAGGCCAGGATCAGTGGTTTTGGCGCCATGTGCTGGAGCAATTCCGGTTTCAGCACGCCGGCGGCCGAAAGGCCCAGGAACACGTCGGCGCCCGGCAGCACATCGGCCAGCGTGCGCGCCTCGGTGTCCTTCACATAGGGGTCCTTCCAGCGGTCCATTTCGTCGACGCGGCCCTTGTAGGCGACGCCGAAACGGTCGGTGACCCAGGTGTTTTCGATGCGCGCGCCGAGCAAAACCAGCAAGTTGAGGCAGGCGAGGGCCGCTGCCCCGGCGCCGGAGGTGACGATCTTGATGTCGGAGATTGTCTTGCCGGCAAATTCCAGCCCGTTGAGCACGGCGGCGGCGACGATGATCGCGGTGCCGTGCTGGTCGTCGTGGAAGACCGGTATGGCCATGCGCGCCTTCAGCCGTTCCTCGACCTCAAAGCATTCGGGCGCCTTGATGTCCTCGAGGTTGATGCCGCCGAAGGTCGGCTCCAGCGCCGAGATCGTCTCGACCATCCGCTCGATGTCAGGCGCGTCGATCTCGATGTCGAAGACGTCGATGCCGGCGAATTTCTTGAACAGCACCGCCTTGCCTTCCATCACCGGCTTGGAGGCCAGCGGGCCGATATTGCCAAGGCCGAGCACCGCCGTACCATTGGAGACGACGCCAACCAGATTGGCCCGCGCCGTGTAGTCGGCGGCGGCTGCCGGATTGTCGCGGATTTCCAGACAGGGCGCCGCGACGCCCGGCGAATAGGCAAGCGCCAGATCGCGCTGGTTGCCGAGCGGCTTTGTCGCCTGGATTTCCAGCTTTCCAGGGCGTGGATGCTTGTGGAAATAGAGTGCGGCTTCGTCGAGGTCCGACCGGGCTGCTTTTTTGTTTTCGCCTTGCATGCCGGCCGCTCCTCAGTCCAGTCCGTTTGCTGTTTTGAGTCTCTTAGCATGCAGCCGAGGCTTTTCGAGAGGTGATATGTCGCAAAGTGCGGCCTTTGGCTTCGCATAGCGTCCCGCTGCGTGGTCCCATCGAAATGCTGGACGCGGGGCGGCGCGCTGCGGCGAGCTACGCCGACATCCCAGTTTGAATGTCTGCAACGGGTGGAAAACGACCTTCACGCGCGAGCCGCATCGAATACGAGCGCGCTCTGTTCGCTTGGGCGGAGGAGAAAATTCTACGTCTTGACCGACGTGCCGAGTTTTCACACGCCCTCGGTCGTGAACTGCCGGAGCCGACATCACCCCGCGGCCCAACAATGTCAGCGCTAAATCTTTTCGATGAGGGTGACGACTGGCAGGCTCTCGAAATGCTTGTCGCAAGTCAGGAGCGTCGCGTCATGCGCCCGAGCGGTCGCGAAAATGATCGCATCTGCGGTCGCCAATTTGTGCTTCCGGCAGGCTTCGGCGGCCGCTAGGGCGATTTCCGTGTCAAGCGGGACCACCGTACAGACCTGCGTAAAGGCGATGGTCTGATCGGCCTTGTCTTCGCCTACTTCGCGAGTGAGCCATTTTGCGAGTTCCAACTGCACAATGGTCGGAACGAGCCAGTCGGCTCGCTCGGGCAGATGCTCTGCCACCTGCTCTCCAGTCGGAGAGCCTATCAGCCATTCGATCCAAGCCGAGGTATCGACGAGCACCATCAGAAACGGTCCGACCGGTCGCGATATTCCGTCGCCGAAGCGCCCTTCGCCAGCCCCTTCAGCGCTTCCCGCTTCGGCACAGGGACGAGTAGCACGCCCGTTCCCTTCGGGATGAAGGCCAAGGTCAAACCCGCTTCCCAATGCTGGGCGGTCCGGATCGCCTTGGGGATCGATATCTGGAACTTCGAGGACAGGGTTGCAGTCTCGGGCATTATCATACCCTCACTTGATCGATGCGCCAAACGTAAGACGCAATGAGGGCCAATGCAAGGAGCTTACGGCAGCCGTCTAGTCTCGGATTTCGAGACAGGGCACCGCCACGCCGGGCGAATAGGCGAGCGCCAGGTCGCGCTGGTTGCCGAGCGGCTTTGTCGCCTGGATTTCAAGCTTTCCAGGGCGTGGATGCTTGTGGAAATAAAGGGCGGCTGCGTCGAGGTTTAGCATGCAGCGCTGGTTTTTCACGATGCCAAATGACGCAACCGCCAGTTTGGGGGGATGGATCGTGGAAAACCATACCATGTCAGATTGTTGCGCTGAAATCCTCACCTGCCTCGTCCCGGCCGGCGCGGATGTCATCGAGCGCGTCGCGCGGCCGGGCGTGTCCAGTCGCGGGCGGTCAACTCACGTCTGAACGAGCCTCAAGCAGTTTCCAGACGCTATCGACAATCGCCGGCCGTGGCCGCCGTTTCGCGATCACGGCAAGTGGCCAGGCGGGCAGCGATACGTCTGCGATCGCTGCATAGCGGACGCCCTGAAACACAAGGCGCTGGGTCGATCGTGGCAGCAGCGCCGCTCCAAAGCCGGCGGCTACGAGCGAGAGCATGGTCAGTGCCCGCGTTGCCTCCTGGACGATCCGCACCTCGAGACCAGCCTTGGTGAACGTGTCCATGATGCGGGCGTGGAGTGCCGGGCCTTGTGCAGCCGGAAACATGATGAGGCCGTGGCGGGCGATGTCCGTCAGCGTCACCCCATGCGTGTGCCGGTCATCAGGCAGAACCGCGATAAGATCCTCAGCCGGATAGCCATGGACGTCGAGACGTTCGTCAGTACCGAGCGGTGGATGCACGAAACCGATGTCGATCTCATTCCGCGACAGCGCCGCAATCTGCTCATTGGTGGACACCTCGATGAGCTTTGGATGGATGTCCGGATATGTCTCGCGAAGCCGGGATAGGAGATGCGGCAGATGTCGTACAGAGCCGCCGACACGAAGCCGATCCTGATCTCGCCAGCTTCGCCGTCATGCGCTACGCGGGCGACGTGAAGCGCCGCATCGGCGTGCAGTACCGATGCCCGCGCCTCCTCCACGAAGGCCGCGCCGGCGCGCGTCAAGGTCAGGCGGCGGTTGGCCCGCTCGAACAGTTTGACGCCGAGTTCTTTCTCCAGGCGACCGATCGATTGACTAAGCGGAGGCTGCGCCATGGCCAGCCGCAGTGCGGCACGCCCCATATGCAATTCCTCCGCAACGGCGAGGAAATGTTCGCAAGTGCCGAAGTTCCATATCTTGACGATATCAAACGCGCTCAAATACGTCATCGATAAGATATCGAATAGCTGGCAATCTTTGCGAAACGCGATTGCGATCGGAGATATCATCATGTCCCATTTCACCGCCTTTCCCCTTGTGCTCGCCGCAGCCATCATGGCTGCGGCTCCAGTCCCGGCAGGCGAGCCGGATCTCGTCAGGGCCGACAGGTTCGTCGAACTACCGACGGGCGAGCGCCTCTTCGTCCGGGAGGTGCGCCGTCCTGGCGCAGCGTCCGAACCCAAGTCCGCCGTCCTCCTCATCCATGGCGCACGCGTGCCCGGCGTCGCGTCCTTCGATCTGCCTGTTGCGGGCGGATCGCTTGCCGCCGACCTCGCGGCGGGCGGGCACCTTGTCTATGTCCTGGATCTTCGCGGCTACGGCGCATCGAGCCGTCCTGTGGCCATGGACAGGCCGCCGGACAAGTCCGCTCCCCTGATGCGCACCGAAGACGTCGTGGCGGATATTTCCGCAGCGGTCGACGGCATCGCGAAATGGAGCGACGTTTCGAGGATCAGCCTCGTCGGCTGGGCCACCGGCGGGCATTGGGCCGGCGCCTATGCCAGCCGGTTTCCGCAGACGGTCGATCGGCTCATCCTCTACAACACCCTGTATGGAGGCTCAGACCAGCATCCCACTCTTGGCACCGGCTCGCTGCTCGAAAATCCGGATCGGCCCGGGACGTTCAATGTCCATGCGTTCGGCGGTTATCGGCTGAATACACGTCCGAGCCTGTTCACCGCCTGGGACGACAGCATCCCGGTCGCGGACAAGGCTCAGTGGCGCGATCCCGCGGTGGCCGCGGCCTATGGTGATGCGGCACTCGCCTCCGACGAGACGGCGTCGACGCGCCAGCCGCCGAGTTTCCGGTCACCGAGCGGCGCCATGGCCGACAGCTTCGAACTCGCGTTCGATCGCCGGCAATGGTCGGCGGCGGCGCTCACCATGCCGGTGCTCGTCATCCGTTCCGGACGGGATTTCTGGAGCCGACCGGAGGATGCGAAGGCAATTGTGGACGAAGCACCAAAAGCGGAACGCCTGAACATCCCGGACGCTACCCACTTCGTGCATCTCGACCGCGAGGCAGCAGGGCGCGGTGTGTTCCTCGGCGCCGTGAAGCGGTTTCTCGATCGGCAGGAGGAATGACCATGAAGGGCAGTTCATGTGTCCTGCGGGAGCAGTAGCCGCAACGGTGTCAGGTCGACCGCCTCCAAGCTTTGCGGCTGCCGTCCACCCGACAGCTACTCACTGCGCGGTTGCGGGGCTACGCCTATCTCCGCCGCGCCACATCTCGACTCCCCCGTCTCCGCCATTTCCCTGCGCGTACAAACGTCAGACTTCACTGGGCCGGCGCCGTTTCCTTGGATGTACATGCTTTTTTGTCATCGATGAACGCACCCATCGCGGCGAGGTGATCGGCGAAGCCGGCAACGAACCGCCTGACCTTCAACGGAATGAAGCGGTTCGATGGATAGACCGCATGCACATGGTGCGGCGCATAGTGCCAGTCCGGCAGCACATGTTCGAGCAAGCCTTCGGCGATGAGCGGATCGAGTATCACCCTGTGCCCGAGGCCGATGCCGACGCCGGACAGCAACGCCTGATGATTGAGCAGCGAATTGTCGGAGCGCATGGCCGGCCGGATTCGCACCTCGGCCTTTTCGCCGCCCGGGCCGGTGAGCGGCACGACATCGCGCTTCCTGATGTGGGCGTAAAGCAGATAATCATGGTCGGCGAGATCTTCCGGGCGTCGCGGCCGGCCCCTGCGGTCGAGATACTCTGGCGTCGCCGCAAGGCAGCGCCCGATCACGCCGAGCTTGCGCACGATCAGCCGGTCGTCATCGATGGTCCCCATACGGATCGCCACGTCGAGCCCCTCTGCGATCACATCGACGAAACTGTCGGTCAGCGCCACGTCGAGCAACAGTTCCGGATAGGCGCGCTTGAACTCGATCAGGTAGCTGCCAAGCACACCTGCGCCGAAGCTGGCCGGCGCGCCGACGGCAAGACGTCCGCACATCTTCGATTCGAGGCAGCCGACGCTGCGGTCCGCCTCCTCGAGGCGCTCGATGATGTCGCGGGCGCGCTCCAGATAACGCCGGCCGGCTTCCGTCGGCGAAACATGGCGAGTCGTACGGTCAAAGAGCCGGACCCCTAGACGCTTTTCCAGTGCGCGGATCTGCTGGCTGACGGCCGGCTGGCTCAAGCCCAACTCGCGCGCTGCCGCCGAGAAGCTGGCGGTATCGCAGGCGCGTACGAAGCTGGTCAGCTCGGTCAAGCGGTCCATGATGGCAACTCTCCGTCGTGATTAATAAACAAGAGTAATAAGACATATAAGGAATCGGCAAGTTCAAAAAGCTGAGCCTATGACATAGACCCGCCTTGCTCCGCCTGGAGCTCTTGATCCCCAAACTGGAGACGATGCAATGCCGCTTTCCCGCCGTCATTTTCTCGCCGGTGCCGGCCTAACCGGCGGCACTCTCCTAGCCAATGTATCCGTTCCGGCGGTGGCCCGAGCGCCGCTGGTCGACGCCGCAACGCTTGGCGCGCTGCGCCGCAACGTGGGATCGGTCCAGGTTACGGCGCTACTAGATGGCTATATCGACATTGGTTCCGAGCTGGTCATCGGGCTCGCTGAGGCCGATGCGGAGCGGCTGGCTGAGGCCAGCTTCCAGAAGCCCGGACCGCGCCGCGCACCGGTCAATGCCTATCTCATCAATCTGGGCGACCGTCTGGTGCTCGTCGACGCCGGTACGTCGGACAGCATGGGCCCGTCACTCGGCCGACTTCCGGCCGCTATCGAGGCGGCCGGCGTCTCTCCGGACCAGATCGACACATTGCTGATTACCCACATGCATCCCGACCATATCAACGGCGTGCTGACTCCCGCCGGCCAGGCGCTGTTTCCCAATGCCGAACTCGTCGTCACCGCCACCGACTACGCCTTCTGGCACGACGATGCGAACATGAACCAGGCGCCGGACGAAGCGAAGCCGTTCTTCATCGGGGCACGCAAGGCTGCCGCCGCTTATACGGATCGCCTGCGGCAAGTGGACGGCGAGCGCGAGGCGCTCGGCTCGATCCGCACCGTGCCGCTGCCCGGCCACACTCCGGGCCATGCCGGCTTCATCGTGGAATCGGACGGCGAGGCGCTGTTCATCTGGGGCGATGTCGTGCACATGGCGACCTACCAGTTCGCGCGCCCGGATTGGAGCATCGCCTTCGATGTCGATTCCAAGCTGGCTGCCGAAACGCGCAAGCGGACCCTCGACCGGGTCGCTGCCGACCGGATGCTGATCGCAGGCATGCATTTGCCGTTCCCCGGCATCGGCCATGTGGCGCGCGATGGCGACGCCTATCGCTTCGTGCCGGACGAATGGCCCTATGCACTGTAGCGGCGGCCGGCGCGGGAAGGGGCCATCATAGCCCCGCTGCTCAACACCACACCCGCCCCCTCGCCAGCGCAGCCGATGTCTTTGAGACTTCGCACGATAAATCGGCTCCTTATGGTCTGGCACGGCACCTGCAACGCCTGCGTTCAGAGCCGTCACTTCCTGACAAGAACGGCCGAGATGGATTGCCTCCCGGCGTTCCCAGCGGGTACCAAGCGTTAGGTACCAAAACGCGCTGACGTAGAGGCCGCCACCGCCCAGTGTGATGTCTACAACGGTGCAGCCTGCGGAATGCTGTCATTCGTCTCGTCGATTGGGAACGAGAAAGTGGCGCCAGCAAATGCCTCACCCAGGGTTATAAATATTCGCGGACAAACACACCCGCGCTGTGAAGAGTGCGGCGACCGGCACTCAATCCTGCATTCCAAACCGGCCAAGCGTGAATCATATACGGCCAAATTTCGAGACGTACTTTGACGTCAGCCGCGCCAGCGGTTTCCGCGAGCCGAGTTGCGTCCGACAACAGCGCCTCGGCCGAACCGACTTGTATCAGCATTGGGGGAAATCCGCCCAGATCGGCGAACAACGGCGAGATCAGGGGATCGCGCCGACCAACGCCATGGGGAACATAGGCGGTGGCCAGGTCCTCCAAATACGCCCGGTGGATGATAGGGTCGATCGCGTCCTTAGTTGATAGTGTCGCGCCGGACATCGAAAGGTCCGTCCAGGGCGAGACCAGCCAAAGACATCGCGGCAACCGCTCCCCTGCCGCGCGCAATATATTGACCAAGCACAGGGTGAGGTTGCCGCCCGCACTGTCTCCGCCAACCACGATGCGGTCCGGCGCGATCCCTTGCCGGCTCAGAAAGCGCCATGCGGTAAGTGCGTCTTCATGTTGCGCAGGGAAAGGATGTTCCGGTGCGCGTCGATAGTCGATCGCGAGGGTGCGCATTCCCATTGCTCGACCTGCCTCGGTCACCATTCGACGATGACTTTGGAGAGAGCCGGAGCAGTAGCCACCACCGTGGAAGAAGAGCAGAACCTTATCCCTGTCACTCTCAGGCGCTAGCGACCACTCTCCCCCAAGGCCGTCGAGAACCGCATCCTCGCATCGGATGTCGTCCGCAATCGGCCACACCGAACCAACCTCGTCGAGCCGCGCCCGGCGTTCGCCCCAGTCCACCGGTCGTGGCTTTGACGTCAACAACCTGCGGACGGCGTTGATCTCCGTCAGATCGAGGTGTTCGTCCACATCGCTCATTTTGCTTACCTAGCCTCTCATCAAGCCTAGAAAACCGGCGGACAGCAACAGCCACACGTCATCCATAAAGTGCCAATGCCAGCGCTTGGAATTTTTCGTTAGAATCGCGACACGGCCGTAAACCCGCTCGTCACCTTTTAGCACTGCCCCGCACATGGTCGAATGTTCCATCTGATATTTGGCCGCTTCGGGTCATGAGCGCTGGTTGCGTTCAAAGTCCGGTTTGGGGAAGGAAAATCGGTTCCGGAAGGTCGCCTTTGGGTCAACTTGCGCCGCAGTGCGAGCAAATCCGGATGCCTGGAACAGGTCGACAACAGCGCCTTTGTTACCGCAACACGGTCAGGATCACACCCATTGCCACCATGCTGACCAAGCGATAGCCGGCATTGATCGCATAATAGTGCAGAGGCCGGTGCTCATAGGTCACCGAATGCAGCAGCGTGACAGCGACGAAGCCGAGCCAGAGCAGGAAAGTGCAGAGGACGGTCGAGACGATCGTCAGCGCGCCCCAGGCGTGAAGTACCTGATCGAGGATAAACGCCATGACCGCAAACGAGGCAAGGTCGACCGCAATCGCCCGCCCCAGGCCGGCGGCGAATTTCGCGCCGTCGACGCCCGACATCTCGGCCCACGGTCGGATAAAGAGCAGCGGCGAATACCAAAGCCCAGCGACAACCCAGGCTGCGAGTACCGCAGTTCCGATCCCCCAGAGGTTTATCGGCACAAACTTGATCATGCTGCTCCTCCTTCCAGCCTACTGATTCAATGATCTGGCGGTTATATTGGGTATAGCTTACTATATCCAATATGAATGACAATTCAAAAACCCGCAGGCGCTACGACGCACGGCTGCGGTCGGAGCGCGCTTCCGGCACGCGTCAACGCATTCTCGATGTGGCGAAAGAGCTTTTTACTGCGCGCGGAGTGGAAAAGGTCACGATTAATGACATCTCATCAGCCGCCGGTGTTTCGGCACCGACCGTCTATGCCCTGTTCCAGTCGAAGATCGGCATTCTAAGAGCCGTGGTCGACCGTTCCTTCTTCGGGCCGCGCTATGCGGAGATAGCTAAGCAAGCCGAGAACGCGAGAGACCCCGAGGAAATTCTGCGTATTACTGCCTCGATCTCTCGGGTCATCCTTGATGCTGAACGCGAGGAGATCGGCCTTATGCGAGGCGTCTCGGCCCTGTCTCCCGAGCTGAAGGCGATCGAGACGGAGTTGGAGACCGTTCGCTTCAAGCTCCAGGAAGCGCGTGCCAACCTTCTCGTCGCATCCGTCACTGTCGCGCGCCAACTCGGCTTAGCCCGCGTGCGCGACATCCTATGGATGTATACCGGCCGCGACGTATATCGCATGCTCGTGTTGGAGCGGGGTTGGTCTTCGGACGAATATGAAAGCTGGCTCGCCGAGACGCTGATCAAAACGCTGATGGGGCGAGACTAGTTGCACTCTCATAAGTGCGTGGAGGCGGTCAGGGGCGGCCGCAGCAAGCCTCGGGATCCGCCGTGAAAGACGGTCAGAAAAACATCCTTTTTCTCGCCGTTGCCAGCGGGACCAAGCGTTAGGCGCTAAAACGCGCTGACGTAGAGGCCGCCATCCACCGGTATGTTCTGCCCGGTCAGGTAGCCGGCGTGAACCGAGCACAGGAAGGCGCAAATCTGGCCGAATTCCTCCGGCGTGCCGAGCCGCTTGGCCGGAACGTTGACTGCTGCCTGGGTCTTGCGTGCGGCGGCGGCTGCCGGATCTTCCGGGGTGCCGGCTTCATGCGGGGGACGCAGCCGGTCGGTGTCGAGCTTGCCCGGCAGCATGTTGTTGATCGTCACATTGCGGTCGATCACCGTCCGCGCGACGCCGGCCAGGAACGAAGTCAGTCCGGCGCGCGCGCCGGACGACAGATCGAGGCCTGGAATGGGAACATAGACCGACAGCGAGGTGATGTTGACGATGCGGCCGAAGCCGCGCTCGGCCATGCCGTCGATGACAGCCTGAACCAGTTCGACCGGGGTCACCATGTTCTGGGTGACGCCTTCGAGGATCTTTTCGCGGTCGAGCTCGCGGAAATCGCGAAGCGGCGGTCCGCCATTGTTGTTGACGAGGATATCGGGATCGGGGCAGGCGGCAAGCAGCGCCTTCTGCACCTCGGGCTTCGACACGTCGCCGACGATCTCGGTCACCTCAACGCCGAATCTTTCGCGCAGTTCGGCGGCGGTCTTGGCCAGTTGGTCGGCGTTGCGCCCGTTGACGACCAGATCACAGCCCGCTTCGGCCAGCGCCATGGCGCAACCGCGCCCAAGTCCTTTGCTCGAAGCACAGACGATGGCCTTTTTTCCGCGAATACCGAGATTCATGGCGATTTCTCCTCTGATTTGGGTCGCAACCTACTCTTGGGGCTGGACCAATCGCAACCGTCATACGGTTGTTGCATGAATCGAGGCATAGCCTGTTCGGAAGCAACGGTGAGAATCCAATGCCTGGCGCAGAGCCCCGCACATTCCGCAGCATGTTCATCTCCGACGTCCATCTCGGATCGAAGGCGGCGAAGGCCGAGTTCCTGATCGATTTCCTGCGCCATCACGACGCCGATATCATCTATCTCGTCGGCGACATCGTCGACGGCTGGCGGCTCAGACGGAACTGGCACTGGCCGCAAAGCCACAATGACGTCGTCCAGAAATTGCTGCGCAAGGCGCGCAAGGGCGCCAGCATCACCTACATCGCCGGCAATCACGACGAATTCGCGCGCCAGTTCCAGGGCGTGCATTTCGGCGGCATCGTCGTCGCCGACCGCGTCGTCCACGAGACCGCCAACGGCAAACGCTTTCTCGTCATCCATGGCGACCAGTTCGACACCGTCGTCCACAATGCGCGCTGGCTGGCCTATCTCGGCGACTACGCCTATGATGCGGCGATGCTGGTCAACCGCGTGGTGACGCGACTTCGCCAGCTGCTTGGCCTGCCATACTGGTCGTTTTCGTCCTGGGCCAAGGTCAACGTCAAGAAGGCGGTGAATTTCATCGGCTCGTTCCAGACCATGCTAACCGAGGAAGCGCGCCGCTCGCATGTCGACGGCGTGATCTGCGGCCACATCCACCATGCCGCGATCGAAAATTATGAGGACGTGCAATACATCAACACCGGCGACTGGGTGGAGAGCTGCACCGCGGTGGTCGAGCATTTCGACGGCCAGATGGAAATCCTGCACTGGGCACATGTCCTGCCGGAGGCTCCGGCCGGCGGCGAAGTGCTGGTGCCGATCGACATCGTCGGCATCAAGGGCAGGGCAGTCCAGGCTGCCTGACGCGATGATGCGTTCATGCATGTCGCGCAAAAGCATGCCCTGAGGGCCTGACCCGAGGGTATGCAGCGGTTTTGCGATAACGACATGCATAAAACAAGAACCTGAAGCGCGTCGCATGAGGCCGGTCAAACGCGACGCGCTTTAGCGCAGCGGTTTCATCGCTTTTTTCGCCATGTTATGGGATCGGCGTGCGTTGGCTGGCCGGCCGGTCGAATGCTGCGCCGACGGATTGCCTGCTGATGTCCTCCCTGCCGCCGCTTTCACCCGAACAGCTCGTCAAGCCGCGTCATTTCGAGTTGCGCATGGGCCTGATCTTCTTCACGCTTTTCGTGCCGCTCGGGATACATTTGCCGTACTTTCCGTTGTGGCTGCAGGCAAACGGTTTTGATGCCGAGCAGATAGCGATCATTCTCGCGGCACCGATGTTCCTGCGCGTGGTGACGACGCCATTGCTCACGGCACTGGCCGACAGGGCGAGCGACCGCGCCCATGTCTATGTCGCGCTGACGGCCGCATCGTTGGCGCTATCCGCCGGTTATTTCCTGACGCCGAGCTATGCCATGGTGCTGGCCGTTTCGCTGGCGCTCACTGTCGCCTGGACGCCGCATTCGCCGATCGCCGATTCGCTGGCGCTGTCGGGGGTGCGCCGCTTCGGCTCGAATTATGCCAACATGCGCAAATGGGGATCGATCTCCTATCTGTGCGCAAATCTTGTCGGCGGTTTTATCCTGTCGGCGACCGGCGCCCAGGCAGTTCCGGTGATCATCTTCGTGGCGTTTGGCGCCGCACTTGTCGTCGCACTGATCGCGCCGCGGCTCGGCCGTCCCCGCCGTGCCTCGCCGCTTTCGGCTGCCGACATCCAGCAGTCGGCGCCAAAACTCCTCAACGGCTATTTCCTGTATTTCTCCGTCGGCGTCGGCGTCATCACGGCCAGCCACGCGTTTTTCTACGGCTTCGTCTCGATCTACTGGAAATCGATCGGCATCGGCGACTCTGTGGTCGGGCTGCTTTGGGGTTGGGGTGTCCTGGCCGAGATCGGCATGTTCATGATCTTTACTCGGGTTTTCGGTTCCTTCTCGGTCGTATCGATCATGGTGATGGCGGGAATAGGCGCGATCGTGCGCTGGATTGCCTTTCCCTTGATCTGGCCGCTTGGCCTTGGCGTAGGTGGGTTTTTCGCAGTCCAGACGCTGCACGCGGTCTCGGTGGCGCTGGTGCTGATCGGCCTGCAGAAAATGATCGGTGAGACGGTCGCGGAGGAACGCACCGGGGCCGCGCAAGGCATCGCCTATTTCTCCAACGGCTTTTTCACCGCTGTGGTGACGCTCCTGTGCGGCCCGCTTTACGACCGCTTCGGCGTCGACGGCTTTTATGCCATGATCCCGATCGCCCTGGTCGGCCTTGTGCTGATCGGGCTTGCGGCGCGTTCAGCCCCACAGCGCCGGATCGGGCGGTGACACCAGCGAAACTTGGTAGACAAGGCCAGGCGCACGGTCGCGGGCCAGCAGCAGCGGACCGTCGAGATCGACGAAATCGGCATCCTGGGCCAACAGCACCGCCGGCGCCATGGCCAATGACGTGCCGACCATGCAGCCGACCATGACGCCAAAACCCAGTTCGCGGGCGCGATCGCGAAGGACGAGGGCAGAGGTCAAGCCGCCCGACTTGTCGAGCTTGATGTTGACCGCATCGTAAAGGCCGACAAGCCAGGCAAGGTCTTTAGCCTCATGCAGGCTTTCATCAGCGCAGATCGGCACCGGATGGGCGATGTTGCGAAGGATGCCATCACGGCCCGCCGGCAGCGGCTGTTCGATCAGCGCGATGCCGTGCTCGGCGGCAAAGGCCAGGTTTGCAACGATGTTGTCGTCGCTCCAGCCCTCATTCGCGTCCAGGATGATGCGGCTCGCCGGTGCCGCCTCCCTGACCGCGCGGATGCGGGCCATGTCGTTGTCGCCGCCGATCTTGACCTTGAGAAGCGGGCGCAGGGCATTGGCGCGGGCCTGGGCTGCCATGGCTTCGGGCTCGCCGAGCGACAGCGTGTAAGCCGTTTCGAGCGCCCTCGGCGGCGCCGTGCAGATGCTGGAAGCCACCGGCTTGCCTGCGATCTTCGCCTCCAGGTCCCATAGCGCGCAGTCGACGGCGTTGCGCGCCGCGCCCGCCGGCATGGCGTCGAGCAGCGCGGCCCGGCTGATGCCGTCTTGAATCTGCTCCCGCATCGCCTCGATCGCATCGCGCACACCCTCGATGGTTTCGCCATAGCGTTTGTAGGGGACGCATTCGCCGCGCCCGCTCTGGCCGTCCTCGCGGATCGTCACTGTGACGACCTCGGCTTCGGTTTTCGAACCGCGCGAGATGGTGAAGGTCCCGGCGATAGGAAAGCGCTCGGACTCGACCGAAATGACACGCGCCATATTTTTCTGCTCCGGCTGTGCGACAACAAGCTTGTCGGCAAATCGACAGGTGGGTTCTGTCAGGTTAAACAGATCGGCCCGTCAGGCTAAACAGGACGCCATGTTGACGATCCGCAAACGCGACGCAAGCGGCACGACCGCCAAGGAGGCCGACCACCAGCCGCGAGTTGTGGTCGGCGAGGACGGCGGCGTCCTCGGCTGCGCTTTCTCCGGCACCTGGACGACACGCACCGTGGCGCTCGTCGATGACGAGATGCGCAAGATCGAGCAACGCAGCGGCTTTCAGACGCTGGCGCTCGACCTCTCGCATATCGAGAAAATGGATACCGCCGGCGCCTGGGTGATCGACCGTTTGGTCAGCGCCTTCGAAAAGCAGGGTGTGAAAATCACGATGCAGGGGCAAAGCGAGGTTGCCTCGATCCTGCTCGGCGCCGTCGGTGACGCTGTTCGACGCGAACCTGATTCCGGCATCGTTGGGCCGCCGAACATCGTCATTCGCGCGCTCGAGGCGGTTGGCCGGCGCGTCTATGAGATGCGTGACGATTTCCTGGCCGCGATGAACATACTGGGCGCCACGATACGCGGCGCGCAGATGAAGCTTGGCCGCGGCCATGCGGTCAATCCGGCGGCGATCTTCAACCAGATGGACCGCATGGGCGTCGGCGCCATCCCGGTGGTTGTGCTGATGTCGGCCATCGTCGGGGCGATCGTCGCCCAGCAAGGCGCCTATCAGCTCAGCTATTTCGGCGCCGATATCTTCGTCGTCGACCTTGTCGGCGTGCTGATCCTGCGCGAGCTCGGCGTGCTGATGACTGCGATCATGATCGCCGGCCGTTCGGGCAGCGCCATCACGGCTGAAATCGGCTCGATGAAAATGCGCGAGGAGGTCGACGCGCTGAAGGTCATCGGGCTCAATCCGATCGGCGTTCTGGTGTTTCCGCGGCTGGTCGCGCTGGTGATCGCACTGCCTTGCCTGACGATCATTGCCAATTTCGCCGCACTCGGCGGCGGCATACTGGCGGCATGGCTCTACTCCGACATCGCACCGGCCGCCTTCATCGACCGGCTGCGCGTTGCCATCGATCTCAGCACCATCTTTGCCGGGCTGATCAAGGCGCCGTTCATGGCCATGATCATCGGCACGATCGCCTCGGTCGAAGGCATGAAGGTCGGCGGCAGCGCCGAATCGCTCGGGCAGCACGTGACTGCTTCGGTGGTGAAGTCGATCTTCGTGGTGATCATCCTCGACGGGCTTTTCGCCATGTTCTACGCAGCGATCGAGTTCTGACATGGCGCTGCTTGGCACAAAGCCGACCACGACTACGCAAAGGGCCGACGAGGACGAGATCGTGCTTTCTGCGCACGACGTCACCGTCTCCTTCGGCGACAAGGTCATTCTCGATAAATTGTCGCTCCATATCCGGCGTGGCGAAATTCTCGGCTTCGTCGGCGCCTCCGGCGCCGGCAAGTCGGTTCTGCTGCGCACCATTCTCGGCCTGGTGCACAAGCAGTCGGGAACGATCAAGCTGTTCGGCGTCGATGTCGAAAAGGCGAGCGAGAGGGAGCGCCTTCGCATCGACATGCGCCTTGGCGTCCTCTTTCAGCACGGCGCGCTGTTTTCGGCGCTCACGGTGCTCGAAAACGTGCAGGTGCCGATGCGCGAATATCTCGATCTGCCGAAAAAGCTGATGGACGAGTTGGCGATGCTCAAGGTCGAACTGGTCGGGTTGCCGCCGGATGCGGCGCAGAAATTCCCGTCCGAGCTTTCCGGCGGCATGATCAAGCGTGCGGCGCTGGCGCGCGCGCTGGCGCTCGACCCCGACATCGTATTCCTGGACGAGCCGACATCCGGCCTCGATCCGATCAGCGCCGCTGAGTTCGACGAACTGGTCGTCAAGCTGCGCGATACCATGGATCTGACCGTATACATGGTCACGCACGATCTCGACACGCTGTTCACCGCTTGTGATCGGGTGGCCGTGCTCGGCAACAAGAAAGTGCTGGTCGAAGGCACGATCGACGACATGCTCAAGAGCGAGGAACCCTGGGTGAAATCCTATTTTCGCGGAAAACGTGCGCGGCAACTTGATCTTGCGGCCCGCGCGTAGCCATAAGTGGATAAATGGAAACCAGAGCCAACTACGTCATTGTCGGCATTTTCACGCTAGCCGCGATCCTGGCGGCATTCGCGTTCGTCTATTGGACGGCCGCGATCGGCGACAGGGGTGAGACGGCGATGCTGCGGGTGCGCATTCCGGGATCGGCTTCCGGCCTCGGCCGCGGCAGTTTCGTGCTGTTCAACGGCGTCAGGGTCGGGGATGTCAGGCGCGTCTATATCGACCCCGCCAATCCGAACGACGCCATAGCCGAAGCCGAAGTAGGCCGCACGACGCCGATCACCAAATCGACGCAGGCCGATATCGGGATCGTCAGCCTCGCCGGCCAAGCGAGTATCGAACTCAGGGGCGCTGACCCCAAGGAGGTCAACCTTCTCGACCAGGCGGAGCAGGAGGGCCGCGTCGCCGAGATCGTCGCCAACCCGTCGGCGGTCACCAACCTGTTGCAGACGGCGCAGAACATCTTCACCCGCGCCGATACGGTTCTCTCCCAGCTCGAAGGCTTCACCAGCGACGTTCGCGGGCCGCTGACGCAGACCGTCAACAATGTGCAGACCTTCTCCGATGCGCTGGCCAAGAACTCTGACGGCATCGACAAATTCCTCGCCAGCGTCAGTTCGCTGTCGGAGGAACTGAGGGGCGTCTCGGGCAAGCTTGACGGCACGCTGAAGGCGGCGGAAGGGCTGCTCAACGCCGTCGACAAGGATCAGATCAAGAGTATTGTCGCCAACGTCGATACGGTGACCGAGAACCTGAAGGAAACCAGCAAGCAGTTCGACACGGTCGTCAGGAATGTCGACACCGCGGTGGGGTCGATCAACGATTTCGCCCAAAGGACGCAAGGCACGCTGGCCAAGGTCGACGGCGTTCTCGACGGCATCGATCCGGCACAGGTCCGCACCGCGCTGGCCAACATCCAGAAGGCCAGCGAAAACGCCAACGAGGCTGCCGCCGACATCGCCAAGGTGACCAACAAATTCGCCAACCGGGCCGACGATATCGACCAGACGATCAAGGACGCGCAGCAGCTCGCGGAGCGCCTCAACGACGCTTCGGTGCGTGTCGACGGCATCCTCGTCAAGGTCGATACATTGCTCGGCTCAGGCCAGGCCGACGGCATGATAGCCGATGCCAGGAATACCCTGAAATCGTTCAAGCAGGTCGCCGACACGCTGAACGCCCGCCTCGGCACCATCACCGACAATCTGGCGCGATTCTCCGGCCAGGGCCTGCAGGACGTCGAAGCGCTGGTCCAAGACAGCCGTCGCTCGATCAACCGCATCGAAGAGGCGGTAACGGATCTCAGCCGCAATCCGCAGCGAATCCTGTCAGGCGGCGAAGGTGAGGTTCGGCAATTCGATGGCAGGGTGCGGCGTTGACTTCGGCTTTCGCCGGCCCCAAGAACGGCAGGCAAGTACGCTGCGGGTGCGATTTGCTCATTCGATTCGGGGACAACGGGGATCGCGTGTGAAGTCGGTCGTGCTTAAATTGGGCGTGCTTAGATTGGGCGGGGTCAAAGCGGGCGGGCCCACTGCGGGTGTGGCATTGCTTGCGCTTTCGCTGGCCGGCTGCGCGTTTTTGCCGGGCGGCGGGCCGGCGCCCCTGGACACATTCGAACTGTCGGCGCCGTCGCTCGATGCGCGCGGCCGCGGCCGCCAACAAATCCTCATCGCCCAGCCTTCCGCGCTCAAGGCGCTGGACAGCCAGAACATCGTCATCAAGCCGTCGGTGCGCTCGATCCAGTACCTCAAGGGAGCGCAATGGGCCGACCGGCTGCCGCTGATCGTGCAGGCGCGGCTGGCCGAGACATTCCAGCGCTCGGGCAGTTTCGCCGGTGTCGGCAAGCCGGGCGAGGGCCTGGCGATCGACTATCAGGTGATCGTCGAGGTCCGTTCCTTCGAAGTCCGCGTCGACGGCGGCCAACACGCCGAGGTCGAGCTGTTCGTGCGGATATTGAACGACCGCAATGGCGAGGTGCGCGCCTCTAAGAGCTTCAACGCGACCGCGCCCGTCTCCGGCAGCGGCAACCAGGCCTATGTCGACGCGCTCGACAGGGCGTTCGGCGATGCCGCCAAGGACATCGTCCGCTGGACCGATTCGGTGATCTGACCACAGCCGTGCACTCAATTGTCGCAGCCGGAGCCGCCTGAGGGGCAGGGCCAACGCCGGTGACGATGTGAAATTCAAACCCGAAGCGATTGCTCCAAAAAGGCGGGAATTTCCCGCCTATTTCCGTTCGCCCATCGTCTGATCAATGCAGGCGGCCACTGGCGTGGGCTAGCATCGTATAGACCTTGCCGGTGTCCGACGTCAGGTAGGTCTGCGCCATCATGTTGTCGCGGTCGTTGCGCGAGACGTCCTTGAGCAGCTTTTCGAAGTCGTCGCAGTAACGGTCGACGGCGGCGCGGAATTCCGCCTCCATCTGATATTTGCGCCGGATCTCGTCGAACGTCTGCTGTCCCTTCAGCGTGTAGAGACGCCGGGTGAACACGTCACGCTCGCCGCTCCGGTAGCGGTTCCACAGTTCGATCGAGGCGTCGTGATCGATAGCGCGGGCGATGTCGACGGAAAGCGAGTTGAGCGACTCCACGACATGAAGCGGCGAGCGCTGGGCAGGGGCTGCCGAGCGTGGCGCTTCCGAAGGTGCTGCGGGCTTGGCGGCCTCTTCGCGCGACGCCCCGGTCAAGAGATCGCGTACCCAGCCGCCCTGCGGCGCGCGGCCATTAGGGTCGCGCTGGCGCGGCGCCGTCTCCGGCGGGCGTTCCAGGTCGCCGCGCAGTGCGGTGTCATCCGACGGCGCCTGCGGGGCAAGGGGTTCCGGGGCCGGAGGACGGCGCAGCGGCTCAGTGGCGCGCGGGGCAGGCGCCTGTTGTGCCGGGCGCAGGTTGCGCGGCTCCGAGGAGTCGGTGCTGCGGCCAGATTTCGCAACGATATCAGAGAGTTCCTTCAGGGCGTTGATCTGCTCGGAAACGGCACGACGGATGGCCGTGGTCGATTCCTTTGCCTCTTCCGGCATCTCGATGACACCCTTCTTGAGCTCGGCGCGGGTAAGGTCGAGCTCGCTCTTGATCGAGCTGGCGGTGCGTCGCATCTCCTCGGTCGCGTCGGCAAAGCGCTTGGTTGCCGAATCGACGACGTCGGCAATGGAGGTACGGATCTTGTCCGCCGACTCCAGCGTCTTGCCTTCGGCGTTCTGCAACGTCTGGCCGACCAGATCCTCGAACGAGCGCATGACTTTTTCGAGATCCTCCGACTTCTTGACCAGGCCGACGGCGAGGTCCTCCAGCGACGACTGCCTTTCCAGCGTGTGTTCGAGGTTGCTCTGGGCCGAGCTCAACAGGTCCGAAGCACTCGACAGCAATCGGCTGTGCTCGTCGAACTTGGTGGCGATCGAGGCAACCTCGCGCAAGGTCGAGGACGACAGCTCGGTAAGCCGTGTCGTGTTCGAATCGACCAGACGCGCCGAGCTGGCGAAGGTCTGCGCGGCTTTTTCCGTGGTCGCCGCAAAGCTTTGCGTGCTGCCGGTCAGGCGTTCGTCGACCTGGCCGAGATTGGCCGCCGCCTGTTCGATCAGCTGGCCGAGCTGTGCGCTCGAGGTGCTCATGCGGCCGATGAGGTCGGCGACGCTGTCGGCGAGCGTCGAGCGCGCCCCTTCGACGGCCGACAATGTTTCGGCCGTGCGGCTGGCGAGCGCGTCGACCAAGGCGGCGTTTTCGCTGCGCAGCTTCTCGGTGGCACGTTCGGTCACCTCTTCCATGCTCTTTTGCAATTCCGAACCGCCGTGGGCGAAGCGCTCGACCAGAGGCCGTGCCGTTTCGTCAAGGATTTTCGAGATCTCGGCCGAACGTGCCGCAAGCATGGTGTTGAGCTCGCGGGTGTTGGTGCCGATGGTCTTGGCGGCGTCGTTGGTGCTCTGGCCGATATGCTGGCCGACCGCCGTGAAGGTTTCGGCGATCGAGTTGGCGCGCGAAATGAGCTGCGCCTCGGCGGTCGAAACCTGCTCGTTGAGCTTCTGGCCTATCGTTTCGGTGGTGTTGACCAGACGGTTTTCGACGCCGGCAACCTGTTCCTCGACGCGAGCCGCCGCGGCCGCCGCGCTGGAGGCCAGGCGCTCGTCGGCGCCGGCGAGCGCCTGCTCGATCTCACGGGCGTGGACGGCTAGGTCCTGCCCGGTCTGCTTTGCACGTTCGGCAACCCGCTGCTCGGTGCTGGCGAAGGCCCCGACGATGTTGTCAGCATGTTCTCCGATCGTCGACGTGCTGTCGGCGATACGCGACACCAGGCGGTGATCCGCCTCATCGAAGATGCGGCCGATCTCGGACGCGCGGGCCGACAACGCTTCCGAACCTTCGGCGATGCGCGAGATCAGCTGTTGGTCGGCAGCATCGAAAATGCGGCCAAGGTCCGATGCACGCGCTGCGAGCGCTTCGGCCGATTCGCCGATGCGCACGCTGAGCCGTTCGTCGGCGCCTTCGAAATTGCGCAGGATGTCGCCGGCGCGTTCCGCCAGCGACTGTGCCGTTTCGACCGCGCGGGCAACCAGCTTCTGGTCCGCCGCATCGAATGTACCGGCGATCTCGCTGGCACGGGCAGCCAGCTGGTCGGCCGTTTCCTGGGCGCGCGCCAGCAACGAGTTCGAGGTGTCGTCGACGCGGGCCATGATTGCGCTCGATGCACCCTCCGCCCGGGCAACGAGCGCGCTTGACGTGTCTTCGGCACGTGCGGCGAGGCGGCGATCCGCTTCCTCGAAGGTGCGTGCGATATCCTCCGCCCTGGCGAGCAGGGCAGCAGAGGTCTGCTCCGCCCGTTCGGCGATCTTGCGATCGGCGTCACTGAAAGCCGCGCCTGCCTGCTCATGCAGTGCGCTGGTGACTTCCATGACCTTTTCGCGCAGCGCTCCGGCAACGAAGACGGCGCTCTTTTCGAGCACGTTGCGGACGTTGTCGACGCCGGTCGACAGCGCGCGCTCCATGGTCCCGGCACGCTCCTCGATGATGCCGGTCTGGCGGCTGAACGCCTGCTCGATCTTTTCGACGTCGGCGGCAATGGCGTCCGAGATGTCGGTGCTCCTGGCGGCGATCTGGTCGATATGGCCGGACAGGGAACGGTCGACTTCCTTGCGCGTGTCGGCGAGCTTGGAGAGGTCGTCCTCCAGCGCACGGGTCAGCGCGTCGCGGCCTTCGGTCAGCTTGCCGACGTGCCCGGCGATGATGTCGTCTATGTCGCTGCGGCTTGCCGCAATTTTCTGCAGGTCTGCTTCCAGCGCACGTCTGAGGATGTCGCGGCCTTCGGCCAGCTTCTCGACCTGGCCGGAAACCAGCCCGTCGATGCTCGACCGGCTTTCCGCCAGCTTGGCGAGATCGTCTTCGAGCGCCTTGGACAGGATCGAGCGGTCCTGGATGAGCTTCTCGGCGTGGCTGTTCACAAGACCATTGACACCGCCGAGATCGGCCTCCAGCGCCCGCGCAAACTCTGCGCGATTGTCGGTCAGCTGCTGAGACTGATCGGCGACGACACCCTTGATGGTATTGAGGTCGGCTTCCAACGCGCGTCTGAGCAGGTCGCGACCTTCGGCCAGCTTCTCGACCTGGCCGGCAACCAGCCCGTCGATGCTCGACCGGCTTTCCGCCAATTTGGCGAGATCGTCTTCGAGCGCCTGGGACAGGGTGGAGCGGTCTGCGGCGAGCCTGTTCATGTGATCGGAGATCAGGCCGTTCACATTCTGCAGGTCGGTCTCCAAGGCTTGCGACAGTTGACCACGATCTTCCGCCAGCTTTTCCGACTGGCCTGAAATGACGTCCTTGATCGTGTTGAGATCGGATTCGAGCGCGCGCTTGAGGATGTCGCGGCCTTCGGCCAGCTTCTCGACCTGGCCGGCAACCAGCCCGTCGATGCTCGACCGGCTTTCCGCCAGCTTGGCGAGATCGTCCTCGAGCGCCTTCGACAGGATCGAGCGGTCTTCCACAAGCTTTTCGGACTGGTCCGATATAACGCTTTTGATCGTGTTGAGATCGGATTCGAGCGCGCGCTTGAGAATGTCGCGACCCTCGGCCAGTTTCTCGACCTGCCCGGTAACCAGCCCATCGATGCTCGACCGGCTTTCCGCCAATTTGGCGAGATCGTCTTCGAGCGCCTGGGACAGGGTCGAGCGATCTGCGGCGAGCCTGTTCATGTGATCGGAGATAAGGCCGTTCACGCTCTGCAGGTCGGTTTCCAACGCCTTCGAGAGCTGATCACGGTCTTCCGCCAGCTTTTCGGACTGGCCTGATAGGACCTCCTTGATCGTGTTGAGATCGGATTCGAGCGCGCGCTTGAGGATGTCGCGACCCTCGGCCAGTTTCTCGACCTGGCCGGCAACCAGCCCGTCGATGCTCGACCGGCTTTCCGCCAGCTTGGCGAGATCGTCTTCGAGCGCCTTCGACAGGATTGAACGGTCCTCGGCGAGCCTGTTCATGTGATCGGAGATAAGGCCATTCACGCCCTGCAGGTCGGTTTCCAACGCTCGCGCCAGTTGACCACGATCTTCCGCCAGCTTTTCGGACTGGTCTGATAGAACGCTTTTGATCGTGTTGAGATCGGATTCGAGCGCGCGCTTGAGGATGTCGCGACCTTCGGCCAGTTTCTCGACCTGCCCGGTGACCAGCCCATCGATGCTGGACCGGCTTTCGGCCAGCTTGGCGAGATCGTCTTCGAGCGCCCTCGATAGGATTGAACGGTCCTCGGAGAGCCGGTTCATGTGATCGGAGATAAGGCCATTCACGCTCTGCAGGTCGGTTTCCAACGCCTTCGAGAGCTGACCACGGTCTTCCGCCAGCTTTTCCGACTGGCCTGATATGACGTCCTTGATCGTGTTGAGATCGGATTCGAGCGCGCGCTTGAGGATGTTGCGGCCTTCGGCCAGCTTCTCGACCTGGCCGGCGACCAGCCCGTCGATGCTCGACCGGCTTTCCGCCAATTTGGCGAGGTCTGCTTCGAGCGTTTGCGAAAGCAGGCTGCGATCGTCGGCGAGCCTGCCCGAATGGTCCTCGATCAGGCCTCGGATGCCCGACAGGTCGTCTTGGAGCGAACGCGAAAGCTCGCTGCGGTCTTCCGCCAGTTTGGCGGAATGGGTCTCGATGAGACCCTTGATGCCGACAATGTCGGTTTCCAGCGCCTTGGCGAGCAAGGCGCGACCTTCGGCGATCTTCTCGACCTGGCCAGCGACCAGGCCGTCGATGCTGGCGCGACTGCCGGCCAGCTTGCCGAGATCGGCATCGAGAGCGCGTGACAGAATACTGCGGCCTTCGGCGAGCTTTCCAACATGGCCGGCAACCATTTCGTCAATTATCGTGCGGGCTTGCACAAGTTTTCCGGAGTCTTCGTTCAAGGCCTGCGAAAGCCTGTTGCGGCCCTCTTCGAGCCGTTCGAGATGGCTGCCGAGCGACGCATCGATGGCGGCGCGCGACTCGTTGACCTTGCGCAGATCCTCCTCCAGGGCGCGCGAGATCAGGTTGCGGCCTTCGCCAAGCTTTTGCACCTGGTCGGTGACAGCCGCGTCGATGCCGGCGCGGCTTTCGGCGAATTTCTCCAGATCGGCCTGCATGGCCGCCGTCATGTGTTCGCGGCTTTCGGAAAGCTTGCGGCTGTGGTTCTCGACAGCCTCCTCGATGCCGACGCGGGCATCGGCAAGCCGCTGGATGTCGGCGTCGAAGGCGCGCGACACCACATGACGGGCCGCTTCCATGCGGCCGGCGAAATCGCCGGCGCGTGCTTCGAGCATCGACGAGGTCGACGAAACGATGTCGGCCATGTCGGCGCCGATCTGGGTCTTGCCCTGATCGATCATCGCCGAAAGCGTCTCCTTGCTCTCCTGGAAGGTATGGGCGATTTCGCGCGCGCGCTCGACCAGGGTCTCGTTGATCTGGCGTGCGCGGGCCTCGAGGGCGGCGTTGAGCTTTTGGGTGCCGGTGTCCAGCGCTTCGGCGCGGGTCTGGAACTCACTGATCAGCACCTGGCCGCGTTCGGCGAGCGTCCGCTCGATGCCGTCAAGGCTGGCTTCAAATTCGGAGTTGAGCGTGCGTGCGGCGCCGCCGAGCAGCGACACCATGCCGGAGGTCCGATCGTCGAGCAGATCGGTCAGCGACCGGGTGAGGCCGTCGGTCGTCTCCGTCAGCTTGGCAATGCGTGTGTCGAGAAGGCTGGCGAAGGCTTCGCCGGAGGTCGACAGCCGGTCAGTGATGGATTCGAGCCGGCCTTCCACCGAATCGAAGATCGACAGCGAGCTTTGGTTGATCCTGTCGATCAACGTGTCGCCGGAATTGGTGATGGTCATCGACAGGTTGGTTGAGGCGTTGAGGATGCTGTCGCGAATGATGTCGCTGGCAGCCCCGATTTCGTCCTTCAGCGTCTCATGCGCGCCGGTGATCGAGGCGCGCACGCGTTCGGCGTGGGTGACCACCGCTTCGCGCTCGCTGCCCAGCCCGTCGACAAGCGAGCGGATGCGGGATTCATTCTCCGAATAGGAGCGCTCGATCTGGTTGACCTCGCTGTGGACCAGGGTTTCGAGCTCGACGGCACGTGCAAGCGTGCGCTCGATGCCTTCACCCATGGCCGCAACCTCGCGGCGCACGGCTTGCCCGATCATCATGACGCGATCCTGGGCGATTTGCTCCGGCTCGGTCAGGCGGAAAGCCATTTCCGTCATCGACTGAGCGGCGATGCGCATCTCCTGCGCGCGGCGAATCATGGCTGCAAACGCCCAGAACAGGAGGACCGGCAGGATCGCAGCGATTGCCAGGCCAATCAGTTCGGGACGGGCGAAAAACTGGCCGGGCGTGCGGATTTGCCAAATGCCTGGGCCAAACAGCAGGTTTGCCAATGCACCGGCGCCCGCGACCCAGGCGAGCGAAACGAGCGCCACGACCCAGTAGATCGTGTTCGAGGCACGCCGATTGAGGGTGTGCAGCAGCGTCTTGTAATCTTTTTGACGAGGATCGTTGGCCGGAGTGAAGCCGGCCGACTGCGTGCCATTGCGCGTTTCAACAGGGCGCATTTCAACGGGGCGCGTTTCAACAGGGCGCAGCTCAGCAGGGCGCGGTTCAGCCGGCTTGGCGTTTGCCGCCTCTCTCTGGTCCTGGGCTTTCTGGTCCTGATTGGCGGCAAGCTCGGCATTCTGGCTCTGGTTGACGACAGGCTCGGCATTCTGATTCTGGTTGGCGACAGGCTCGGCATCCTGGTTCTGGTTGGCGACAGCCTCGGCATCCTGGTCACGGCCCTCGCGTGCCAACTCGTCGGCGGCCTGCGATATCTGCGCTTCCAAATCCTCCATCGACGCGGCGATGTCGAGGTCGCCGCCGGCATCGCCGTTCAGATCGATTTCAAGCGCTTTTTCGAGTTCCCTGGCTACGTCGTTGTCGAGCGTTCTTGTCGTCGTTGTTTTCTTCGCCATGCCTTCGCTACCCTGTACAAGCTGCCGCGGGACTTGTTGATTTTGCTTTTCGTGTCCCACGCAAGAGGCTGAAAATGGACCTTTCGTATCGTAATGACACACCGGGGTAAAGAAAACCTGCATTCGGTGCGATACGTAAAACTTTAAATATAAGGTTAACAGAACTGTGATTCCGGCGCCGCTATCGCAACATTTTTCCGGGCCAATCATTAACCCGTCGTCCACAGGATGGGCCTATTTTTTGGCGGCTGCCTATTTTTGGCGGCTGGAAGAACGGAGGTGCAGAGTCATGCGTGGCGAAAACGGCATTGCCTTCTCGATGCCCGGCGGCGATGTGTCGGGAACGGCCGGGTCGCGGCCCGTGGACCTGACGCATCTGGCGCGCCAGACGATGGGCGACCGCAGCCTCGAACAGGAGGTGCTGGCGCTGTTCGTGCAGCAGGCGTTGTCGGTTCGCGACAGGATCGTCGACGCCGATGTGAAGCAAAGACTGCTCCTGGCGCACGGGCTGAAAGGCTCGGCGCGCGGCGTCGGCGCCTTCGCTGTTGCCGATTGCGCCGGCGCGATCGAACTTCAACCTGAAGATACCAATACCCTCAAGCGGCTTGGCTCCCTGATCGAAGAAGTCCGCGATTTCGTCGCCTCCATCAGCCGTTAAACCCATTTCCGAAAAAAACGGCATAGAGCGACGCTTTCGCGCCGCAGTTGACTTGTCTGCGGGAGTGATTATCTCGGCTGGGACTCCCTTCAGGTGACAAATGACCAAGCTGACCTTCATCGCCCATGACGGCACACATTTTGACGTGGATGCCGAAAACGGCTCGACCGTCATGGAGAACGCGATCCGCAACGCCGTGCCGGGGATCGAGGCCGAATGCGGCGGCGCTTGCGCCTGCGCGACCTGCCATGTCTATGTCGATGAGGCGTGGACGGCGGAGGTCGGCGAGCCGGAAGCGATGGAAGAGGACATGCTGGACTTCGCCTACGACGTCCAGCCGAACTCACGGCTCTCCTGTCAGATCAAGGTGCGCGACGCTCTCGACGGCCTGGTTGTGAGCGTGCCCGCCCGCCAGGGCTGAAGCGTGGAGGCTTAAGCGGGGGATATAGCCGATTTTTCCGGCGCCGGCTTGGCAGCGGGCCAATGGTCATGCAGTGTCGCGCCGTTCTCTACAGCGCCGCACGTTCCCTGGACCACGCAAAGCACGCTGTAGCACGGTGATTGGGCGCAGGATCCCCGGCGAGAATCGATTCCGATTTTCGGGGTCATGCGCATCGAAGGCGCATTCATGACCGATATCATCAGGACGGACGTATTGATTGTCGGGGCGGGGCCCGTCGGCCTGTTCGCCGTGTTCGAGCTCGGCCTCTTCGACATGACATGCCATCTGATCGACATACTCGATCGGCCCGGCGGGCAATGCGCCGAACTCTATCCGGAAAAGCCGATCTACGACATTCCCGGCTGGCCATCGATCTCGGCCCAGGGCCTGGTCGACAGACTGCTTGAGCAGATCGCGCCGTTCAAGCCCGACTTCACCTTCAACCGCATGGTCTCGAGCCTCGAAAAGCTCGAGGACGGCAGCTTTCGCGTCATCACCGACGAGAACGAGGTGTTTGAAGCCAAGATTGTGGTTATCGCCGCCGGCGGCGGCTCTTTCCAGCCGAAGCGGCCGCCAATTCCGGGCATCGAGCTTTATGAGGGCAAGAGCGTCTTCTACTCGGTGCGCCGGATGGAGGAATTCCGCGGCCACGACCTGGTTATCGTCGGCGGCGGCGATTCGGCGCTCGACTGGACGCTGAACCTGCAGCCGGTGGCCAAGAGCGTGACGCTGGTGCACCGGCGGCCGGAGTTCCGCGCGGCGCCAGACAGCGTCAACAAGATGTACGCCATGCAGGAGATGAAGGAACTGGATTTCCATGTCGGGCAGGTGACCGGGTTGACCGGCACGGACGGCCATCTCTCGGCGGCGACCATCAAGGGACCCGACGGTGACACCGAGGTGCCGTGCACTCGGTTGCTGCCGTTCTTCGGGCTGACCATGAAGCTCGGACCGATCGCCGAGTGGGGGCTCAATCTTCACGAGAACCTGATCCCGGTCGACACCGAGAAATTCCAGACGTCGGTACCGGGCATCTTCGCCGTCGGCGACATCAACTGGTATCCCGGCAAGCTGAAGCTGATCCTGTCGGGCTTCCATGAGGTCGCGCTGATGGCGCAGGCGGCCAAGCGCATCGTCAGCCCCGGCGAGCGCATCGTATTCCAGTATACGACGTCGTCGACCAGCCTGCAGAAGAAGCTCGGCGTCGCCGGCTGAGTCTCTTACTCGCTCAACGAGAATCGTCCTTACCGTCTGGCCGAAGCTAACCCGGCAGCCGGCCGTTTTCGATGCGCTTCATGCGATAACGCAGCAGCCGCAGGATGCGGCTTTCGAAATTGATGGTTTCGACGCGATCGAACTGCATCTGAGCGCGGTCGTGCTTGGCAAGAATAGCGGCGGAGATCTCCGCTGCCTTGGCCTTGGCCTCCTGGCACGTCTTGCGCGGGTGGGTCGCCTTCAGCGCATCCTCGAGTTCGCCGGCATGGTTCTTGGCGATCTCGACATGGCGGTCCTCATGACGCTTGATGTCGGCGGACAATGTATCCCAAAACAGCCTTACGCCGGCATCAGCCTTGCGCGGGCGGCGCCACTCGGGAAGGATCACCTTGACCTTGACGGTGACATCGGCGTCGGCAATCGCGCAGGAGTTCGATCTTTCCGCATAGCTGACGCGGGTGGTGAACGCCATCTGCGTGGCGCCTGGATGCCGCATCCCGGTGCTTTTCACCCGAGGTCCAAGTTTCGTAAGCTGGGATCCGATATCATCGAGCGTTCTGCCGCCGATGCTGAAATAGCTATATGTCTTCACCAAATTCGCCGTGCCCGCCGGCAAGGCGGAACAAGCAAGCATCAGGGCGCAAAGCAGGGATCGTTTCATCATGTTGCCTCTTTGCCTACCTTGCGCTACGGCCGTTGCCGACGCAACGGAATTGATCTTTGGTGGATCACACATGGTTTATCGACAATGACGAGAGGGCGATGGCAGTTGGCGCATGGGCGCCATCTCGACCTTGGCGGCAAGGCGGTGATCGTCGGTATTCTCAATGTCACGCCGGACAGTTTTTCTGACGGCGGACTGTTCGTCGCGCCCGAACAGGCGATTGCCCAGGCGCGCCGGATGGTGGAAGAAGGGGCCTCCGTCATTGACGTCGGTGGGGAATCGACACGCCCCGGCGCATTTCCGGTAGCTATCGAGGAAGAGCAGGCCCGCGTGCTGCCTGTCATCAAGGCGCTCGCCGGGCGCGGCGAGGCGCTGATTTCGGTCGACACCTATCGCGAGGACACCGCCCGGCTTGCCGTCGCCGCCGGAGCCCACATCCTCAACGACGTCTGGGGCCTGCAACGCGAACCGGGCATCGCGCGGGTCGCGGCCGAAACCGGCGCCGGCCTTGTCATCATGCACACCGGGCGTGACAGGCAAAAACTGCCCGACGTGATCGAGGATCAGTTTTTCTTCCTCGGGAAGTCCCTGGAAATCGCCCGGCGAAGCGGCGTTGCCGACGACCAGATCGTGCTCGATCCGGGCTTTGGCTTCGCCAAGGAAACCGCGGAGGAAAATCTCGACCTGATGGCACGGTTTTCCGAGCTCGATGTCTTGGGCTTTCCGCTGATGGCCGGTACATCGCGAAAGCGCTTCATCGGCGCCGTCACCGGCCGCGACGCCTCGGCCAGAGATGCCGGAACAGCGGCGACGAGCGTCATACTGAGGCTCAAGGGCGCGCGGCTTTTTCGCGTCCACGATGTCGCAATCAATGTGGATGCGCTGGCGGTTGCGGATGCTATGCTGGCGCGTGAAACCGCCGCATAGCCCGCAAATCGAAATGCGTAGATCAAAGGCCTTAGAGCGTAGTCTGTGCGCCCAAGCGGACGCGCATCGCTCCAATCGAGCAGGACGCTGAGCGATGTATGTCATCCGCCTGAAAAATTGCGCCTTCTTCGCTCGGCACGGCGTGCTGGATGAGGAGGAGACGCTCGGCCAGCGTTTCTATGTCGACGCTGCGCTCACCGTCGAACCCGGCCGCGCGCTGGTCGATGACTCCATTGAGGATACCGTCCACTATGGCGTTGCCTTCGGGGTGATCGAAAAGATCATCACCGGGGAGAGGCGTTTTCTGATAGAAGCGCTGGCGCTGGAGGTGGCCCGGGCGCTGACAGCCCGCTTTCCCCAGATAAAAAAGGCCGAGATCACTGTGCGCAAGCCGAACGCGCCGGTGCCCGGCGTGCTCGATCATGTCGAGGTGACCGTTGCCTGGCCCCAATAACACGGTTTACCTCAGCCTTGGCGGCAATCTCGGCGACCCGGCAAGGTCGATGGGCGCGGCGCTGCGCATGCTGGACGCCGACGGGAACACGCGCGTCGTTGTCGTCTCCTCGCTTTACCGCACGCCGCCCTGGGGCAAGCTCGACCAGCCGGATTTTCTCAATGCGGCCGCCGAAATTTCGACCGTGCTCGCGCCACATGCATTGCTCGATCTCTGTCTCGACGTCGAGCGCAGGCTGAAGCGGGTGCGCGAGGAGCGCTGGGGTCCACGGCTGATCGACATCGACATTCTGGTGTTCGGCGATCGGATCATCCACGAAACCGGGCTGGAAGTGCCGCATCCGCGCATGCTGGAGCGCGCCTTCGTTCTGGCGCCGCTGGCCGAGATCGTGCCTGACCTCACCGTCGACGGCAGAAGCGTGGCGGAGCGGCTTGCCGCTCTCGACAGCGCCGGCATCGAGCAATTGTCGTCCGGCCGGGATTGGTGGCTGACCTAAAGCATCGAACCAAAACCTCTAACCATTTTTGGCTCCGATACACTGATCTCAGCCGGCAAATCCCCCGCCGTCGAGGAACACCTGTTCCTGCGGCGTCGTCTCGCGGCCAAGCATCCTGTTTCGATGCGGAAAGCGGCCGAAGCGCTGAATGATCTCCAGGTGCTCGACGGCATACTTCAGATAGGATTGGGCTTTGGCGGTAGTGAGGTCCACCGATTTGAGCTGGTCGGCGAGATGCTCCGAATGCTCATAAGGCAAATAGAGGAAGACGCGAAGCTCTTCGTCGAGCGCCAGATCCTGGCCGGCGGCGATCGCCTTTTCGGCAAAATGCCTTGCCAGGGGGTCGGTGGCATACATATGGCCGGTGCCGCGAAAGCAGTTTCGCGGGAACTGGTCGAGCAGGATCATCAGCGCCAGTGAGCCTTCGGCATGCTCCGACCATCCGTCGCATTCACGCCGCGCGGCAGCGTAATGCAGCTCGAGAAACCAGTTGCGGAACTCCGCGTCGAAGGCGTCATTCTTCTCGAACCATGCATCTTTCCCGGCGTCACGCCAGAATTTGGTGACGGAGAGCGCGCGCTCGCCCAGTTCGATCATCTGTTTGCTCTCCAATGTTTAGTCGGCAGGCTCGGATTTGTGCAGAACGCCGGCGGTTTCTTCATTGAGCGCCTGACCGGAGCGGCGCGGCTGGCTGAGCGGTGTCGGAATGGGTGTGCCGATATTGCCCTTGAGGAAGCGCGCTCCGGCGCGAACCCCTTCGGCGAGCTGCAACTCGAAACGGGCGGAATCGCGGTGGCGGACGTCCTCGATCACCTCGGCGACTTCCTCGGGGTCGACGCCCAGTGCTTCCAGCGTGGAGCCGCCGAAGACAAGCGCTGATTCGAAGGTTTCGCGAATCTGGAAATCGACGTCGGCACGTATCAACTGCAGTGCGGTTCCGCGGTCGAAAGCGCGTGCCAGCACGGTGAGCAGGGGAAACTCCGCCTTGATCAGCTTTGCGATGCGGACGGCGACATCGGGCTTGTCGACGCAGATCAACACGGCGCGCGCGCGGCCGGCGCCGGCGGCACGCAGAATGTCCAGCCGCGTGCCGTCGCCATAATAGACCTTGAAACCGAAATCGGCCGCCGCCTGGATCATCTCGACCTCATTGTCGATGATCGAGACGTCGATCCCGCGCAGCAGAAGCGGCTGGCTGGCGATCTGGCCGAAGCGGCCGAAGCCGATGATCAGCACGCTGCCGGTCAGGCCATCGGCGATGTCGACGCCTTCGAGCGACTGCTCGTCGCGTGGCGTCAGATACCGCAATGCCAGAATGGCCAGCGGCGTCAGCACCATGGAGATGATGACGATCGCCGTCAGCGTCGCGTTAGCCTGGCTGTCGATGATGCCGACCGCCGCGGCGGCGGAATAGAGAACGAAGGCGAATTCGCCGCCTTGCGCCATGAAGACGGCGCGCTCGAGCGCTTCCCGGTGGCCGGCCTTGAGGATGCGGGCGACGAAGTAGATGCCGATCGCCTTTATCAGCATGTAGGCAACGACGTAGATGGCGACAAGCCGCCAGTTCTGGGCAACCACGTGCAGGTCGAGCGACATGCCGACAGCGAGGAAGAACAGCCCGAGCAGCACACCGCGGAATGGTTCGATGTCGGCCTCGAGCTGATGGCGGAAGGTGGATTCCGACAACAGCACGCCAGCCAGGAAAGCGCCCATCGCCATCGACAGGCCGCTGAGCTGCATGGCAAGCGCCGACCCCAGAACGACCAAAAGGGCGGCGGCGGTCATCACTTCGCGGGCGCGGGCATCCGCCAGGATGCGGAAGAACGGATTGAGCAGGTAACGCCCGGCCAGCACCAGCCCGACGATGGCGGCAAGACCGATGCCCACGTCCGTCAGCCGCTGCGTCAAGCTCATATCGGCGCCGCCCGGTGCCAGGAAAGCGATCAGCGCCAGCAGCGGCACGATCGCCAGGTCTTCGAGCAGCAGGATGGAAACGATGCGCTGGCCTTTTGGCGCGGCGATCTCACCGCGTTCCTCCAGAAGCTGCATGACGATCGCCGTCGAGGTCAGCACGAAACCGGCGCCGGCGACGAAGGATTGCGAGACCGGAAAACCTCCCGCCAGTCCGACCCCGGTCAGCAACAGCGCGCAGACGCCGACCTGCAATGCGCCAAGGCCAAAGATCTCTCGCCTGAGGCCCCACAGCCGTGACGGCTGCATCTCCAGCCCGATGATGAACAGGAACATGACGACGCCGAGCTCGGCGACGTGAAGAATGGCTTCCGATTCGGAAAAGATGCCGATGCCGAACGGGCCGATGACTACGCCGGCCGCCAGATAGCCGAGGATGGAGCCAAGCCCGATGCGCTTGAAGATCGGCACGGCGACAACACCTGCGGCGAGCAGCGCCACGACGTGGATCAGATCGCTGCCCGCTGCTTCTGCCGCCATGCCTGCCGTTCCGTCTCTCTAGGGACCGCTGCACGTGCTGCGGCATCGAGCGGCAAAGATAGGGGCTTCGGCTGAGATCGAACAGTCCGAATCCGGAAACTGGTGCAGCAGTGTTGCAGGCGCGCTCCACAACTTTATGCACCGGCTGCGTTGTGTGTTGCAGAAATCGGGCGCTAAGGACGCCGCGGCTTGGCCGTGAAGGGCGGATGACGATCAAGTCGGCCGCCCTTTTTGAGGGAGACGACTGACATGAAGACATTTTTGCTTGTTGCCGTTGGCATCGCGGCGCTTGCCGGATCGGCCTGCTCGAAGGCGCCGGACTGCACCACCGAAATGCTGACCAAGAAGGCCCAGGAAATGACCGCAGCCCTTCAGGAGGCAATTACCAAGGATCCGGCCAAGGCAGCCGATCTCACCGCCAAGGTCCAGGCGGTCACAACCAAGTATCAGGGCGCGACGACGGCGGAGGAGGCCTGCAAGGCCTATGACGAGCTGACTGCCGCCATCAAGGCCTGAGAATCGATTTGAGTTTTGCTAAAAGAAGCGGTGGCCGTGGCTGCCGCTTTTTTGGTAATAGTGAATAGTGAATAGTGAATAGTGAATAGTGAATAATGAGTAGTCAGTAGTGAATATCTAATTCCATTCACCATTCACCATTCACTAAATTGCACAGCGCGTTGCATTTTCACTGGATGCGCAGACGATCGTTCAGTTCGGCGCGATGGAGCCGACTTCGAGCGTATCGACGCGCTTCAGCTTCATGCCGATGACCGGCACCAATTGCTGGTCGACGCGCACCGCAACCGTCACTGTCATCGAATTGTCGTTGGGGACAAGAGCCTGCATGACGCCGCGCAACTGGTTACGGTTGATGGTAAAGACGACCTTGTTGGCGCTGACCACATTGCCGCCGATGATGTCGAGACCGGAACCGGCGGCACCGCCCATGAAGCTGCCCTTGTAGCCCTCGCGGCCCTTGTGCTGGATCGTCGCCGACATCTGCTGGGTGAACATGCCGACCCGGCAACCGCCGTCGAGCGACATGCCGATCTTGCCGTCCGGCGTCGAACCGGTGAAATTGCAGGTGAATTTCGTGCCCTTGTATTTGCCGGCGACGATTTCCCCCGGGCCGACCCATTCGCCTTTCACCGATTGAAAGAACTTCTTGTCCCGTTCTGCCGCAAAGGTCTTTTCGGCCATGCCGGCGGTTGTTGAAACCACGACTGCCATGGGCAGGACGCTAGACAAGATCACGCTTTTCATCGACGACACCCGGCAACAAAGAGACTGGTTTGGAACCCGTCCGACCATGAACAAGATTGGTTAATGCTTCGTCACCGGTTGCGGATGACCCCGAAAATCGGACGCGATTTGCGCTGGGATCATGGGCAAAACAAACGTGTTGCAGCATCCCTTGGCGCGCTACCAGGACGTGCCGCGTCGGAGACGGTCGTCAGGTGTCGGAAGCGGATGTTTCCTTCTGCTTTTTGGTTGCAAATGATGTCAGCGCGGACAGGAAATCGCCCATGCCGGGCCGCCTCGCGGCGCTGAAGGGCAGGGGCCTTGCGGTCTCCATCGCAGCAATGCCGATGCGCGCCGTCATCATGCCGTTGACGACGCCTTCGCCAAGTTTTGCCGAGAGCCGGGCGGCAAGGCCATGGCCGACGATCTGCTGCACGAAACTGTCGCCGACGGCAATCGAGCCGGTCACCGCCAGATGGGCGAGAACGCTGCGTGCCAGCCGGAAGAACCCCACTGTGCCCGGCCGGCCGCCATAAAGCTCCGACAGGCGGCGAATCAGCCGGCCGGCTTCGAACACGACATAGGCGACGTCGACCAGAGCGCGAGGGCTGACCGCCGTCACCAGCGACACACGCTTTGCCGCTTCGAGGATCATCACCTTGGCGCGTGCATCAAGGGGGCCGAGGATTTCGGTCTCGGCCAGGCGCACCAGATTGCCGCCGTCGATGATCTCGTCGCGCAAGTCTGCCAGGGCGCGTCTGCCGGCCGCGGTTTCGGGTTTGGCCGCGACAAAGGCCGACAGTTCCTCGACCACGGCGCGAGCGGCTTTCGGATCGTCGCGGGCGATGGCGTCGAGCGCCCGCATCTGCAGCTTTTCGACCTCGGCGAGGCGGGTGATCGCCAGGAACTCGCGGACGAGGATGACCAGAAGCGCGAGCAGCGCGACCACGGCCATCCCGGCGGCCAGCCAGCCCAGCCATTCGGCACGGGCGAACAGATCGCGAATCAGCCGGTCGGTCCAAAGGCCGAGGGCCAGCGAAACCAGAACGCCCAATGCGCCGAAGAACAGGCTGACTGATATCGAGCGCTGCCGCGGCGCGGTCGCAGGCGGCGGTTCGGCGGCGATGATGTCCGGCTCGTCGAATACGTCGATTTCCGCCGGCGTGACGACGGCAAGGTCAGCGTTCACGGTGCGTGGTCTTTTGGCCGCAGCGGCGTCGGGCTGGCGCGAGGCCGCCTGTTGCTTTGGCGGGGCTTCCGGCTCGATGCGAAATGCCGCCGGCTTGCGGGGCGCGGTCATGCCAGATGATCTCCGATCAGGAACTGCAGGGCACGGTCGAGCCTGATATGCGGCAGCGACAGCGTGACGCCTTCGGCAGTGCGTTCGAGTTTTGGCGGGCGAAAGCGCACGAAGCGGATCGCCGGGTCCTCATTGGCCTGCCGATGACCCGGGTTCTGCTGACGGTCTGGTCCGGAGACATCGAACACTGCATCAATTTTCTCCGGCAAGTCACCGGGAAATATGGCTGTTTCTGTTCTGCCATCAAATGTGTCGCCGTTGATCTTTTCACCTTTCAACGGTGTGCCGATGATGACCGGCAGCGTTTCGCGGCCTTGCTTGACCGTGCCTTCCCGAGTCGCTCGCACCGCCGCCAGGGCGACCACGTCGACATCGGCGCCGGTGAAATTCGCCCGCGCCACGGCGCGGTCGGCGAGCCGCCGCACGATCGCCTGCAGCCGGTCATGGCTTTCGTGATGCAGATGGTCCGCCTTTGTCGCCGCCACCAATATGCGGTCGATGCGCCTTGAAAAAAAGTCCGTCAGGAAATTGCCGCGACCGGGGCGGAAGCAGGCGAGGATTTCGGTCACCGCACGTTCGAGATCGGCCATCGCGCCGGGCCCGGCATTCAAGGCCTGCAACGCGTCTATCACAACGATCTGACGGTCGAGGCGCGTGATGTGCTCCCGGAAGAACGGCTTTACGACATGCGTCCTGTAGGCCTCGTAGCGCCGCTCCATCATCGCCTGAAGCGACCCGGGCCGCGCCCGCCGCTCGCTCAGCCCCGGCAACGGCGCGAAGGTCAGCGCCGGTGAGCCGTCAAGGTCGCCGGGCATCAGGAAACGGCCGGGTGGCAGGGTCGAAAGCGCCCGCTCGTCGAGCTTGCATGCCTTGAGATATGCGGCGAAGCTCTCGGCGAGGCGTCGCGCCGTCATCTCATCGGCGTCGGCATTCGGGTCGATTGCGGCGGAGAGCGCGCGCCATTCCTGCGAAAGGTCGGCGCGCACCGGCAGCACGGCCATGTCAAAGGCTTCGCGTGAGAAATCGGCGTAGGATTTGCCGAGCAGCGGCAGGTCAAGCAGCCATTCCCCAGGATAGTCGACGATATCGATCGACAATCTGCCTGATGAGAACATGCGGCTCCAGCCGGAGGCCGATTCATATTCGATGGTAAGCCTCAGCTCGGAAATGGCACGTGTCGAATCCGGCCACAGGCGGTCGTTGACCAAGGCCGCGATGTGGTCCTCGTACTGGAATCGCGGCACGGCGTCATCGGGTTGCTCTTCGAGGAAGGCACGGGCAATACGCCCCGATTTCTGCGCCTCGAACAGCGGCAACCGCCCGCCGTGGATCAGATTGTGGACAAAGGCTGAGATGAACACCGTCTTGCCGGCGCGGGAGAGGCCGGTAACACCCAGCCGCAGCGATGGCGAAAAAAGCCCGGTAGCGCGCCCCGACAGCGTATCCAGGGCAATCTTCGCCTCGTCGGTGAAAGTGGTCAGCGATGATGCCAAAATGCGGTCTCTCGGGGCTTCGGTCCGCCCCGATATAGGCGGTGGCGGCTAGTGTGGCGAATCCGAAATTCGCAGTACCTTGGAGCATCGCAGTGAGCGAATTTCGGATTCTAAGTCACACTGGCAAACCATCGTTTCTAGCGTGGTTTTGGATTTGAAGTTCCTGAACGCTGACGCCATTGAAGTGGCAGGAACGTCAATCCACCACGCTACGTTTGAAAAGGCGTCAGATATCGGCCGGCGACAGGAAGGCTTCGAGATAGCCGGTGCCTTGCGCGGCGTTGGCAAGACTGCCTGGAAAACGGACGACCGCGAGGCCGGAGGTCGGGAAGCCGTGGTTCAGCATTCCCCTGGCAGCCTCCTCGCCATCGCCCGAAAGCGCGATGGTGAGATCTTCCGTCATTGGATTGTGGCCGACGACGAGCAGCGAGCCTGGCTCGCCATTGCCGCGGATGAGCTTGAGATAGCCGGCGGCATCCTCGCAGTAGAGCGTCTCCAGGAACAGGACCCGGCCCGTATCGGTGTGACCGGCCAGGCCCTCAAGCGTTTGGCGCGCTCGCTTTGCATTCGAGCAAAGGGTCAGGTCCGGAATGTAGTTGCAGGCCCGCATGACCGCACCCATCGTTTCGGCGTCGGCGACGCCGGATGCGTCGAGCGGACGATCGAAATCGCGCATGCCCGGCAGGGCCCATCCGGCCTTCGCATGCCTCAGCAGATAAAGCTTGCTCACCGGTCCCTCGCTTGTGCCAAACACCGAAACTCGTCAAAAGGCGCTGCGGGATTAGTCATGAGAAACGCCTTGCGCACAATGGCCGGCGCCCTACAAACCTAACGAATCATACGCGAATTCGGTCGCGCCCTTCATGCGAATGATGCGGCCCATGGCATTTTGGCCGAGATTAACAATTGCGTGAATCTGTCGTCGATTGCGCTTGTGCAGCATTCGGTCCGTGAATATATAGGCGCCAAATTTGGGGCTGTCTGGGTGAGTCGAATGAACGACATCGTTACCGCCGATTACGTACCCTCCGAAGACGAGCCGTTCATGAACGAGCGGCAGAAATCCTACTTTCGCCTGAAGCTCGTCACCTGGAAGAACGACATACTGCGCGAAGCGCGCGAAACTCTCGAAATCCTGCAGCAGGAAAACGCCAACCACCCCGATCTCGCCGATCGCGCCTCTTCGGAAACCGACCGCGCCATCGAACTTCGCGCCCGAGATCGCCAGCGGAAACTCATTTCAAAGATCGATTCTGCGCTTCAGCGCATCGATGAAGGCACTTACGGCTATTGTGAGGAAACTGGCGAGCCGATCGCGCTGAAGCGGCTCGATGCGCGTCCGATCGCGACCCTGTCGATCGAGGCGCAGGAGCGCCACGAACGCCGCGAGAAGGTCTACCGCGACGACTGAAGCACGGGCGAAGCGTCCAAGCGGGCGAAGCGTCTAAAAGCAGCCAGCGAATTTGTCATGGCCGGTCTCCGGCCATTTTTTTATTGGCTTTTGGCCGGTTATCTCTTCTGGCTGGACAACTCGCCGAGAAGCTTCGTCATCTCGTCATCGAGAGACGACGGCTCTTTCGCCGCCGGCTTGCTCTCCGGCTTGGCAGGGTGCGGGTCATCAAACGGGACCTCGAGCTCCCTCATCAGCGTATCGTCGATGGAATCCTCTTTTGCCGGGGAATTCGGCTTTGCCGGGGAATCTTGTCTTGCCGGCGATGGCGCGTACCGAACGGCATTGGTGTAGGCGGGCAGCGGCGTGATGGTCGTCGATTGAGGGCTTTGCGCTGCTGGCCTCGGCGCCGGGGCGGGCTGATGCGGCCGGCCCGGCGTTGGGGCGTTGCTTGCCGGCTGCGGAGACGGTGTTTGCCTCACTGGCGCGGGAGCCGGTTGCGGCGCGCGCGGCGGCGGTGCCGGCTGATGGCCGCCGCCATCTCCGGTCAGTGCAGGACGGCGCAGCGCCGACAGCCTGATGTCGCGTTCGACGACGACGTCGGTTGGGCCGCCGATCAGCAGCAGGTGCTCGATATCGTCGCGGCGCACCAGCACCAACCGGCGGTGACTGTCGACTGCGGTGGCGTCCATCACCGCCAGCCGCGTCTTGCGGTTCCTGCCGCCGGCAACGAATGTTCCAAAAGTCAGATTGCGGACCAGCTTGATGATGAGGAGAACGATGACCACAAGGACAAGCGCGACAACGGTCCACAGGATCGCCGCGGCATAACCGGGACCCGCCACGCTATCCAGCCACTGCAGCATTGGTGCACCCAAAATCAGCTTTCGAAGAAGACGCGACACTAGACTGTTGCGGCACGCGACTGCAAGTTACGTTTCGCGCTTCGTGAACAGCTTGAAACACCCATGTGGTGGATTTCAAGCTCCTGCGAATTGAGGGCGTCAGCGTCCCCACTTCAATCCACGACGCTGGATTTTCAGCAAGTTGCTGGCGTGATGAATCCGAAATTCGCTCGCGTCGGACCAGGAATGATGCGAATTTCGGATTCGCCGCACCAGGCGCCGAACGGGTGTCATTTTTAGCGGACAGTTGCCGCCAAGGCCTTTTCCGGACCCTGAGAATGTGATTCAACCGGGCACGGGCAAGTACCGGAATTCACGAGCAGGGGGCACATGGCCAAGGAAGCGCGCGGCGATTTCTATCCGGTACCGATCGTCGACCAGAACACGCGACCGGGCGCGGTCACCCGGCTCATCGTCTTCATCGTTGTGCTGACAGGGGCGGCGATCGTTTTCGGCCTTTTCCGAGAACGTCTTGGCGATCCATTCCTGCTTGGAATGCTTGGCGTGCTGGCGATGATCGGTGTCGGCTTCCTGTTCGCCACCGCCATCGGCTTCGTGCAGATCACACCGCGCTCGACGAGTGACGAGCTGTCGAAGGCCTTCGTCGATTCAATGTCGCAAGGCCTTCTGGTCACCGACACCAAGGGTCGTGTCGTCTACGCCAATCGGGCCTATGCCGACATGACGGGCGCGGCTTCTGCGGCGGATCTAAAGACCGTCGAAGGGTTGCTGTCCGATGTTCCCGAGGCCTCGGTGACCATATACCGGCTCGCCTCCGGCCTGCGCGACGGCCAGCCCGGCGACGGTGAGTTTCGCCTTGCCCAATCCATTCGACCCGGCGCCGAGCCGGGCGCGCGCTGGTACCGTGTCCGCGCCCGCGCCTTCAGCGTTCCGGGCCAGCGGCTGCCCTTGCTCGCCTGGCAACTCGCCGACATCTCGAAAGAACGGGCCGAGCAGGAGCGCTTCTTCCTTGATCTGCAGGAGGCCATCGACCATCTCGACCATGCGCCTGCCGGCTTCTTTTCGGCCGACCAGGAAGGCCGCGTCACCTACATCAACGCCACGCTTGCTGAGTGGCTGGGCATCGACCTGACGAGCTTCACGCCTGGTGCCGTCACGCTTGCGGAGATCGTCGCTGGCGACGGCATGGCGCTGGTCCGCTCGGTCAAGGCCGATCCCGGCACCACCCGCAATGCGGTCATCGATCTCGATCTGACGACAGTGAAGGGCGAGGCGCTGCCTGTGCGTTTCATGCATCGGGTTTCGGCCAGCCGCGAGGGCGCCAACGGTCCGACGCGCACCATCGTGCTCAACCGGACGCAAGGCGAGGACGCTTCCGCCGATCTGCGCGCCTCGGAGATCCGCTTCACCCGCTTCTTCAATTCGACCCCGATGGCAATAGCGGCTGTCGACAACCGCGGGCGCATCCTGCGCACCAACGCGCCTTTCCTGTCGCTGTTTTCCTCCGTCGTCGACGGGGACGCGGTCGATCGGCGCGTGCGGCTGGACACGGTGATCCATGAGCGCGACCGCCCCGCCTTTGCCGCGGCGTTCGAAAAAGCGCGACAACGGCAGGCCGATATCGAACCGATCGATACGCTGCTGCCCGGCAATGAAGAACGGCACATGCGCTTCTACGTCAACGCGGTTGCCGACGGCACCGGCGAGGGCGCCGAAGAATCGGCCATCGTCTACGCCGTCGAGACCACCGAGCAGAAGGCGCTCGAGGGCCAGATGGCGCAAAGCCAGAAGATGCAGGCGGTCGGCCAGCTTGCCGGCGGCATCGCACACGACTTCAACAATGTGCTGACCGCCATCATCATGGCGTCGGACCTGTTGTTGACCAACCACCGCCCGTCGGACCCGTCCTTCCCCGACATCATGAACATCAAGCAGAACGCCAACCGGGCGGCCTCGCTGGTGCGGCAGCTTCTGGCCTTCTCGCGCAAGCAGACGCTGCGGCCGGAGGTGCTCAACCTGACCGACGTGCTTGCCGATCTGCGGATGCTGCTGGCCCGTCTGGTCGGGAACGACATCAAGCTGAAGGTCGATCATGGCCGCGATCTGTGGCCGGTGAAGGTCGACATCGGGCAGTTCGAGCAGGTGGTGGTCAACCTGGCGGTCAATGCGCGCGACGCGATGCCGAACGGCGGCGAGCTCACCGTGCGCACCCGCAACGTGACCACACAGGAGAGCAAGAGCCTTCCCTACCGCGAACTTGCGCCTGCCGATTATGTGGTGGTCGAAGTTGAAGACACAGGCAGCGGCATCGCCCCCGAAGTGCTCAAGAAGATTTTCGAACCCTTCTTCACCACCAAGGAGGTCGGCAAGGGCACCGGCCTCGGCCTGTCGATGGTCTATGGCATCATCAAGCAGACAGGCGGCTTCATTTTCTGCGATTCCGAGGTCGGCAAGGGATCGGTGTTCCGCATCTTCCTGCCGCGCTACATTGCAGAGGCGAGAACGGCAGGCGAGCCCGGCGAGGCGCCGGCTGCACCGGCAAAGGTCGCCGACGCAGCCAAGGACCTGTCAGGTTCGGCCACGGTGCTGCTCGTCGAGGACGAGGATGCCGTGCGCATGGGCGGCATGCGGGCGCTGACGTCGCGCGGTTACACCGTCCACGAAGCGTCCTCGGGCGTCGAGGCGCTGGAAATCTTCGAGGCGCTCGGCGGCAAGGTCGACATTGTCGTTTCCGATGTGGTGATGCCTGAGATGGATGGGCCGACGCTGCTTGGCGAATTGCGCAAGCGGCAGCCGGACATCAAATTCGTCTTCGTTTCCGGCTACGCGGAGGACGCGTTCGCCAAGAACCTGCCGGCAGACGCGCATTTCGGTTTCCTGCCGAAGCCGTTTTCGCTCAAGCAACTGGCCACAATCGTCAAGGACGTGCTGGAATCTTAGGGCTCACTAATTCGCACTTGCGAAATGGCGTGAGACTGCCATGATTATGGGGCCAAACAGACGGCGGGTTTTGGGGGAGCATGCCGTGACGCCGCACAACGAGGCAGGCAAGGGTGATTATGCGGCAACAGTGCTGTTGCCGGGCGATCCGCAGCGTGCCGAATGGATGGCGGAAACCTTTCTCGAGGCGCCGCGCTGCGTCAACCGTCGAAGGCAGGCCCTCGGCTTTACCGGCCTGTTTCGCGGCAAGCCCGTCAGCATCCAGTCCACCGGCATCGGCGTCTCGTCATTCCTGATCTACGCGCATGAATTGCTGGACTTCCATGGCGTGAGGACACTGATCCGCACCGGTACTTGTGGTGCCCTGACTGCCGCAGTCAAACTGCGCAGTTTAGTGATCTCGCAAGCGGTGCGGGGTGAAAGTGCCGAGAGCGGCCAGGTTTTTGGGCTTTATGGTGCTGATGCCGGACCCGATCCGGAGCTGGTTTCCAAAGCCTTGGCCCGGGCTGCCGAAATCGGCATCGAACATCAGGCCGGACTGACCATCTGCAGCGACATATTCTATCACCCCAAGGGGCGCGACCGCTTCGCCGAAGCGCAGGCACAGGGCGCGCTGGCCGTGGATATGGAGACCAGCGCGCTCTATCGCATCGCCGCGCATTTCGGCGCCAGGGCCTTGTCGATGCTGACTGTCGTCGACAATGTGGTGACCGGCGAGCAAACCGATTATTCCGAACGCCAGGCGCTCTTCACCGGTATGACCCGCCTGGCACTCGATGTCGCGATCGAAAGTTAAGCTGCTTGCCGCTTCGGCGCCGTGTGTTCTTCGATGGCGGGCCGATGGCCGCGCAGATAGAGAGCACAGGTCGTCCGCAGCATCGAGGCGAAGTTGGGAATCTGGCCATTGATCTCGATGGCCTCGTCATAAAGCTTCGAGATGAATTTCGGCGTCGTCAGGCCCTGGCTGTCGGCGATCTCGTCGAGCAATGCCCAGAACGTCGCCTCGAGCTGGATGCTGGTCGAATGCCCGTCGATACGAATCGACCGGTTGATCTGCCGGTAGCCATCCGGATCCTGCCCGGCAAAAACCCTGCACATCGTTACCTCCCGTTCTTATTGATCTGGCCGTTCTTATTGATTTTGGGCGCAATCAGCAGTGATTCGCGCCTTTGGCAGTGCCTTGTCGTGGCCAATTATCTTCAGCTGGAAAGCGGAAAACAGCAATCGGACTTTCGTCCTTAAGCGGTTTTCCCCGTCGTTAGATTAGCGCGTGGTAATCGGCTGCCACCACGTTTGCCGCAACCCGCGCATAATCACGCCGACGCGCACATCGCGCTTACCGCACGGAGTGTCATTTGGCGAAGGCGATCCACACCATGATCCGGGTTCTCGACGAGGCCCGGTCCGTCGACTTCTACCGAAAAGCGTTTGGACTGGACGTCGCCGAACGGCTCGATTTCGAAACCTTTACGCTCGTATATCTGAGCAATGCCGAGGCGGAGCTCGAGGTCGAGCTCACCGTCAACAAGGGCCGCCAGGAGCCTTATGCGCTCGGCGACGGCTACGGCCACCTCGCGGTTTCGGTCGCCGATCTGGACAGCGAGCATGACCGGCTCGGCGCGCTTGGCCTGATCCCGAAGAAGATCGTCGAGTTCAACCGCGACGGAGCGCTGCTCGCACGCTTCTTCTTCATCGAGGATCCCGATGGCTACAAGATCGAGGTCCTGCAGCGTCAGGGCCGGTTCAAATAGGAGATACGACGGCCGCGCCGGGCCAGCGCGGCGCCAGCCAGGGCGCCTTCGGGTGCAGACAGCAAGCAAGGGAGGAACAATTGGTCACAATTTATGAGAGCAAGCCGGTCCATGAACCGAAGCCAGTTCTATCGCGCCGCGAGCTACTGAAGCGCGGCGGTGTCGGCGCGCTGCTGGTCATTTCAGGCAGTGCCGTCATCAGCCCGGAACATGCCTGGGGTCTCGAAACATCCGCGCTCAAGCCCGAAACCATGGCGACCCTGATCCAGATGGCGCGCGACATCTACCCGCACGACCAAGTGCCTGACAAATATTACGCAATCGCCGTCAAGGCGCACGATGAGCAGGCCGGCAAGGACCCTGCCCACAAGGACCTTATCGAAAAGGGTATCGCCGATCTCGACTTGAAATCGGGCAAAGACGGCTACACCGGTCTCGGCTGGGAGGAGCAGCGCGTTGCGGTGCTCAGGGATATCGAGGACACGCCGTTCTTCCAGGCCGTCCGCGGCGGGCTTGTCGTCGGCCTCTACAACCAGAAGGAGGTCTGGTCGATCTTCGGCTACGAGGGCGAATCCTACTCCAAGGGCGGCTACATGGCGCGCGGGTTCGACGACATCGAGTGGCTCTGAGCCCCGTCGTCGCAACCGCACACAACAGACATCATGGGAGGAAACCATGGCAGCACCATTTGATCTCAACAACGACGGCGTGGTCGTCATCATCGGCTCGGGCGCCGGCGGCGGCACGCTCGGCAATGAACTTGCGCAGAAGGGCGTCGATGTCGTCATGCTGGAGGCGGGCGCCCGTCACGAATACGAGGATTTCATCAATGACGAGTGGGATTCATTCGCCCAACTCGCCTGGACGGACAAGCGCACGACCTCGGGCGACTGGCGGGTGGCGAAGGATTTCCCCAACCTGCCGGCGTGGATCGTCAAGGCGGTCGGCGGCTCGACCACGCACTGGGCAGGCGCCTCGCTGCGCTTTCAGGAGCACGAATTCAAAACGCTTTCGACCTACGGAAAACTGGAAGGCGCGAACCTGCTCGACTGGCCGATCACGCTTGCCGAGCTCGAGCCCTACTACGCAAAGGCCGAAGACAAGCTAGGCGTGACGCTCACCAGCAACATCCCGGGCCTTCCCGGCAACAACAACTTCAAGGTGATGAAGGCCGGCGCCGACAAGCTCGGCTACAAGGAGTGCCACACCGGCCGGATGGCAATCAATTCCGAGCCGCGCGACGACCGCAATGCCTGCCAGCAGACCGGCTTCTGCTTCCAGGGCTGCAAATGGGGCGCCAAATGGTCGACGCTCTACAGCGAAATTCCCAAGGGCGAGGCGACCGGCCATCTCGAGGTCAGGCCGAATGCCATGGCCATCAAGATCAACCACGATGCGTCGGGCAAGGTAACCGGGGTCGTCTATGCCGACAAGGACGGCAGACTGAGGGAACAGAAGGCCCGCATCGTCGCGGTCGCCGGAAATTCGATCGAGAGCCCGCGGCTGCTGCTCAATTCGGCATCGAGCCAGTTTCCCGACGGCCTTGCCAATTCGTCGGGGCAGGTCGGCAAGAACTACATACGCCACACCACCGGCTCGGTCTACGGCATCTTCGACAAGCCGGTGCATATGTATCGCGGCACCACCATGGCCGGTATCATCCGCGATGAGGCCCGCAACGATCCCTCGCGCGGTTTCGTCGGCGGCTATGAACTCGAGACGCTGTCGCTCGGCCTGCCGTTCATGGCCGCCTTCCTCAATCCCGGCGGCTGGGGGCGTTCCTTCACCACGGCGCTCGACCACTACGACCACATGGCCGGCATGTGGATCGTCGGCGAGGACATGCCGCGCCAGGAAAACCGCATCACGCTGCATGCCGATATCAAGGACGAGCACGGCATGCCGGTGGCGGACGTCCATTTCGACGACCATGCCAACGACACGGCGATGCGCAACCACGCCTACAAACAGGGCTCGGCGCTCTACGAGGCGGTCGGGGCGACGCGGACCTTCCCGACGCCACCCTATCCGTCGACCCACAATCTCGGCACCAATCGGATGAGCGAGAAGGCGGCCGACGGCGTCGTCAACAAGCATGGCCAGGCGCACGATATCAAGAACCTGTTCGTGTCGGATGGCAGCCAGTTCACCACGGGCGGGGCTGAAAATCCGACATTGACGATCGTGTCGCTGGCGATCCGTCAGGCCGAGTACATTGCCGGACAAATGTCGGCCAAAAGCATTTAGCCATAGCCTCCCGACTGCCTGCTGGCGCGGAACCTCACAAGGTTTCGCGCCTCTTTCTTGTCGGCCGTTCACCGCTTCGTGCAGGTCGAGGCGGTGAAGGCGCCGTCAGGCTGCTTCATGATGATGTCGAAGGACGGGCTGGTTTGGCCGTCCAGGGTGGCTTGCGTGAGCGAGATCGAGTTGCCGCCGGTCGTGTAGCCGCCCAACGGGCCCAACCAGGTGATCTCGCCATTTGCATTCATCTGATAGTTGTAGCCCTGCCGGGCGGTTCCGAAGCTCACCGGGCCGCTATAGACATTGCCCTTGACGGTGATGTCGCCAAGGCTGAGGAACATGCCAAGCAGATAGACTTCGCAGTGATAGGTGCCGTCCGGCAATTTGCCATCGGTGAAGTCGGCGCGGGCGCTGCCGGTTGCCGCAACCAGAAGCATGGTGCTGAAAATGCGAGAAATCCTGGAGGTCATGCGGCCGCTCTTTTGAAGATCGATCTTGCCCCATTTTCCTGCAGCGCCGCAACGGTTCGCCGTCTTTTGCTCAAAATTCATGCATTAATTCGCGAGTGATCAAAAATTGGGCGATAGCGGGGGACTTTTTCTCAAGCAGAGCACTGGCAGCGGGGCTTATCATTGGCGGCTAATATATTAACCGGCTGATAGGGCTAGGAAATCCAGACCCGCTTGATTTTGCTCCTGCGGTTGGCACAGCCGTTGCATGGTCTGTTCGCGATGCGATCAACCAGTCAGGGAGTTTTGAAATATGCGGGGCAGTTTCTCGACAATAACAAAAATGTTTTCGGCAGGCGCGGTCACGGCCGGCCTGCTGATGAGCGTCCCGGCCAGGGCGGCTGACGACACGATCAAGGTGGGTATCCTCCACTCGCTGTCGGGGACCATGGCGATTTCGGAGACGACGCTGAAGGACGCCATGCTGATGCTCATCGAAGAGCAGAATGCAAAGGGCGGCCTGCTCGGCAAGAAACTCGAAGCGGTCGTCGTCGATCCGGCTTCGAACTGGCCGCTGTTCGCCGAAAAGGCGCGCGAGCTGATCTCCAAGGACAAGGTCGCGGCGGTGTTCGGGTGCTGGACCTCGGTGTCGCGCAAGTCGGTGCTGCCGGTGTTCAGCGAACTCGACAACATCCTGTTCTACCCCGTCCAGTATGAGGGCGAGGAGAGCGAGCGCAACGTGTTCTACACCGGCGCGGCGCCGAACCAGCAGGCAATTCCGGCTGTCGACTATCTGATGAGCGAGGACGGCGGTTCGGTGAAGCGCTGGGTGCTTGAAGGCACCGACTACGTCTATCCGCGCACCACCAACAAAATCCTCGAAGCCTATCTGAAAGCCAAGGGCGTCGCTGCCGAAGACATCATGGTCAACTACACGCCGTTCGGCTTCTCGGATTGGCAGACCGAGGTCGCGGCGATCAAGAAGTTCGGCTCCGCCGGCAAGAAGACCGCCGTCGTCTCGACGGTCAACGGCGACGCCAACGTGCCGTTCTACAAGGAGCTTGGCAACCAGGGCATCAAGGCCGAGGATATCCCGGTCATGGCCTTCTCGGTCGGCGAGGAAGAGCTTGCCGGTCTCGATACCGCGCCGCTCGTGGGTCATCTCGCCGCCTGGAACTATTTTCAGAGCATCGATACGCCCGAGAACGCCAAGTTCATCGCCGACTGGCACAAGTTCATCAAGAGCGACAAGCGCACCACCAACGACCCGATGGAAGCCCATTATGTTGGCTTCAACATGTGGGTGAAGGCGGTCGAGAAGGCCGGCACCACCGATCCTGACAAGGTCATCGACGCCGTGATCGGCGTCTCGGTGCCGAACCTGACCGGTGGCTATTCGACGATGATGCCGAACCATCACATCACCAAGCCGGTGCTGATCGGCGAAATCCAGGCCGATGGCCAGTTCGAGACCGTCTCGCAGACGCCTGACCTGGTGATGGGCGACGAGTGGTCCGACTATCTGGCCGATTCGAAGGACCTGATTTCCGATTGGCGCGCGCCTCTGTCCTGCGGCAATTTTAATGTCGCCACCGGCAAATGCGGCGGCAAGGGAACCAACTGATCCTCCCGGGTCTGACGGTCGTGGATTTCTCCACGACCTGGACCGCGACGCGTCCGGGCGAACTCGTCCTCTCCTCCAGTTCGCCCGGACGCGAAGTTTCAACCCTCAAGAATCGCAGAAATCGATGATCCTCACCCGCGCGATCGGCCTGACGCTGCTGCTCCTCCTGGGGATGCTGTCGCCGTCGAACGCTGCCGAAGCGGATCTGCGCGCCATCATTGCCAAATTTGCCACTGCCTCGAATTTCTCGGCCACCGAAGCTGTCGTGCGCGAGCTGGCGGCCACCGGTGATACTGCCGTCGAACGTCCGCTTGGCGCGCTTGCCGAGGGCGATCTTTACGTCCGCAAGGCCGATTCGCTGGTTTTCATCGGCAAGGCAGCTGGCGGCAGCGTTGAGCTGCTCGACCCGCTGAGCGGTGAAAAATCCGGTGACGCGGCCAAAAGCGAGATCACCAAGATCAAGGTCAACAACACGCTGCGCCGCGCCATCCGCGATGCGCTGGGCACGCTGACGCTCGGCGCAAATGATCCGGCCGCGCGCATTGCCGCCGCCGACACCATGTTCAGGACGCCCGACGCGACAAACATCGAGCCGCTCGATGCCGCAATCGCCAGCGAGAGCGTGGCAAGCGTCAAAGCGCTGCTCGAACAGGCCCGCGCCGCATCGGTTCTGGTGTCCGACAGGCCGGAGACCGACAAACTGGCGGCGGTCGCCCTGATTGGCGGGCGCGGCGATCGCAACGCCCTGTCCCTGCTCACCGCCGTCGAGGCCAATTCCGAAGGCGCGGTCAAGGACGCGGCGACGGCGGCGATCGCCAACATCAATTCGACGCTGGCGCTGTGGGATGCGGGCCAGAACATCTGGTACGGCATTTCGCTCGGATCGGTGCTGCTGCTGGCGGCGATCGGCCTCGCCATCACCTTTGGCGTCATGGGCGTCATCAACATGGCGCATGGCGAAATGGTGATGCTCGGCGCCTACACGACCTTTGTCGTGCAGGAGGTGATCCGAACCTCCTTTCCCGGCCTGTTCGACTGGTCGCTGGTTATCGCGCTGCCGCTCGCCTTCTCGGTCGCGGCGCTCGTCGGCCTCGTCATCGAGCGGGGCGTGATCCGTTTTCTCTACGGCCGGCCGCTGGAGACGCTGCTGGCGACATGGGGCGTCTCGCTGATCCTGCAGCAGGCCGTGCGCACCATCTTCGGGCCGACCAACCAGGAGGTCGGCAATCCGTCGTGGATGTCGGGTTCGTTCTATATCGGCCAGCTTGCGGTGACCTGGAACCGGCTCTGGATACTGGTATTCGCGCTCGGCGTGTTCGCGGTGCTGCTTTATGTGATGAAGCGCACCCCCTGGGGCCTGCAGATGCGCGCCGTCACCGCCAATCGCCGCATGGCCGCTTCGATGGGCATCAGGACGCCGTGGGTCGACGCGCTTACCTTTGCCTTGGGATCCGGCATTGCCGGCATCGCCGGTGTGGCGCTCAGCCAGATCGACAATGTCTCGCCCAATCTCGGCCGCGGCTACATCATCGACAGCTTCATGGTCGTCGTCTTCGGCGGCGTCGGCAATCTCTGGGGCACGCTGGTCGGCGCCTTCTCGCTCGGCATCGTCAACAAGTTCCTCGAACCCTATGCTGGGGCGGTCCTCGGCAAGATCGTCGTGCTCGTCCTCATCATCCTGTTCATCCAGAAACGCCCGCGCGGCCTGTTCGCGCTGAAGGGCAGGTCGGTGGAAGCATGATCACCGGACGCTTCTTCGCCGCCGGCGCCGACCGCCGCATCGCCATCACGATCTTCATCCTTTTGGCGGTCGCCATCATCGTGCCGCTGCTCAATCTTGCGGTTTCGCCGACGAGTGCGTTCTACGTGCCGTCCTATGTCGTCGCGCTCACCGGCAAGTATCTCTGCTATGCGCTGCTCGCCCTGGCGCTCGATCTCGTCTGGGGCTATTGCGGCATCCTTTCGCTCGGCCACGGCGCCTTCTTCGCGCTCGGCGGCTATGCGATGGGCATGTATCTGATGCGCCAGATCGGCTCGCGCGGCGTCTACGGCAATCCGCTGCTGCCGGACTTCATGGTGTTCCTGAATTATGGGGAATTGCCGTGGTTCTGGTACGGTTTCGACCAATTCTGGTTTGCCGCGATCATGGTTCTTGCGGTGCCTGGCCTGCTCGCCTTCGTCTTCGGCTGGTTCGCCTTCCGCAGCCGCGTCACCGGCGTCTATCTGTCGATCATCACCCAGGCGATGACCTATGCGCTGCTGCTTGCTTTTTTCCGCAACGACATGGGTTTCGGCGGCAACAACGGCCTGACCGACTTCAAGGATATTCTCGGCTACAACGTGCAGGCGGATGCGACACGCTCGGCATTGTTCGCGGCCAGCGCCGTCACGCTGGCCCTCGCCGTCTTCGTCACCTGGGCGATCGTCGGTTCCAAATACGGCAAGCTGCTGATGGCGGTGCGCGACGCCGAGAGCCGCACGCGCTTTCTCGGCTGGCGGGCGGAAAACGTCAAACTGTTCGCCTTCACCGTGTCGGCTGTCATGGCCGGCATTGCCGGGGCGCTCTACGTGCCGCAGGTCGGCATCATCAATCCAGGCGAGTTCGAGCCGTCCAATTCGATCGAGGTCGTGGTATGGGCGGCCGTCGGCGGGCGCGGCACCATCGTCGGGCCGATCATCGGCGCGCTCGTGGTCAATGCCGGCAAATCCTGGTTCACCGGCGTGCTGCCGGCGTTCTGGCTGTTTGCGCTGGGCGGACTGTTCGTCGCCGTCACGCTGTTCCTGCCAAAGGGCATTGTCGGCATGTGGGATTCCTGGCGCGGCAATGCCAGGGCGCTGCGTGCAGCCTCGATTGCCGACCCGATCATTGGGGAGGCCGGCACCGACCCTGACGTCCCGCCACCGCCGAAGATCGTTCGCTCGGCTGCGAGAACGCCTGGCGACTGGTCCGCATCCGGCCCCGAACCGCAGCCGGCGGAGTGAGCAATGTCGAAGAGCAACACCATCCTTTATCTCGACGGCGTCTCGGTTTCCTTCGACGGCTTTCGCGCCATCAACAATTTGTCGCTGGTGCTCGACAAGGGCGAGATGCGGGCGATCATCGGTCCCAACGGCGCCGGCAAGACCACGATGATGGACATCGTCACCGGCAAGACGCGCCCCGACGCGGGCGAGGTTTACTTCGATGGGCAGGTCGACCTGACGAAACATGACGAGGCCGAGATCGCCATGATGGGCATCGGCAGGAAATTCCAGAAGCCGACGGTCTTCGAAAGCCACACGATCGAGGACAACCTGATGCTGGCGCTGAAGGGCCCACGCTCGATCTTCCCGGCACTGTTCCATCGCCGCTCGGCTGCGGAGGCGCGGCGGATCGACGACATCCTCGGCATCATCCGGCTCGGTGACAAGCGCGACGAGCTCGCTGCCAATCTCAGCCACGGCCAGAAGCAATGGCTCGAGATCGGCATGCTTTTGGCGCAGGATCCGAAACTGCTTTTGGTCGACGAACCGGTCGCCGGCATGACCGACGCCGAGACCGAGGAGACCGCGCGGCTGCTCAGGGATATTGCCCGCGACCACTCGGTCATCGTCGTCGAGCACGACATGCATTTCGTGCGCGAGCTCGGCGCCAAGGTCACCTGCCTGCACGAAGGCTCGGTGCTTTCCGAAGGCTCGCTCGATTTCGTTTCGGCCGACGAACGTGTCGTCGAAGTCTATCTGGGGAGATGATCATGGTCTGGCGCGTTCCGTTCCATCATTTCGATCTTTCGCTCTTCAGGCGCTGGAGAAGGCGCTGACCATGCTCGAAGTCTCCAACGCCACGCTGCACTACGGCGCCGCCCAGGCGCTGCGTGGCGTCTCGCTGAAGGCCGGCGCCGGCAAGATCACCTGCGTGCTCGGCCGCAACGGCGTCGGCAAAACCAGTTTGATGAGATCGATCGTCGGCCACCACCGGCTGACGAGCGGAAGCGTTGCCTTCGAGGGGAAGGCGCTCGACCGGAGCGCGGCGTATGATCGCGCCCGGTCGGGCATCGCATTCGTGCCGCAGGGCAGGGAGATCTTCCCGCTGCTCACCGTGCGGGAAAACCTCGAATCGGGCTTTGCGCCATTGAAGCGCGCCGACCGCAACATCCCCGGCCACGTCTTCGAATTGTTCCCGGTGCTGAAGCAGATGCTCGGCCGCAGGGGCGGCGACCTTTCCGGCGGCCAGCAGCAGCAGCTTGCCATTGGCAGGGCACTGGTGATGCGGCCGAAACTGCTGGTGCTCGACGAGCCGACCGAGGGCATCCAGCCGTCGATCATCAAGGATATCGGCCGCGCCATCCGCTATCTGCGCGACCAGGCCGATATCGCCGTGCTGCTGGTCGAACAGTATCTCGATTTCTGCCGGGAATTGGCCGACGAGGTCAACATCATGGACCGCGGCCTGATCGTCCACACCGGCCCGGCCGAGGATCTCGACCGGGCGGATGTGAGGAAATTTCTTACGGTGTAGGGTTTATCCCATCGTCATCCTGGGGCGAAGCAAGGAGCAAAGCGACGCGGCGCACACCCCAGGATCCATGCCGTGCAGTCAGCCAAAGAGTGCAGCGGTCAAGAACAGAAGCCGTTTTCCAGCGTACAGTATCCTGGATTCTGCCCCGTGGCGACGCTCTGAAGTTACGGCATGGATCCTTGGGTCTTCACTCCGCTTCGCGTCGCTGCGCCCAAGGATGACGAAGTCGCGAGATCTGCTCAGTTTTTCTTCAACGACACCGTGTGCAACTCTGGCGCGCTGAAGATTGCGTGCTAGGCTTTACTTGGCCTTGTTGAGTCGGCCGCTTTCCGTATCAGTCACGTCGACAGATCAGGCGCAGGCTCAGCCGGCACGTTTCGTGCAAGCAGCCTCCTCCTGCGATCTGATCGTTGTTCAAACGCATTTGGGGCACTTGGGCCAGGGCAGCCGATGGAACGTTACGTCGAGGACTACCAGAAACGACGGCTTACCGAGCGCGTCGACATCATGACCGCCATCGATATTTTGAAATCGCAAGGATACGACCACGACCAACTGATCGCGGAGCTCACCAAGGTGTTCTTCGTCGATCTCGATGCCTACAACGAAGTCGTGGTGGCGGCATGACCGAAGGGGTGGATGCGCTGCGCCGCCAACGTCAGCCTGTGACGCGCTTCATCAGCGCCATGGCGCCGAACGGCGCGCGGGCCTTGCCTTCGGTAATGAAGTAGACGAACACATCACGCGGTTTGACCGGTGCTTCGGTTGAGGGATCGGCGCGCGGCAGGTCGGCCGGCGCCTTGCCCTGCGCCCAGCTCTTCGCCCGGGCCGCCCATTCGTCGAGCGCAGTTGGCGTGTAGCAGTCGGGATTGTCGTCGCTGCCGGTCTGCAGCCGGGCATAAATGAAATCGCCGGTGACGTCGGCGATCGCTGGATATTTGGTGTGGTCGGCGTAGACGATCGCGACCTTGTATTGGCGCGCCAGGGCGGCGAATTCCGACACGACGAAGCTGTCGTTGCGCACCTCGACCGCATGGCGCAGCGCAACGCCGTCCTGCTTTTCAGGCAACAGCTTGAGGAAAGCCTCGAAATCGTCCGGGTCGAATTTTTTGGTTGGCGCGAACTGCCACAGGATCGGCCCGAGCTTGTCGCCGAGCGCGGCGACGCCCGATCCCAGGAAACGCGTCATCGACTCGCCGGCCTCACCGAGCACGCGGCGGTTGGTGACGAAACGGTTGCCTTTCAGCGAATAGACAAAACCGTCCGGCGCCTCGTTTGCCCATTTGACGAAGGTCGGCTCCTTGAAGCTCGAATAAAAGGTGCCGTTGACCTCGATGCTCGGCACCTGCCGGGTCGCGTAGTGCAGTTGCCTCGCCTTGGACAACTTGTCGGGGTAGAAAGACTTGTCCCAGGGCTCGAAGGTCCAGCCGCCCATGCCGGCGCGGATTGTTCCAGATTGAGTCACAGTCGTCCTCCCGGGTTGAAATGGATCAGGCCGTAGCGAGCGTTTCGACAGCTTTAGCCATGTCGAAATGCGGATTGGGCGTAGGGTGCATAGGCGGCTTGCGTCAGCCGGACGACAGCATCAAGATCACCGGCAAGCGCTCTTCTGATCCTTATTTGAGGATTTTCCAAACGCCAGCCAGTCTTCGCTCACTCCGCCGCTTCGCGCTTGCCTCCGGGGCGCCGCTCCAAAAGTTCCCTGAGGAACTGGCCGGTGTAGCTGCGTTTTTCGCGGACGATATCCTCCGGCGTGCCTGAGGCCACCAACTCGCCGCCGCCGTCGCCGCCCTCGGGACCGAGGTCGAGCACCCAGTCCGCGGTTTTTATCACCTCGAGATTGTGCTCGATGACGACCACCGTGTTGCCCTGATCGACCAGCTCGTGCAGCACTTCCAAGAGCTTGGCGACATCGTGGAAATGCAGGCCGGTGGTCGGCTCGTCGAGGATGTAGAGCGTCTTGCCGGTCGCCTTGCGCGACAGTTCCTTGGCCAGCTTGATGCGCTGCGCCTCGCCGCCCGACAAAGTCGTCGCCTGCTGGCCGACATGGATGTAGCCGAGGCCGACCTGCTTCAGCGTCTCCAGCTTGTCGCGCACGCCGGGCACGGCGGCGAAGAAATCGACGCCTTCCTCGACCGTCATGTCGAGCACGTCGGCAATCGACTTGCCCTTGAACAGAACGTCGAGCGTCTCTCTGTTGTAGCGCTTGCCGTGACATACGTCGCAGGTGACATAGACGTCGGGCAAAAAGTGCATCTCGATCTTGATGACGCCGTCGCCCTGGCAGGCTTCGCAGCGACCGCCCTTGACGTTGAACGAGAAGCGGCCTGGCTGATAGCCGCGCGCCTTGGACTCCGGCAGGCCGGCGAACCAGTCGCGGATCGGCGTGAAGGCGCCGGTATAGGTGGCGGGATTGGAGCGCGGCGTCCGTCCGATCGGCGACTGGTCGATATCAATGACCTTGTCGAGGAATTCGAGGCCCTCGATGCGGTCGTGCTCGGCCGGGTGCTCGCGCGAGCCCATGATGCGGCGCGACGCCGCCTTGAACAAGGTCTCGATCAGGAAGGTCGACTTGCCGCCGCCGGAGACGCCGGTGACGGCGGTGAAGGTGCCGAGCGGGATTTCGGCGGTAACGTTCTTCAGATTGTTGCCGCGCGCGCCGACGATCTTCAGGCGCCGGTTCTTCTTGGCCTCGCGCCGCACCGCCGGCGTTGCCACTTCGAGCTCGCCGGACAAATATTTGCCGGTGATCGAGGCGGGGCTGGCCATGATCTGCTGCGGCGTTCCCTGCGCGATGATGTGGCCGCCGTGGATGCCGGCGGCCGGGCCGATATCGACGACATAGTCGGCATGCAGGATGGCGTCTTCGTCATGCTCGACGACGATCACCGTGTTGCCGATGTCGCGCAAATGCTTCAGCGTGTCGAGCAGGCGCGCATTGTCGCGCTGGTGCAGGCCGATCGACGGCTCGTCCAGCACATAGAGCACGCCGGTGAGGCCGGAGCCGATCTGCGAGGCCAGCCGAATGCGCTGGCTCTCGCCGCCCGACAGCGTGCCGGAATTGCGCGACAGCGTCAGGTAGTCGAGCCCGACATCGTTGAGGAAGCGCAGCCGCTCGCGGATTTCCTTGAGCACGCGCACCGCGATCTCGTGCTGCTTGTCGCTGAGTGCGGCGGGCAGCTCGGTGAACCATTGGTCGGCCTTGCGGATCGACAGCTCGGTGACCTCGCCGATGTGCTTGCCGGCAATCTTCACCGCCAGCGCTTCCGGCTTCAGCCGGTAGCCGCGGCAGGCCGGGCAAGGCGTGGCCGACATGAAGCGCTCGATCTCCTCGCGCATCCAGGCAGATTCGGTTTCCTTCCACCGCCGTTCGAGATTGGGGATCACGCCTTCGAAGGTCTTTGTCGTCTGGTAGGAGCGCAGCCCGTCATCATACTGGAAAGTGACCTCGCGCTCGCCGGTGCCGTGCAGGATGGCTCGCTTTGCCTCTTCGGTCAGGTCCCGGAACTTGTCCCCGAGCTTGAAGCCATAAGCCTTGCCCAGCGCCTCGAGCGTCTGCACGTAATAGGGTGAGGTCGATTTCGCCCATGGGCTGACGGCGCCGGCGCGCAGCGACAGATTGTCGTCGGGCACGATCAGGCTGGCGTCGATGGCGCGCTGGCTGCCGAGGCCGTCGCAGGTCGGGCAGGCGCCGAACGGGTTGTTGAAGGAAAACAGCCTGGGCTCGATCTCGGGAATGGTGAAGCCTGACACCGGGCAGGCGAATTTTTCGGAGAACAGGATGCGCTCATGCGTCTCATTCTTCGATTTGTTGACCGAATCCTCGCCGGTCTGGCTGGCGTCGAGCGGCCGGTCGGCGAATTCGGCCACCGCCAGCCCGTCGGCGAGCTTCAGCGCGGTCTCGATGGAATCGGCAAGCCGCGTCGCCAGATCGCCGCGCACGACGATGCGGTCGACGACGACGTCGAGGTCATGCTTGTACTTCTTGTCCAGCGCCGGCACGTCGGCGATTTCGTAAAAGACACCGTCGACCTTGACGCGCTGAAAACCCTTTTTCTGCAGCTCCAGCAGTTCCTTGCGGTATTCGCCTTTGCGGCCTCGCACCATCGGCGCCAGGATGAACAGACGCGTGCCTTCCTCGACCGCCAGCACGCGGTCGACCATCTGCGACACCGTCTGGCTCTCGATCGGCAGGCCGGTGGCCGGCGAATAGGGGATGCCGACGCGCGCGAACAGCAGCCGCATGTAGTCGTAGATCTCGGTGACGGTGCCAACCGTCGAGCGCGGGTTCTTCGACGTGGTCTTCTGCTCGATGGAGATGGCCGGCGACAAGCCGTCGATCTGGTCGACATCAGGCTTCTGCATCATTTCGAGGAACTGCCGCGCATAGGCCGACAGGCTCTCGACGTAGCGGCGCTGGCCCTCGGCATAGATGGTGTCGAAGGCGAGCGACGACTTGCCTGACCCCGACAGCCCGGTCATGACGATCAGGCTGTCACGCGGCAGGTCGAGATCGACATTCTTCAGATTGTGTTCGCGCGCCCCGCGAATGGAAAGATATTTATGGTCGGCCATCGCCGGTCGCCGCCTCAGATCTGGAATCTCGTGGGATGGCGGGTTGTCCCGGCCATCCCCTATGTAGGTAATTTCGCCACCGTTTCGAGAGAACTCTCGACCAAGCCTTTAACCGTCTTTCGCGCGGGCGAGCAAGCGGAAAGAACAAAGGCCGAACACGCTCCTGACAAATGCGTTCATGTAATCCACAGCCGACGTCGCGCTGCTCAAAACGGATGCAACTTTCGGATTCGCCACACAAGCGATCACGTTTTTGGTAAATCGGCTATCCAACTGTTGACGTCTCGGGCTCAGGGGGGCAGACTCCGAACGTCACCGAAGCCGACCGTCTTTCGATGGCCTCGCCGCCCCAAGGCGGCCTGCGAGACGCCGCAGGCTTTGCGATATGCGCTTCGGACGACACCAGTCGCAATGGACAGAAAAGGAGAGCAGAGGAATGACTCCACCGGACAGTCCCTTGAGGCTCCACGTGTCGCTGGAGCCGCGGCAGGCATAAGTGCCAGGGCTAGGCGTTTTGCGCCGCCCGACAAACCGTGACCTGCCGATCCCATTAAAATCAGAGACTACTAGTCGGATCGTCGGCTGAATGCCGCGAAGCATCCGAAATCAAAAGCCGGCAGTGTACTCCCGGCGAGTTTGGATTTCAGATCCAAAAAAAGCCCCGACCGTTTGCGGAAGCAGCGGCGGGGCTGTTCGTTTCAGAGCCGCAGGCGCACGAGTGCCTTGAGATTGTGGCAGCGATGGAGGCCGATGGAGGTGTCCTATCACCGGGGGCCTTCATCGAGCCCGCGCCGACATCGAAAATTATGCTGCCGGAAATCCTGACATCGGTATCGCCGATCTTGAACTGGCCGTTGCTGGGCACGGCCTCGTCGGGTTCGGCAGCCGGCTTGGCGATGCGATAGTCGTTGGTCACACCGGGCAGCGTGCCGTTCTGCGAAGGCGGTGAACTGTCTTCGGCGAACGCCGCGCCGGAGGTCATCGCCGCGACGGCGATACCGACAATCAGCCGGTGCGAGCAAATGCGTGAGATCTCAGACATCGGCGGACTGTATCGCCGCACTCTGGCCGAAGCCAGACCGGTGGCGATCAAACTAGCCGAACGGCTGACCGACGTTGCTTATGAGCCGGCTACCCTTTCACGCCGCTCTCTTACGCGTGTCAAAAACATGGTCGACAAGGCCCCATGTCTTTGCCCCCGCGGCGGTCATGAAATGATCGCGGTCGAGCGTGCGTTCGACTTCTTCGAACGTGCGACCACAGTGGTGCGCGTAAAGCTCGGTCATGCGCCGCTTGGTCCTGAGGATGCCTTCGGCGTGGCGCTGGATGTCGGAGGCCTGGCCCTGGAAACCGCCTGACGGCTGGTGCAGCAGGATGCTGGCGTTGGGCAGCGCGATGCGTCGCCCCGGGGTGCCGGCCATCAGCAGGAAGGAGGCCATCGAGGCGGCAAAGCCCATGCAGACGGTCGATACCGGACTGCTTATATACTGCATCGTGTCGTAGATGGCGAAACCGCTGGTCACCACGCCGCCCGGCGAATTGATGTAGAGGGAAATCTCCTTATCGGGATTGTCGGATTCCAGCGACAGGAGCTGGGCACAGACCAGCGCCGACACATTGTCGTCGATCGGACCGTTGATGAAGACGATGCGCTCGCGCAGCAGCCGCGAAAAAATGTCGAAGGCGCGTTCGCCGCGGCTCGACTGCTCGATCACCATCGGCACCAGATTGGCAAAACCGCTCATCGCTTTTCTCCGTTGTGCTGCTCAGGCCGCGCGCAGGACGAGGCGAGGCGTGTTTGCGGCTATGGTCTGTCTTGGGCTGTGTGCGTTGAGCGAAACCCGGCAACCGGCGCCGGCAATCGCAGGCGTGGCTACTCGCGCAAATCCGTTGTGGACGATGCGCAGATGGGTGCCGCCCGACACAGTGCGGTCGAGCGTGAAGGTGACGATACTGTCCAGCGGGCTGGTGAGCGGATCCGCTGTATCGCCAGGCGCCGGCCGCTCCCGCCAGGAATAACGCAGCAGGCGTTCGGGCTCGGCGTCGAGGATTTCGCACTCGATCGGTGCATCCGCCTTGGCAAAGGCAAAGCGGCCGCCGATCTCCGGCTTGATGTCGTTCGGCATCATCCAGGCCGCGAGCAGGTCCGGCACAGTCAGCGCCCGCCACACTTTTTCCGGCGGATCTGGAAGCTCGCACTCGAACTCGATTGAATCTGCCGCCATGTCGGAATGCTGTTTTGCCGTCATTGGTCCATATCCTTCAAAACCGCCTTGAGCCGTTCGATACGCTCGGGCCAGAACGCACGGTAACGCTCGATCCAGCCGAGCAGAGGGTCAAGCCCTTGCGGATCGGCGCGATAATAGGCGTTGCGGCCGGCTCGCCGCTCGGCCACCAGGCCGGCGCCGCGCAGCACTGCAAGATGCTGCGACACGGCCGGTTGCGACACGCTCATGCCGCTGCGCAGTTCCGACACCGTCATCTCGCCGGCGGCGAGCCGTTCGTAGACGGCGCGGCGCGTCGGGTCGGCAAGCGCTCGAAAAATCTCGGCTTCGATCATGGCGGAAGCATAAGTCTACGCTTATTGATTTGGCAAGCAGTCTTTTCGCGCCCATATGGAACGGCACGGCGGAACCCGTCGATTGCTGACATTCCTTGACAATACGGATTGATGGTTATAGAACGAAAAGAGAACAAAAACCTTGTGGGAAAAGCCAGCCACGGCAGGCGGGGAATGTCCGCAGTCTATAAGGTGGGAGCGAGAAAATTTGTTTCGGATGAGCGCGGAGAAGTATCATGGCGGGTAGCGTCAACAAGGTCATTCTGGTGGGCAATCTCGGGGCGGACCCGGAAATCCGCCGTTTGAATTCGGGTGAGCCGGTCGTCAACATCCGCGTCGCCACGTCGGAAAGCTGGCGCGACAAGACTTCCGGCGAGCGCAAGGAAAAGACCGAGTGGCACAATGTCGTGATCTTCAACGATCAGCTCGCCAAGGTCGCCGAGCAATATCTGAAGAAGGGTGCGAAGGTTTATGTCGAGGGCCAGTTGCAGACGCGCAAATGGCAGGACCAGACCGGCAATGATCGCTACACGACCGAAATCGTGCTGCAAAAATTCCGTGGCGAACTGCAGATGCTCGACGCACGCGGGCAGGGCGAGGGCGGTCAGGTCGGCAGCTATGCCGGTGGCGGCAGCAGCCGCGGTTCCGATTTCGGCCAGTCCGGCCCGGGCGAGAGTCTCAATCGCGGCGGCGGCAACAAGGGTGGCGGCGGTTCGTCGCGCGAACTCGACGACGAAATTCCGTTCTGATCGCTTGGAGCGAGCGGCTCTGCGCGAGCTGACGGCCAGCTATTTGAGGCCACGCATTGGCGTCCCGAAAATCTATCTTGGATTTTCGGGACGTTGTGCGTTTGAGCGGTGTGCGGTGAAAGGACGTATCAGGTGAAAGCACGGGTCAAATGGGTCGAGGAGCGCACTTTCGTCGGCGAGTCCGGCAGCGGTCACAAGGTGGTGCTGGGAACCGCGTTCGGACCGGATGGCAAGACGCCGGGGCCGAGCCCTATGGAACTGGTGCTGCTCGGCACTGGCGGCTGCTCGGCCTATGATGTCGTCCACATCCTTGAAAAGGGCCGCGAGGCGGTCGAGGACTGCGTGGTCGAACTCGATGCCGACCGGGCGGAGAAGGAGCCGCGGGTGTTCACCCGCATCCATATGCATTTCATCGTCGAGGGCCGCGCGCTTTCGCATGACAAGGTCAGGCGGGCAATCGATCTTTCGATCGAAAAATACTGCTCGGCCTCGGCAATGATGGCCAAGACCGCCGAGATCACCCACGACTTCGAAGTTATTGATACGACGGCGAAGTAGGATAGCGCCCGCCAGTGGCGGTTCGTTGCGCGAGATGGACAACGTAAATGACGGCCTCGGCAATCAAGCGCGAGGCCGCTTTCATTTTCATGCTGCCATCAACGCCTTGACGCCGTCGGCGACAAACTGCACGGCAAGCGCCGCCAGGATGACGCCGAGTAGCCGGGTTAGGATCGAGCGGCCGGTCTGGCCGAGGATACGGTCGATGCGCTCGGCCAGCACGAACACCAGGTAGGTGAGGACAAGGCAGATCGCGATGATGCCGACAAGGGCTGCCTGCGCGCCCAAACCTGGTAACGAGCCGGACAGCAGGACTGTCGCTGAAATCGCCCCCGGACCGGCGATCAGCGGGATCGCCAGCGGAAAGGCGGCGATGTTGTGGATCATGTCCTTGGTGATGGCGACGTCGCCGATCTTCTCCTTGCGGTCCTGACGGCGCTCGAACGCCATTTCGAAGGCGATGAAGAACAGCAGGAACCCGCCGGCGACGCGGAACGCCGGCAGCGTGATGCCGAACACCGACAGGATCGATGCGCCGGCGATTGCAAACACCGCCATCACCAGGAAAGCGATGATCGAGGCACGCACGGAAACCTGGTTACGCTCCTCGCGGTTCATGCCGCGCGTCACGGCGAGGAAGAGCGGCGCCAGGCCAGGCGGGTCGATGGTCACCAGAATGGTGACGAAGGCGTTGAACAGGCTGTCGAAGCTCGGCATCTCTGACCCTCCCCGCCGGGCGGTGCCCGAGACCCCAGCATTGGTAGAGCAAAGCGGCGTCAGGGGGAACCGTGCAGGTCAGGCGCTGGCGACGCGCCGCGCCAGGAACTCGACTTCGAGCCGCCAGGTCGCGCCATCGTCCTGCGAGCGTTCGCCCAGCCAGCGGAACGAATTTTCGGTGATCCGAGAAAAGCTCCAGCGCACCGAGGCGCCGGTGCCGTCGGCGCCTTGCTGGACGATGGTGTCGCCCTCGGCGCGGCCGAGCTGGCGGCTGTAATACTGGGTGCGCGGATCGCTCCAGAAAATATGCCAGGCGTCGGCACCGGGGTCATAGACGCGCAGTGTCGTGCCATAAAAGGTCCATTTGCCGAGCGAGTTCTGTGCGCCACTGTCCCGCGCGGGCAAGATCCATACGTCCTGGATCGCGCGGCCCTCGAGCACCCAGCCGAAATGCACCTCGCCGCGTCCGGTCAGAACCTGGCCGTCTTCGAGATGGCGCGTGGCATCGAACGTCCAGGCGCCGACGAAGCGGCCGTAAAGGTTCAGTTTTTCGGCAAGGCCTGCGGATGGCCCGTCACTGTGCAGGGCTTCGGCAAAGGAGGATGAATTGAACATGGTTTCTGCCCACATTGTCAGGAGACCGGGAAGAATAGGCCCTGGCAGTCTTCTTGCGCTTGGGAAAAATTGCTATCTTTTGGCCATGACGACGAGCGTGCATACACTGGCGTCCGGAAAAGGCTGGCGGGTGTCGGACGTGGTCTGCACTGCCGGCGTCGCTGATCGCCCGTTCGAGGAAGAGCATCGCAGCTTCTGTGTCGCAGTGGTGACCAACGGCACCTTCCGCTACCGCGCACGCCAGGGCACGGCGATGCTGACGCCGGGCGCAATTCTGCTCGGCAACCCCCGCACTTGCTACGAGTGTGGGCACGAGCATGGCGCCGGCGACCGCTGCATCTCCTATCATTTCAGCCCGGCCTATATGGAACAGATCGTCGCCGATGTGCCGGGCGCGAAGAAGCTGGCCTTCAAGACGCCGCTTCTGCCGCCCTTGCCGGGGCTGGCACGGCTGCTGGCCGAGGCGGAAGCCGCGCGCGAGATGGCCGACATCGAGGCGTTCGAGGAACTCGGACTGCGGATTGCCGGCGCAGCCGTCGCCTCCGGTCTCACGCCCGCTGCCCGTTCACCGAGCCGCCGCGATCAGAAACGCGTCGCGGAGGCGGTGCGGCGCATCGAAAAGGATGCCGAAAGCCCGGTCTCGCTCGCCGAGCTTGCAAGCGAAACGGCGACCAGTCCTTACCATTTCCTGCGCAGCTTCCGGCATGTCGCGGGCATGACGCCCTACCAATTCGTGCTGAAAACCCGGCTGCACAGGGCGGCGGTGCGGCTGCGCATGTCGGACGAGGCGATCTCGACGATCGCCTTCGAAGCCGGGTTCAACGATTTGTCGACCTTCAACCACCGTTTCCGCCGCGTGATGGGGGAGGCGCCCGGCGCCTACCGGCTCCGGCGGCGAGGCGATAAATTGCCGAACGCATCCGTGGTTCCGGCTTTGTGAAGCAAAAAATTGGCCTGCCAATGAGCTTTGCCCCGGCGGCCACGAAAGCGCCTCGGCCATATCGTCGCAATCAGTGATATCCTTTTGAAATCACCACAAAAACCGACACTGGAAAACTGCCGCGGACGTTGGAGTTTCGGCCCGGCTTCCTATATAAGCACCGAGTGATTCCCGATTTGATTGTGACCTGATTTGACCGACCAGAAGACACCGCGCGGCGCCGACGGCGGGCCCACCGGCATCGAGCCGATATCCATCATCGAGGAGATGCAGCGCTCCTATCTCGATTACGCGATGAGCGTGATCGTCAGCCGTGCGCTGCCCGACGTGCGCGACGGGCTGAAGCCGGTGCATCGCCGCATCCTCTATGCCGCCCATGAGAGTGGCTACCACTGGAACCGCAAATATGTGAAGTCGGCCCGCCCGGTCGCCGACGTGATGGGTAAATACCATCCGCATGGCGACGCATCGATCTACGACGCTTTGGTGCGGATGGCGCAGGACTGGTCGCTGCGCGTGCCGCTGATCGACGGGCAGGGCAATTTCGGCTCGATCGACGGCGATCCGCCGGCGGCGATGCGTTACACCGAATCGCGGCTGACCAAGGTCGCGCATGAGTTGCTGGAAGACATCGACAAGGACACCGTCGATTTCCAGGATACTTATGATGCGTCCGGCAGCGAACCGAAAGTCCTGCCGGCGCGCTTTCCGAACCTGTTGGTCAACGGCTCCGGCGGTATCGCCGTCGGCATGGCCACCAACATCCCGCCGCACAATCTGGGCGAGGTCTGCAACGGCGCCATTGCCCTCATCGACAATCCGGCAATCGATCTGCCGGCGCTGATGGAGATCATTCCAGGGCCGGATTTCCCGACCGGCGGCATCGTGCTCGGCCGTTCCGGCATCTACAGCGCCTATTCGACCGGCCGCGGCTCCATCGTCATGCGCGGCCGCGTCAATGTCGAGGCGCGCGGCAACGACCGTGAATCGATTGTCATCACCGAGGTTCCCTACCAGGTGAACAAATCGTCGATGATCGAGAAGATGGCCGAGCTGGTGCGCGACAAGCGCATCGAAGGCATTTCCGACATCCGCGACGAGAGCGACCGCCAGGGCTACCGTGTCGTCATCGAACTGAAGCGCGACGCGGTCGCCGACGTCATCCTCAACCAACTCTACCGTTTCACGCCGCTGCAGACGTCGTTCGGCGCCAATATGGTGGCGCTGAACGGCGGCAAGCCGGAATTGCTGACGCTGACCGACATGCTGAAGGCGTTCGTCGCCTTCCGCGAGGACGTGATCAGCCGGCGCACGAAATTCCTGCTGCGCAAGGCGCGCGACCGCGCCCATGTGCTGGTCGGCCTTGCCATTGCCGTCGCCAATATCGACGAAGTGATAAAGCTGATCCGCAGCGCGCCGGATCCGCAGACGGCGCGCGAGCAGTTGATGGAGCGGCGCTGGCCCTCGGGCGACGTCGAATCGCTGATCCTGCTGATCGACGATCCGCGCCACCGCATCAACGAGGACGGCACCTACAATCTGTCCGAGGAACAGGCGCGCGCCATCCTCGAACTGCGCCTGCAGCGGCTGACCGCGCTCGGCCGCGACGAGATCGCCGACGAGTTGAACACGATCGGCGACGAGATCAAGGACTATCTGGACATCCTGTCGTCGCGCGCCCGCATTCAGCAGATCGTCAAGGACGAGCTTGCCGCCGTGCGCGACGAGTTCGGCACGCCGCGCCGCACCGAGCTGTCCGAGGGCGGGGCGGATATGGAAGACGAGGACCTGATCCAGCGCGAGGACATGGTCGTGACGGTCAGCCATTCCGGCTATATCAAGCGTGTGCCGTTGTCGCTCTATCGGGCGCAGCGCCGCGGCGGCAAGGGCCGCTCCGGCATGTCGACCAAGGAAGAGGATTTCGTCACCCGGCTGTTTGTCGCCAATACGCACACGCCGGTGCTGTTCTTCTCCTCGCGCGGCATCGTCTACAAGGAAAAGGTGTGGCGCCTGCCGATCGGCAACCCGCAGTCGCGCGGCAAGGCGCTGATCAACATGCTGCCGCTGGAGCAGGGTGAACGCATCACCACCATCATGCCGCTGCCCGAGGACGAGACCAGCTGGGGCGGGCTCGACGTGATGTTCGCCACGACGCGCGGCACGGTGCGCCGCAACAAGCTGTCGGATTTCGTCCAGGTCAACCGCAACGGCAAGATCGCTATGAAGCTGGAAGAGGAGGGCGACGAGATACTCGGCGTCGAGACCTGCACCGACAATGACGACGTGCTGCTGACTGCAAGCTCCGGCCAGTGCATACGTTTCTCGGTCAGCGACGTGCGCGTTTTCCAGAGCCGCAACTCGGTCGGCGTGCGCGGCATCGCCATGGCTGCCAGCGACCGGGTGATCTCGATGGCGGTGATCGAACATGTCGATGCGTCGCCGGCCGAGCGCGCCGCTTATCTCAAGCGGGTGGCGGCCGAACGGCGGCTCGCCGCCGGCATTGCGGCGGGCGAGGACGAAGACTTCCAGCTCACCAATGAGGAGGTCGGCGAGGAGACGGAGCTTTCCGACGAGCGCTACGAATTCCTCAAGGCACACGAGCAGTTCGTGCTGACGGTGACGGAATATGGCTACGGCAAGCGCTCGTCTTCCTATGATTTCCGCCAGATAGGGCGCGGCGGCAAGGGCATCCGCGCCACCGATGTGTCGAAAGTGGCTGAGATCGGCCGCCTGGTGGCGACTTTCCCGGTCGGCAATGACGACCAGATCATGCTTGTCTCGGATGGCGGCACCGTCATCCGCGTGCCGGTCAACGGCATTCGCTTCGCCAGCCGCGCCACCAAGGGCGTAACCATCTTCAACACGGCCGACGGCGAGAAGGTCGTTTCGGTGGAGCGGATAACGGAACCGCAGTCGGACGAGGAAGCAGAAGAGAGTGTCGAGGGCGACGCAACTCTGGATACCGGCACTGAAGGCGCTGGCCCGGACAATAACGCCGAGTAGGTCTTGATGAGCAATGCCGGCCCGATGGACCGGCGCCGTCAACCGATAGTGGCCGGTCTAGAAGTGGCGTGAAGGCTTGCGGATACCGAAGCCTCCGAATCGCTTGGCATTGGACTTGGCGCGGACGCGCTCTGCTTCCTGATGCAGCCCGAATACGGTGGCGATCAGCATGGCGATGGTCATTGCGGTGGCGAGCATGTAGATCAGCATGTGCGTGTTCTCCTGCACCTAGCAACGATCAAATGGGGGTTTGGTTTCATCTTCTGAAGCTGCAATCTAATGAACGCTGCGTGAAGCCTTCGTGATCGGCCCATTCATTGGTCGTTCATCTCGGCCAAAAGGTTCACTCAAAGCGCATCGCGATTACCGTGGCTCAGGCGATGCGCTTTGAAGCCCCGTTTGGGTGGATGCCGTTGTTCCAAACCGCTGCGCACCCTCGGGTCAGGCCCCAAAGGCAGGCGTTTGCGGCGACTTGCATTGGCGGCTCGCCGATCGGATTTGCCTTTGCGAGAGAGGCTCGCTAGAAGCACCTGCCATGACCGAACGCATCGCCCTTTATGCCGGCTCCTTCGACCCGCCGACCAACGGCCATCTCGACGTGCTGAAGGCGTCGCTGGCTGTGGCGGACACCGTCTATGCAGCGATCGGCATTCATCCCGGCAAGAAACCGCTGTTCTCGTTCGAGGAGCGGGTCGGCCTCATCGAAGCTGCGACGAAGGCCGAATTCGGCCGCGACGGCGCGCGCATCAAGGTCGTCGCTTTCGACGGGCTGGTCATCGACGCTGCCAGGAAGCAAAGCGCCTCGATCATGATCCGTGGCCTGCGCGACGGCACCGATCTCGACTACGAGATGCAGATGGCCGGTATGAACGAGACCATGGCGCCGGAACTGCAGACGGTTTTTCTGCCCGCCAGCCCTTCGGTGCGAACCATTACCGCCACACTTGTCCGTCAGATAGCCTCGATGGGCGGCGACATTCGCCCCTTCGTGCCGGCGGCCGTGGCTGGCGCACTCACCGCCAAATTCGCGAAATAATGCATGTCGCCTAAAGTGGATACACGGTTGGGGCAACGACATGCGTGAAACAAAGGTTTTCGGAGAAAGATCCATGCAGCTCAAAAGGCTCGCCACCTGCTTTGTCGTTGTTTTCGGTCTTGTGACAGCATCCGTTTCGGCGTTCGCCGCCGATCCGGAAAACACGATGATCATCGCGCTTAAGGACGGCGACGTGACCATCGCGCTCAGGCCCGATCTCGCGCCGAAGCATGTCGAGCAGATCAAGAAGCTGGTGCGCCAGGGCGCTTATGACAACGTCGCTTTCCACCGTGTCATCGACGGCTTCATGGCGCAGACCGGCGACGTGAAGTTCGGCAACATGAAGAACGGCTTCAGCGCCGACGCTGTCGGCACCGGCGGTTCCGATCTTCCCGACCTGCCGGCCGAATTCTCGAAGACCGAGCGCTATCAGCGCGGCGTGGTCGGGATGGCCCGCTCGCAGGATCCGGATTCCGCCAATTCGCAGTTCTTCATCATGTTCGCGCCGGCGCCGCCGCTCGATGGCCAGTACACCATCGTCGGCAATGTCGAGAACGGCATGGAGTTGGTGGACAAGATCAAGAAAGGCGACGCGGCGCAGAACGGGGTCGTCACCGATCCCGATCGCATGATCAAGGTGCGCATCGCCGCCGACGGCAAGTAAACCCATTTATTTCAAAAGGATATTCTGACATGGCCGAGATCAAGGACCGCGAGAACGCGCTCATCATGGAAACGACCAAGGGCAAGGTCGTCATCGAACTGTTTCCCGATCTGGCGCCTGGCCATGTCGGCCGCATCAAGGAACTGGCGCGCGAAGGCGCTTATGACGGCGTGGTGTTCCACCGCGTCATCGACGGTTTCATGGCGCAGACCGGCGACGTGAAATTCGGCAATTCCAGCAAGCCCTCTTTCGCACCGGCGCGCGCCGGCACCGGCGGCTCCGACAAGCCCGACCTGAAGGCGGAGTTCTCCAACGCCAATCACGGCCGCGGCACCTGCTCGATGGCGCGCTCGCAGAACCCGAACTCGGCCAATTCGCAATTCTTCATCTGCTTCGACGATGCCGCCTTCCTCAACCGCCAATACACTGTCTGGGGCCAGGTCATCGAAGGCATGGACAATGTCGACAAGATCAAGCGCGGCGAGCCGGTACCGGATCCCGACAAGATCGTGTCGCTGAAGGTCGCGGCCGACGTGAAATGACCTCCTCGGCTGTCGCGGCTGTCACTCGGATACTTGCCGCGGCGGCCGCTCCGGCGCTGGCGACGGGGTCGATCGCTGGCGCCTGGGCGGTGGCCTGCCCGGAATTTTGAGGCGGGATTTTCTTGCGCGTCGATCTTTTCGACTTCGATCTGCCGGAGGAGCGCATCGCGCTTCGACCGGCAGAACCGCGCGACAGCGCCAAAATGCTGGTCGTCAGGCCGGGTGAAGGTCTCGAAGATCGGACGGTGCGCGAGCTGCCGTCGCTGCTCGAGACCGGTGACGTGCTGGTCTTCAATGACACCAAGGTCATTCCGGCACAGTTGAAGGGCATCAGGCGGCGCGGCGAAGCGGCGGCGCAAATCGAAGCCACGCTGCACATGCGGGTGGCGCCGGACCGCTGGCTGGCTTTCATGCGGCCGGGCAAGCGCATCGCCGCCGGTGACCGCATCCATTTCGGCCATGACGCCAATTCCTGCTTTCTCGGCCAGCTCGATGCCACGGTGATCGAAAAAGGCGAGGCCGGCGAGGCTTTGCTTGGTTTTGACCTCTCAGGTGCGTTTCTCGACGAGGCGCTGCACGCCGTCGGCCACATTCCGCTGCCGCCTTATATCGCTTCGAAGCGCGACGACGACGAACGCGACCGCAGCGACTACCAGACCATATATGCCAGGGAGGAGGGGGCTGTGGCGGCCCCCACTGCCGGCCTGCATTTCACGCCCGAGCTTTTCGCCGCCCTCGATGCCAAGGGCGTCGAACGGCGCTTCGTCACCCTGCATGTCGGCGCCGGCACGTTCCTGCCGGTGAAAGTCGACGACACCGCCGATCACAAGATGCATGCCGAGATCGGTTCGGTCAGTCCGGAAACCGCCAGGGCGCTGAACGCGGCAAAGGCGCGTGGCGGGCGCATCATCGCCGTCGGCACGACATCGTTACGCCTGCTGGAGAGCGCCGCGCGGAAGGACGGCACGCTGGCCGGATGGTCGGGTCCGACCGATATCTTCATCACGCCCGGCTATCGCTTCAAGGCCGCCGACATGCTGATGACCAATTTCCATCTGCCGCGCTCGACGCTGTTCATGCTGGTTTCGGCGTTTTGCGGTCTGGAAACGATGCGTGCGGCCTATGCGCATGCCATCGAGAACCGCTACAGGTTCTACTCCTACGGAGATGCAAGTCTGCTGCTCAAGCAGGAGAACGATGGACGCGCGCCCGGTATAGAACAAGGAATTCAATGACTAAAGCGTTCACCTTCAAGGTGCTGGCGACCGACGGCAAAGCGCGGCGCGGCTCCATCACCATGCCGCGCGGAGAAATCCGCACGCCGGCCTTCATGCCGGTCGGCACCGGCGGCACGGTCAAGACCATGTATATGGATCAGGTGCGCGGCGTCGGCTCCGACATTATCCTTGGCAACACCTATCATCTGATGCTGCGGCCGGGCGCCGAGCGTGTGGCGCGGCTTGGCGGTCTGCATGAATTCGCCCGCTGGCCGCACCCGATCCTGACCGACAGCGGCGGCTTCCAGGTGATGTCGCTGTCGAAGCTGAGGAAACTGACCGAAAAGGGCGTCACCTTCCGCTCCCATATCGACGGCGCCGCCTATGAGATGTCGCCCGAGCGCTCGATCGAAATCCAGGGACTGCTCGGCGCCGACATCCAGATGCAGCTCGACGAATGCACCGCGCTGCCGGCCATGGAGAAGGAGATCGAGCGGGCGATGGAGCTGTCGCTGCGCTGGGCCGAGCGTTGCAGGACGGCGTTCGGCGACCAGCCGGGCAAGGCGATGTTCGGCATCGTCCAGGGCGGCGACATACCGGCCCTGCGGCTGCGCTCGACGCAGGCGCTGAAAGCGATGGACCTCAAGGGCTACGCGATTGGCGGGCTGGCGGTCGGCGAGCCGCAAGCGGTGATGCTCGAAATGCTCGACATCACCTGCCCGGAGCTGCCGGCGGACAGGCCGCGCTATCTGATGGGTGTCGGCACGCCCGACGACATTTTGAAATCGGTGGCGCGCGGCATCGACATGTTCGATTGCGTGATGCCGACACGCGCCGGCCGTCATGGCCTCGCCTATACAAGGCGCGGCAAGGTCAATCTGCGCAACGCCCGCCATGCCGACGATCGGCGGCCGCTGGACGAGGAGAGCGACTGCCCGGCCGCCAGAGATTATTCACGCGCCTACCTGCATCATCTGGTCCGCTCGCAAGAGGCGTTGGGAGCGATGCTTCTGACCTGGAACAATCTTTCCTACTACCAGAAGCTGATGCAGGATATTCGTGCCGCCATCGAAGCCGGCGCGTTTGAGGCGCGGGCGGCAGAGATTTCCGAGGGCTGGGCTAGGGGCGATATCCCGGCGATGTGATCGAGCCCTCAGGTGCTCAGCAGAGATGCACGGTTTCAGCGCCCGCGTACATCCGCCGTTTGGCTGCACTAAGGCTTCCCCCAGGTCGGTTTCTGCCTGAGCGCTGTCCTGATGCTTGAAAGCCGGGCGGCAGTCTGCCACAAGGGCGGCCTAAGCGGGCAAGCTGAGCAGGATCGGGCAATGAAGGCATTTTTCGTGCAGATAAAGTGCGATCTGGGCAAGTCCTATGACGTTGCCGGCGCATTGGCCGATGCCGAGATCGCCTCGGAAATCTACTCGACAGCCGGCGACTACGATCTGCTCGCCAAATTCTATGTCGACGACGATGAAGACATCGGCCACTTCGTCAACGAGAAGGTGCAGATTCTTCCCGGCATCAAGGACACGTTTACGGTCGTCACCTTCCGCGCGTTCTGAGCGGTGCCTGCCACCTGCCCGGGCACAAGGCAAAGCCTGACCCAGCCATATCGGCGCTGCCCTAATTTTAGGCAGGTCGCGACATACTGATCGCCAACATCCTCCAAATCACCGATTGCGCTTGATTTTCTCCGGTGACGCCAGTGAAATGGCCTCACAGGGAGTAAGCGATTGGCAGCGTTCGACGAAATGCTTCCGGAAATCTCCGGATTGAGAAAACCGTATTCGGCTTACGATCGCTGGCTGAAGGAGCAGGATCCGGCCAGGCTTACCGAAAAGATGCAGGACGCCGAACGCGTCTTTCGCAAGACCGGCATCACCTTTGCCGTCTATGGCGAGCAGGAAGCCTCCGAGCGCCTTATCCCCTTCGACATCGTTCCGCGCATCATTTCCGGCAATGAATGGCGACGGCTGACGCAAGGCATCGAGCAGCGCGTCCAGGCGCTGAACGCCTTTCTCGACGATATCTACCACCGCCAGGAGATTTTGCGCGCCGGGCGCGTCCCCAAGGAATTGATCGCCAAGAACGAGGCATTCCTGCCGGAGATGATCGGAGTGCGGCCGCCGGCCGGCGTCTATACCCATATCATCGGCGTCGATGTCGTTCGCATCAGCGAGAACGAATTCTACGTGCTGGAGGACAATGCGCGCACGCCGTCCGGCGTCTCCTACATGCTGGAGAACCGCGAGACGATGATGCAGCTCTTTCCCGAGCTGTTCCAGCAGATCAAGGTGCGGCCGGTGGAAAACTATCCGCAGCTCTTGCGCCAGTCGCTGGCGGCAGTGCGGCCGCAAAGCACCAAGGGCGCGCCGACCATTGCCGTGCTGACGCCGGGCAGCTTCAACTCCGCCTATTTCGAACATGCCTTCCTTGCCGACCAGATGGGTGTGCAGCTTGTCGAGGGGCAGGATCTGCGCGTCGTCGATGGCCACGTCGCGATGCGCACGACCGAAGGCTACAAGCAGATCGACGTGCTTTATCGAAGGGTGGACGATTCTTTCCTCGATCCGCTGACCTTCCGTCCGGACTCGGCACTGGGGGTGCCGGGCATCATGGATGTCTACCGTGCCGGCAACATCACCATCGCCAATGCACCGGGAACCGGCATCGCCGACGACAAGGCGATCTATTCCTACATGCCCGAGATCGTTGAATTCTACACCGGCCGCAAAGCGATCCTCGGCAACATCCCGACCTGGCGCTGCTCGGAGCCGGACAGCCTGAAATACGTGCTCGAACATATCGACGAGCTGGTGGTGAAGGAGGTGCATGGCTCCGGCGGCTACGGCATGCTGGTCGGGCCGGCGGCGACCAAGAAGGAATGCGAGGATTTTTCCAAGAAACTCGCGGCAAGACCGTCGAACTACATCGCCCAGCCGACGCTGGCGCTGTCGACCTGTCCGATCCTGACCGACAAGGGACTGGCGCCGCGCCATGTCGATCTCAGGCCCTACGTGCTGGTATCTGATCGCATCCAGATCGTGCCGGGCGGGCTGACGCGTGTGGCGCTGAAGGAAGGCTCGCTGGTGGTCAATTCGTCCCAGGGCGGCGGGACGAAGGATACGTGGGTGCTGGATGATTAAAGTGGGAAGTAGCGAGTAGGGAATAGCGAGTAGCGAATAGGGGTGTGCGACGGCGATCAATTCTTACAGGGACCTGATTGTTTGGAAGGCAGCCATCGAATTGGCGGTAGATTGCTATTCTGTGACGACAGGGTTCCCGAGCAAGGAAGCATACGGAATGACCTCTCAGATAAGGCGCTCGGCGGCGTCAATCGCAGCAAACATCGCGGAGGGTCACGGACGAGAAAATACGGGAGCCTTCATTCAATTTCTGCGCATTGCTCAAGGTTCTCTTAAAGAATTGGAAACGCACCTGATCTTGTCCGGGAGAGTGGGCTTGGTGGTTGAGAAAGAGGGTGGTCGGTTGCTTAACCAAACCGAGGAGATCGGAAAAATGTTGCGTTCGATGATCAGGAGTCTGCAACAGAAGTCATGAAGTCTTTTTTCCCCTATTCGCTATTCGCTATTCGCTATTCGCTCGAGATCGAGGCAGATTGAGATGCTTCTCGGCCGCACCGCCAACGGGCTCTACTGGATGAACCGCTACATCGAGCGGGCGGAAAACATGGCGCGGCTGGTCGATGCCGGGCTGCGCATGGCGCTGACCCGCACCCAGAACGCCTCCGAAGAGTGGAATTCGGTGCTGCTCAGTGCCGGTTCGGACGCTGCCTTCACGCAGAAATATTCCGACTATACCGCCGCCAACGTTGCCGATTTCCTGCTGCGCGACACATCCAACCCGTCGAGCACGATGACGTCGATCGAAACGGCCCGTAACAATGCCCGCATGGTGCGCACCGCATTGACGCGCGAGACCTGGGAGAGCATCAACGAAGCCTGGATGTCGCTGAAGCGCATGCTGGCCAAGCCGATCGACGAACGCGACCTGCCCAGCGTGCTCGACGCGATCAAGCGCGAAACGGCACTGATCCGCGGCTCGTTCTACGGCACCATGCTGCGCAACGAGATCTTCGATTTCTCGCAGCTCGGCACTTATGTCGAACGCGCCGACAACACGGCGCGCATCCTGGACGTGAAATACTACGTGCTGTTGCCGTCGATCTCGTGGGTCGGCTCCACGCTCGACAACTACCAGTGGGAATCGATCCTGCGTTCGGTGTCGGCGCATCGCTCCTATCGCTGGGTCTACGAGGCCGACTACAAGCCGAGCAACATTGCCGACTATCTGATCCTCAACGTTCGCATGCCACGCTCGCTGACCTTCTGCTACCGCTTCCTGACGGAGCATCTCAGATTCCTGGGCGACGATTATGGTGAGCGCCATGCCTGTCATGTGACAGCCGGCAAGACCCAGGCCATGCTGGCCGCCGGCTCGATCAAGGACATATTCGACGCCGGCCTGCATGAATTCCTGGCCAATTTCATCCTCGACAACATCAGGCTCGGCGACGAGATCGCGCAGGACTACAGGTTTTATTGAGCATGATCCCGGAAAGTGGAAGCCGGTTTCCGGAAAAGATCATGCTCAGGGGACGAGAGCAATGCGGCTGAAGATCACTCACCGGACCGAGTACCGCTACGATGCGCCGGTGCACTATCTGTTGCAGCGGCTGCGGCTGCTTCCAGTCAGCGGTCCGACACAGACCGTCTTGTCCTGGGCGCTGAAGATCGAAGGGGCGCGCGAAGAGGTGCGCTTCACCGACCATTTCGGCAACGACACGCGGCTTTTGAGCGTCGAAGGTGAGCGCGATTTCATCACTGTCGAGGCATCGGGCGAGGTGGTGACACGCGACACATCAGGCGTCAGCGGGCCACATCAGGGTTTCGCGCCGCTGTGGTTGTTTGGCCAGGAAACGCCGTTGACCACGATCGGCGGCGGTATTCGCGAACTCGCGGCCTCGGTCGGCGAGGGGGCCGATATCGAAAGGTTGCACCGGCTGATGGCGGTGATCGGCGAGCGCGTGGCCTATACGATGGGCACCACCAACGCGGCGACCCCGGCCGAGGACGCGCTGGCGCTCAAGACCGGCGTCTGCCAGGACCACAGCCACATCTTTGCCGCCGCCGCGCGGGCCATGGGGTTTCCGGCCCGCTACGTCAGCGGCTATTTGATGATGGATGCGGCGGTCGAGCAGGCGGCGAGCCATGCCTGGGCCGAAGCGCATGTTGCGGGCCTTGGCTGGGTCGCGTTCGACGTCGCCAACGGCATTTCGCCCGACGAACGCTATGTGAAGGTGGCAACCGGCCGTGATTACCGCGATGCCACGCCCGTATCAGGAATTCGACTGGGACAAGCGGAAGAACAGCTTGCGGTGACCGTCACCGTGGAGCAGTAATCCCCGGCAAGATTTGCTGCCAAAGGGATTCGATGACCTATTGCGTCGGCTTGAAGATCGATCGCGGGCTCGTGTTCATGTCGGACACGCGCACCAATGCCGGCATGGATTCGATCTCTACCTTCAAGAAGATGCATGTCTGGGAGCAGCCGGGCGAGCGCGTCATCGTGCTGATGTCGGCCGGCAATCTGGCGACGACGCAAGCTGTCGTCAGCCTGCTCGACGAACGCACCAAGGCGGTGGCCGATCGCCACGCCACGCTGCTTGAAACGCCGTCGATGTACCAGACGGTGCGGCTGGTCGGCGACACCGTCAAGGAAGTCATCGCCAGTTCGTCGCCGGCGGGCGAAAAGGCCGATTCCTACTTCAATGCCTCCTTCATCCTCGGCGGCCAGATCAAGGGCAGCGCGCCGCGGCTGTTCATGATCTATCCGGAAGGCAATTTCATCGAATCGACCGAAGACACGCCGTTCTTCCAGATCGGCGAGACCAAATACGGCAAGCCGATCATCATCCGCGCCTATGAGAAGGCGATGAGTTTCGCCGAGACGGTGAAACTGCTGCTGGTGTCGTTCGACTCGACGCTGAAATCGAACCTGTCGGTCGGTCTGCCGCTCGACCTGCTGTTCTACGAAAAGGACGCCTTCAAGGTCAGCCTGAAGAAGCGGATCGCCCAGGACGACCAATATTATCGGACGATCTCGGACGGCTGGTCGAATGCACTGAAGGCTGCTTTTGCGAGCCTGCCTGACTTTCCCGAGTGAAAGCCTCCGTTTTTCGTGCTCTTTGATCGCTGGGCCCGATGCGACGGAGAGCAAGATGAATAGCAACGAATTCCGGGAATGGTCGCTGCGCGCGGCCGAATGGGGTGCCGACTACAGGAGCACACTTCGCGAAAGGCCGGTGCGGCCGCTCGTCGAGCCGGGCGAAATCTCCAGAAGCATCGAAGTCTCGCCGCCGGAACATGGCGAAACGATGCAGGCAATCTTCGCCGACTTCGAGCGCAAAATCCTGCCCGGCATGACGCATTGGCAGCATCCGCGCTTCTTCGCCTATTTCCCGGCCAATGCCGCACCGGTCTCGGTGGTGGCCGAATATCTGGTCTCGGTTATGGCCGCGCAATGCATGCTCTGGCAAACTTCGCCGGCAGCGACCGAACTCGAGACGCGCGTCGTCGACTGGATGCGTCAGGCGCTTGGCCTGTCGGAAGGGTTTTCCGGCGTCATGCAGGATTCGGCATCGTCGGCGACGCTCGCCGCCGTGCTGACCATGCGCGAGCGCGCGCTCGACTGGCAGGGCAACAAGAAGGGCCTGCAAGGCCAGCCGATATTGCGCGTCTATTCTTCCGATCAGGTCCACACCTCCATCGACCGGGCGATCTGGGTGTCGGGCGTCGGCGAGGACAATCTCGTGCGTATTCCGGTTGCCGGCCGCTTTCGCGCCATGGATGTCGCAGCTCTCGAAGCGGCTGTCGTTGCCGACCGGCAGGCGGGCATGCTGCCGGCCGGCATCATCGCCTGCGTCGGCGGCACCAGCACCGGCGGCACCGATGATATCGCCGGCGTCGCCGCGGTGGCGAAACGGCACGGCCTCTATCTGCATGTCGATGCCGCCTGGGCCGGATCGGCAATGATATGTCCGGAATACCGGCATTTCTGGGCGGGCGTGGAGCAGGCGGATTCCATCGTCTTCAACCCGCACAAATGGCTGGGCGCGCAGTTCGACTGCTCGGTGCAGTTCATCCGCCGGCCGGAAGACCTGGTGCGGACGCTGGCCATCAAACCGGACTACTTGGAGACGCATGGGCGCGACGGCATCATCAACTATTCCGAATGGTCGGTGCCGCTCGGGCGGCGCTTTCGCGCACTGAAACTCTGGTTCCTGCTGCGCGCCCACGGGCTGGAAAATCTGCGGACCATGATCCGCAACCATGTCGCCTGGAGCGAAGGGCTGGCCGAGCGGCTGGCCAGGGAACCGGATTTCGAGATCGCCTCGGAGCCGATGCTGTCGCTGTTCTCGTTCCGGCATCGGGCGGCCGGCACCGATTCGGACGAACACAATCTGCGGCTGGTCAACGCGATCAACGACGATGGCCGCATCTACCTGACGCAGACACGGGTGGACGGGCAGGTCGCGATCCGCTTTCAGGTCGGCCAGTTCGAGACGACGGCGGCGGATGTCGACACCGCATTCGGGGTCATCACCGAAATCTCCCGCCGGCTGGCCTGAATTGGTCGGCGAAGTTGCGTCGAGGTTTGTCTTTGGACGCATGCATTTTTCGTTAGCCGCCCCCATGCCTTTTCACCGCTTTCGTTTTTCGCTATAGACAAGGAAAACGAAAACGGGAGGGTCACCGATGTATCTGTCGCCACGTCATTCCGAGATCATCCAGATGGCCAAGGACAATGGCCGCGTGCTGGTCGAGGATCTGGCAACGCATTTCAACGTGACGCCGCAGACCATCCGCAAGGACCTCAACGATCTGTGCGACCAGCGCCTGCTTTCCCGTATCCATGGCGGGGCGCTGTTCCCGTCCGGCATCGAAAACATGGAATATGAGGCGAGGCGCAAGATCGCCGCCGACGAGAAGGAGGCGATCGGCCGCGCCGCAGCCAGGCTGATACCGGACAACGCCTCGCTGTTCATCAATATCGGCACCACGACGGAGTCGGTCAGCAAGGCGCTTCTCGATCATGCCGGCCTGATGGTCATCACCAATAATATCAATGTTGCCAACAGGATGCGTATATATCCTTCCATCGAAGTTGTTATTGCCGGCGGCGTCGTGCGGGGTTCCGACGGCGGTGTGGTCGGCGAAGCGGCGGTCGATTTCATCAGGCAGTTCAAAGTCGACTACGCGGTGATCGGCGCCTCGGCGATCGACCATGACGGTGCGTTGCTCGATTTCGATTTTCGCGAGGTGAAGGTGGCGCAGGCGATCATCGCCAATGCCCGGCATGTCATCCTCGTTTCCGACCAGACCAAGTTCGAGCGGACGGCGCCGGTTCGCATCGGCCACCTGTCGCAGGTCAACACTTTCATCACCGATCGCTGCGATATCCCGTCGGTGCGCAAGATCTGCCAGGAAGCAGAGGTTCAACTGATCGAAACCTCGCTCCCCTAGATGGTGCCGTTGATGGTGCCGTTGCGGCAACTCCTGCTCTTTATATTTCGTTTGACATTCGTTCCTATTTCGAAATAATCCCGACACGGTTTCGTAAAAACCTAAGAATGCTGCAATGCGAAATCCGGGAGGACTTTTTGTGAGCGCATCCCCGATCCATGACATCTTCGTCATCGGTGGCGGTATCAACGGCTGCGGCATTGCCCGCGATGCGGTTGGGCGCGGCTTCTCGGTGTTTCTTGCCGAGATGAACGATCTGGCCAGCGGCACGTCCTCGGGCTCGACCAAACTGATCCATGGCGGCTTGCGCTATCTGGAGTTCTATGAGTTCCGCCTGGTGCGCGAGGCGCTGATGGAGCGCGAGATCCTTTGGAAGAACGCGCCGCACATCATCTGGCCGATGCGCTTCGTGCTGCCCTATGCCAAGGGCCTGCGCCCGGCCTGGCTGATCAGGCTCGGCCTTTTCCTCTACGACCACATTGGCGGGCGCAAATTGCTGCCGGCGACCAGGACGCTGGACATGGCAAACGACCCAGCCGGCAAGCCGCTGAAGCCGTTGTTTCGCAGGGCCTTCGAATATTCCGACGGCTGGGTCAACGATGCGCGGCTGGTGGCGTTGAACGCCCGCGACGCCGCCGATCGCGGCGCAACGATACGAACCCGCACGAAAGTCGTCGACGCACGCCGTGAAGGCGAGTTCTGGACGGTCAGGCTGCAAAACACGCAGACCGGCGACACCGAGGAGGTCAAGGCGCGGCTTTTGGTCAACGCCGCCGGCCCATGGGTCGACCACGTGCTGTCGGCTACGGTCGGGTTGAACGACGTGCACAATGTCCGGCTGGTACAGGGCAGCCATATCGTCATCAGCAAGAAATTCGACGATCCGCGCGCCTATTTCTTTCAGAACAAGGATGGCCGCATCATCTTTGCCATCCCCTACGAGGAAGAGTTCACGCTGATCGGCACCACCGACCAGGACTTTTCCGGCGACCCGCGCGACGTGAAGATCAGCGATGCCGAGATCGATTACCTCTGTGCTGCGGCGAGCGAATATTTCGCGCAACCGGTCAAGCGTTCGGACATCGTCTGGACCTATTCCGCCGTGCGCCCGCTTTATGACGACGGCGCCTCGAAGGCGCAGGAAGCGACCCGCGATTATGTGCTGAAGACCGACGGCGGCGAAGGCACGGCGCCGATCGTCAACACCTTCGGCGGCAAGATCACCACCTATCGCCGGCTGTCGGAATCGATGATCGAGAAAATCGAGGGTTTTCTCGGCAAGCGCGGCAAGCCGTGGACGGCAAACGCGCCGCTGCCGGGCGGCGATTTCCCGGCGCGCGGCTTCGACGCCGAAGTGGCGAAACTGAAAACGGCCTATCCGTTCCTCGATGCGCGTCTGGCGCGGCGCCTGACCCGGCTTTACGGGACTCGCGCAAGGATGCTGCTGGGCCTCGCCAGGTCGAATGCCGACCTTGGCCGCAACTTTGGCGCCGATCTCTACGAGGCCGAGGTACGCTACCTCGTTCAAAATGAATGGGCGATGACGGCCGAAGATGTATTGTGGCGCAGGACAAAGCGCGGCCTGCAACTGAGCCGCGAGCAGGCGGCAGCGCTCGACGAATTCATGCGCGGGATAAGCCGGCGCCATGTCGCGGCTGCCGAATAGTCATGCAGAAAGCCTGGGAGGAGGCATCATGCTGGAACTGAGAAACGTGACGAAGACGGTCGGGGCGACGGAGCATATACGCGACGTCTCGCTGACGCTTCAGCACGGCTCGCTCAACGTCCTGCTCGGGCCGACGCTTTCCGGCAAGACCAGCCTGATGCGGCTGATGGCCGGCCTTGACGTGCCGACATCCGGCTCGGTCTGGTTCGATGGCAAGGATGTCACTGGCATTCCGGTGCAGAAGCGCAACGTCGCCATGGTCTACCAGCAGTTCATCAACTATCCGGCGATGACCGTTTACGAGAATATCGCCTCGCCGCTGAGGGTGGCCGGTGCCGAGCGGGCAAAGATCGACAAGGAGGTGCGCAATGCCGCAGCCCTTCTCAAGCTGACGCCCTTTCTCGACCGCACGCCGCTCAGCCTCTCCGGCGGCCAGCAGCAGCGCACCGCGCTGGCCCGCGCCATCGTCAAGAACGCCAGCCTCGTGCTGCTCGACGAGCCACTCGCCAACCTCGACTACAAGCTGCGCGAGGAGCTGCGCGCGGAATTGCCGAAGATCTTCGCGGCGACCGGCACCATCTTCGTCTACGCCACGACCGAGCCGCACGAAGCCTTGCTGCTCGGCGGCAACACGGCGACGCTTTCCGAAGGCCGCATCACCCAGTTCGGCCTGACGATCGACGTCTTCCGCAGGCCGAACGACCTCGTCACGGCCAGGACGTTCGCCGATCCGCCGCTCAACACGATCGTGCTGAAGAAGAGCGGTTCGAGCTTCCTTCTTGAAGGTGGGGTGAGCCTCCCGGTGCCGGCTGAACTCGTCGGTATTGCCGATACGAGTTACACGATCGGCTTCCAGCCCCACCATCTCTCCCTTGCCCGGCCGAGCCCGTCGGCGGTGGCGGTGAGAGCCAAGGTCTCGGTCACCGAGATCACCGGTTCTGAAAGTTTCGTGCATCTCGATTTCGCCGATGTCCGCTGGGTCATGCTTGAGCACGGCATCCTGGTGTTCGAGCCGGACCAGACCATCGAGGTGTTCATCGACCCGCGGCACATCATGGTGTTCGACGCGAACGGCCGCTCGGCCGCGCCGCCACAGATGCTGGCGGCTTGAGGAGGAGGGCACATGGCGCGCATCGACTGCAATCACATCCGCCACGCCTACGGGCCGTATCCGAAGTCGGACAAGGACTATGCGCTGAAGGAGGTGCATCACGCCTTCGAGGACGGCGGCGCCTATGCGCTGCTGGGGCCGTCGGGCTGCGGCAAGACCACGCTGCTCAACATCATTTCCGGCCTGTTGTATCCGTCGCACGGCGAGCTTCTGTTCGACGGCAAGGACGTCACCAATCTGTCGACGCAGGAGCGCAACATAGCTCAGGTGTTCCAGTTTCCGGTCATCTACGACACCATGACCGTCTACGACAATCTGGCCTTCCCGCTGCGCAACCGCGGCGTTGCGGAACCCGACGTCGACCGCAAGGTGCGTGAAACCCTTGACATGACCGGTCTGGCCGACATGGCCAAGCGAAAGGCGAGGGGGCTGACCGCCGACCAGAAGCAGAAGATCTCGCTCGGACGCGGGCTGGTGCGCTCCGATGTCAACGCGATCCTGTTCGACGAGCCGCTGACCGTCATCGACCCGCATATGAAATGGGTGCTGCGTTCGCAGTTGAAGCAGCTGCACAGGCGCTTCGGCTTCACCATGGTCTATGTCACGCACGACCAGACCGAGGCACTCACCTTCGCCGAAAACGTCGTCGTCATGTATGAAGGCGAGATCGTGCAGATCGGCTCTCCAGCCGAACTGTTCGAGCGCCCCAAGCATACATTCGTCGGCTATTTCATCGGTTCGCCGGGCATGAACGTCATGCCGGTCGCGGTCGAAGGCAGGAGCGCGCGGCTCGGCAGCCAGACGATCGAATTGCCGGGCGCGCCCAAGGCCGGGATCACCGGTGCGATCGAACTCGGCATCCGCCCCGAATATGTCAGGCTTGGCGCCAGCGGCATGCCGGTTTCAATCCGCAAGGTCGAGGATATCGGCCGCCACAAGGTGGTGCGCGCCAGTTTCGAAGGCCGCGACATCGCGGCGATTATCGGCGAGGACGAGGACATTCCCGCCGATCCGAAGATCGCTTTCGACCCGGCCGGCATCAATATCTATGCCGATTCCTGGCGCGTCGAGATGGGAGGCTGAACTCCATGGATAAGACCTGGAACAACAAGGCATGGTTCATGGTGCTGCCGGTGCTGGTGCTGGTGGCGTTCAACGCAATCATCCCGCTGATGACGGTGGTCAACTATTCAGTTCAGGAGACGTTCGGAAACAACCTGTTCTTCTTTGAAGGCGTTAAGTGGTTCCAGGAAGTGCTTAATTCGCCGCGCTTCCACGCATCGCTCCTGCGCCAGTTCGCCTTCACCGGGTTAATCCTGCTGATCGAGGTGCCGCTAGGCGTGGCGGTGGCGCTTGCCATGCCGCGTTCCGGCCCATGGGTCGCGGTCTGCCTGGTGTTGATGTCGCTGCCGTTGCTGATCCCATGGAACGTCGTCGGCGCCATGTGGAACATCTTTGCGCTGCCGGACATCGGGCTGCTCGGCTATGTTATCAACGCGATGGGCATCAGCTACAATTTTACCAGCCAGCCGCTGGCGGCGTGGTTCACCGTCGTCCTGATGGACGTATGGCATTGGACCTCGCTGGTGGTGCTGCTTGCCTATGCAGGCCTCGTCTCGATCCCCGACGCCTACTATCAGGCTGCAAAGATTGACGGTGCATCACGTTGGTCGGTGTTCCGCTTTATCCAGCTGCCCAAGATGAAGCGCGTGCTGACCATTGCCATGCTGCTGCGGTTCATGGATTCCTTCATGGTCTACACTGAACCGTTCGTACTGACAGGCGGGGGACCGGGCAATGCCACGACCTTCCTGTCGATCGATCTTGTCAAGGCAGCGCTCGGCGAATTCAACCTCGGAATCGCGGCGGCCATGAGCATCATCTACTTCCTGATGACGCTGCTGGTGTCGTGGCTCTTCTACACCCTGATGACCCAATCCGAAGCGGAGGGCTGAGATGACATCAGTGAAGGAAGGCCTTGGGGATAAAAGGGGCGACGTTTTGATGCGAGAACAGACAACGCCGCCACCGGCGTCGAATGCGGCGGGTCTCCAGTCGGCGAGCGTAATGAGCGGACGCGGCCGGGAGGCGCGCTTCCTTTGGCTCGTGCCGACGGTCTACATCATCTTTCTGATGCTGCCGATCTACTGGCTGCTCAACATGTCGTTCAAGACGACGAACGAAATCCTCGGCGGCTTTTCATTGTGGCCCCGCAGTTTCACGGTGGCGAGCTATGTCGAGATCCTCACCAACCCCGTTTGGTACAATGGCTACATCAGCTCCATCAGCTATGTATTTATCAACACTGCGATTTCGGTCAGCGTGGCGCTGCCCGCTGCCTATGCCTTCTCGCGCTACCGCTTCCTTGGGGACAAGCACCTGTTCTTCTGGCTGCTGACCAACCGCATGGCGCCGCCGGCGGTTTTCGCGCTGCCGTTTTACCAGCTCTACTCGGCCATCAATCTCTTCGACACGCCATGGGCCGTTGCGCTGGCGCACTGCCTGTTCAACATACCGCTCGCAGTGTGGATTCTCGAAGGCTTCATGTCCGGCGTGCCGAAGGAGATCGACGAGACGGCCTTCATAGACGGCTATTCCTGGCCGCGGTTCTTCGTGAAGATATTCATGCCGCTGATCGCTTCCGGCATCGGTGTCACGGCGTTCTTCTGCTTCATGTTCTCTTGGGTCGAGCTTTTGCTCGCCAAGACGCTGACGTCTGTCGCCGCGAAGCCGATCGCCGCCGTGATGACCCGGACGGCGAGCACATCGGGCTACGAACTCGGATTGCTGGCGGCCGCCGGCGTGCTCACCATCGTGCCGGGCGCGATCGTCATCTGGTTCGTCCGGAACTATATCGCCAAGGGGTTTGCGCTCGGCCGCGTCTAGCGGCGGCGCAGCGAAGGAGTAAAGACGATGGATCTGTCATGGATGGCCTGGACTTGGCAGACCGCCACCTTCTTCGGCGTGATCCTGCTTCTTCTGGTCGGGATGACCGTGTGGGAGTGGGCCAGTCCTGGCGGAGCGCCGCGCCATGGCATTCTCGGCCTCGACACGACGCGTGGCGACCGACTGTTCATTTCGCTGCTAGGCAGCGCCTACATCCATCTCGCTTGGCTGGGTCTTGTCGGACCCAACTTGTGGTGGGCACTCGCCCTCTCGATCGTCTACGCCATCGGCGTTTTTCGATTCGTCTAGGGGGAGAAACTGTTGGAGCGGCCGCGCAACGACCGCTCCGATCGCACTTGAAACCGAAATGGGAGGAACCTCATGCGACGTCACCTACTAACATCGACAACGGCACTAGTCCTGCTGCTCGGGGCCAGTCAGGCCTACGCAGGCATGGACGAAGCCAAGACATTCCTTGACACGGAAATCAATGGCCTTTCGACCCTCGATCGCTCGGCTCAGGAAGCCGAAATGCAATGGTTTGTCGATGCCGCGAAACCCTTCGCCGGCATGGAGGTCAACGTGCTGTCGGAAGGTATCCCGACACACACCTATGAATCGACCGTGCTCACCAAGGCGTTCGAGGCGATCACCGGCATCAAGGTCAACCACCAGATCCTCGGCGAGGGCGAAGTCGTCCAGGCGGTGCAGACACAGATGCAGACCAACCGCAACCTTTATGACGCTTATGTCAACGACAGCGACCTGATCGGCACTCATTCGCGGCTGCAGCTTGCCGTGAATCTCACCGATTTCATGGCCGGCGAAGGCAAGAATGTCACCCTTCCGACGCTCGATCTCGAAGACTTCATTGGCATCAAGTTCACGACCGGCCCGGACGGCAAGCTCTACCAGCTCCCGGACCAGCAGTTCGCCAACCTCTACTGGTTCCGCAAGGACTGGTTCGACAAGCCGGAACTCAAGGAAAAGTTTAAGGCCAAGTATGGCTACGATCTCGGCGTCCCGGTGAACTGGTCCGCCTACGAGGATATCGCCGAATTCTTCTCCAAGGACGTGAAGGAAATCGACGGCGTGCAGGTCTTCGGACACATGGACTACGGCAAGCGCGCACCCGATCTCGGTTGGCGCATGACTGACGCGTGGCTGTCCATGGCCGGCACTGGCAGCCCCGGCGAGCCGAATGGCATCCCGATCGACGAATGGGGCATTCGCATGGAGGCGGGCACCTGCAATCCGGTCGGCGCGAGCGTTTCGCGCGGTGGCGAGGCGAATGGTCCGGCGTCGGTCTATGCCATCGCAAAGTGGGATGAGTGGCTGCGCAACTTTGCGCCTCCCGGAGCAGCGAGCTACGATTTCTACCAGTCGCTGCCCGCGCTGAGCCAAGGCAACGTGGCCCAGCAGATCTTTTGGTACACGGCTTTCCTCGCCGACATGGTGAAGCCCAAGTCGGAAGGCAACAACACGGTCGATGATGAGGGCAATTTGTTGTGGCGCATGGCCCCGTCGCCGCACGGCCCGTACTGGAAGGAAGGGCAGAAGATCGGCTATCAGGACGTGGGCTCTTGGACGATCCTGAAATCGACCCCGGCCGATCGTGCCAAGGCCGCCTGGCTTTATGCGCAGTTCGTCGTGTCTAAGACCGTGTCTTTGAAGAAGTCCCATGTCGGGCTCACTCTGATCCGCGATTCCGACATTCGGCATCAGTCGTTTACCGACCGTGCGCCCAAACTCGGCGGCTGGGTGGAGTTCTACCGCTCTCCAGACCGGGTCGCCTGGTCGCCGACCGGCATCAACGTGCCCGACTACCCGAAGCTCGCCCAGATCTGGTGGCAGCAGATCGGCGACGTGAACTCCGGGGCGTTCACGCCGCAGCAGGCGATGGACCGCCTCGCTGAGGAAATGGACATCACGATGGCCCGCATGCAGGCCGCCGACGAGTCCGCTAAGGTCTATGGCGGCTGTGGTCCGCGACTCAACGAGCCGAAAGATCCGACCGAATGGTTGGGCAAGCCGAACGGTCCTAAGGCCAAACTCGAGAACGAGAAGCCAAAAGGCGAGACCATCGTCTATGAGGAACTGATCAAGCGCTGGACCACCCAGTAGGCTTGCCGAACCGCCAAAGCGGAAAGAGACCACAGGGAGGCGGCGCGAGCCGTCTCCCTTCGTTGTAACTGAGGGGTAGACAGCATGACCGGATACATCTTGTCGATCGACCAGGGCACCACGTCCAGCCGCGCCATCGTGTTCGATGGATCCATGAAGCTCGTGGGCAGCGGACAAAAGGAGTTTGCCCAGCACTATCCGGCCTCCGGCTGGGTCGAGCACGATCCAGAGGAAATCTGGGACACGGTCATTTCGACCTGCAAGGCAGCCTTGGCTGCTGCCGGGCGAAAGGCCGCCGATATCGCGGCCATCGGAGTCACCAACCAGCGCGAGACCGTCGTCATCTGGGACAGGGCGACCGGCAGGCCGATCCATAACGCGATTGTCTGGCAGGACCGCCGCACCGCGCCGCTGTGCCAGAAATTGAAGAAGCAGGGGTTGGAGAAGAAGTTCACCAGGAAGACCGGCCTGCTGCTCGATCCCTATTTCTCCGGCACCAAGATCGCCTGGATGCTGGACAAGGTGAAGGGCGCCAGAAATCGTGCCGAGAACGGCGAATTGCTGGCCGGCACCATCGACAGCTTTCTGATCTGGCGGCTGACCGGCGGCAAGGTTCACGCTACCGACGCCACCAACGCCTCGCGCACGCTGGTCTACAACATCGAAAAAAATGCCTGGGACGACGAGCTCCTAGCCATTCTTGGTATACCGGCAAGAATGCTGCCGCAGGTGAAGGATTGCGCCGACGACTATGGAATCACAGAGAAAAGCCTGTTCGGCGCAGAGATAAAGATCCTCGGTGTGGCTGGCGACCAGCACGCGGCGACCATCGGCCAGGCCTGTTTCGAGCCGGGCATGATGAAATCGACCTATGGCACCGGCTGCTTCGCGCTGCTCAACACCGGCAGCGATCTGGTGCGCTCGAAGAACCGTCTGTTGACGACCATTGCCTACAGGCTGAACGGCAAGACCACCTATGCGCTGGAAGGGTCGATCTTCATCGCAGGTGCTGCCGTGCAATGGCTGCGCGACGGCATCAAGGTGATCGGCAAGGCCGAGCAGAGCGGCGTGCTGGCGGCGAGCGCCGACCCGACCCAACAAGTCTACCTGGTGCCGGCTTTCGTCGGGCTTGGCGCGCCGCACTGGGACGCCGAGGCGCGCGGCGCCATCTTCGGGCTGACCCGCAATTCGGGCCCGGCGGAATTTGCCCGTGCCGCACTCGAGTCCGTCGCGTTCCAGACGCGCGACCTGCTCGATGCGATGCGCAGGGACTGGAAGAGCGCGTCAGCGAAGACCGTTCTCAGGGTCGATGGCGGCATGGTGGCGTCGGACTGGACGATGCAGCGGCTTGCCGACATCCTCGATGCGCCGGTCGACCGCCCGACCATCCTGGAGACGACGGCGCTCGGCGCGGCATGGCTGGCCGGCTCGAAGGCCGGCGTCTGGCCGAAGACAAGGGAATTCGCCAGGAGCTGGGCGCTGGAGCGACGGTTTCGACCGGACATGGATGCATCGGTCCGTTCCGCAAAGCTGGCGGGTTGGCGCCATGCTTTGCGACGGACACTGAGCACGCTGTAGATTCGCGCTCCGAAAAGAAAAGCCTGCGCCGTTGCCGGCGCAGGCTTTTCAACAAGCTTTATTCAACTCTGCCCCTGGCTTATCAATAGGGCGAGATGCACTGCCGGCGGGGGCCGTAGTAAGGCTTGAACGTGTTGTCGTAGGCGCGGTAAGATCTGTAGCGGCTGTAGCACCACTCCACGTGGGCATCGCCGCGATGGATGAGGCGGCTCTGGTTGTTGATGATCGCGCCGGTGATCAGCGCGCCGGTAGCGAAGGCCGCCAGCGGGAACCAGTAGTCGTTGTAGCGACGATAGCCAGGACGATAATAGCGATAGCCGCGATAGCCGCGATAATACCTGAAATCGTCGTTACCGGCGAAACGACGAAAATCGCGGCGGGAAAAATCGCGGCGGGAGAAATCGCGACGGAACTCGCGACGGGAGAAATCGCGACGGAAATCGCGACGGGAGAAATCGCGGTCGAAACCACGCCTCCATCGTCTGTGTTCGACAGTCTGGACATCCGACGAGACATTCTGGCCTAGCGGCACATAAATGGGCTGGGCGTTGACGGGCACGATTTGTGCTACAGCGAACGACGCTGACAGCGCAGTCGCCAGCAAGCCCGACATGATCCTGTTCATGGTCTTCTCCTTGAACACGTCGTCCCTTGTAGCGATAAAAACGGGGATGTTGCGCAATTGTTCCGCGAAGAATAGCAAGCTGCTGATTTGTAATAGGTCTCGGCATTTGTGCGAGACAGCCACTCCGATCTTGTCGAGACGGTTTGCGAGGCGTCAGCAGACCGCGAAAAGTCCGGCTCGCGAGGCCTCTTTTTCCGGTTGACCGTTCGTGACACTCTCCCTATGTTCCGCGCAATTTCGAGGGCGGCATCCTGAGCCCGCGGGAGCGCGTAGCTCAGCCGGTAGAGCAACTGACTTTTAATCAGTAGGTCCAGGGTTCGAATCCCTGCGCGCTCACCATTTTTTGCGTGAAAATCAACAGGTTAGCGTTCCTGTTTCCCGGTCTAAAGCGAGATGCTTCATGACGCCTTGGGTTTTCCAGCGGCGTCGAGCCAGGTTCTCTCGAGAATCGTCTCGATCACACCAGCGACACATTGCCGCCGGCGTGGCGCTCCAGCCGGCCGGCGAGGTCGAGTTCCAGCAGCACCATGAAAACCTGGGCGGGATGCAGGCCGGTGTGGCGGATGATTTCGTCGATCGCCACCGGCGTTGGGCCGAGCGCTTCGATGACGCGGGCGCGGTCGTCTTCGCCGGGTGGCGGTGTTGCCGAAAAGTCGGGCGGCTCTTCGAGCAGCGGCGTCCTTGGCGCCAGTGCGCCGACCAGCGGCGCGATCGCACCGGTAATGTCCGATGCTTCGGTGACCAGGGTGGCGCCGTCCTTGAGCAAGGCATTGGCGCCCGCGGCGCGCGGATCGAGCGGCGAGCCGGGGACGGCGAAGACCAGCCGGCCCATCTCGCCGGCAAGCCTGGCGCTGATCAGCGAGCCGGAACGCAGCGCCGCCTCGACCACGACCAGCCCCAATGCCGCACCGGCGACAAGGCGGTTGCGGCGTGGAAAATCCTGGGCGCGCGGCTGCCAGCCGAACGGCATCTCTGAAATGATGGCGCCGCCGCGCTCGGCAATCTCGTTGCACAATGCGGCATTCTCGGGCGGGTAGGGCAGGTCGAGGCCGCCGGCCAGCACACCGATCGTGCCTGACGCAAGGCTGCCCTGATGTGCTGCCGTGTCGATGCCGCGCGCCAGGCCGGAGACGATGCCGAAGCCGTCGCGGCCGAGTTCGGCGGCGAGCGTCCGCGCCATCTTGATGCCGGCCAGCGACGCGTTGCGGGCGCCGACTATGGCGACCGCCGGCAGCCGGAACACCGCGCCTTCGCCCTTGACCGCGAGCAGCGGCGGCGGATGGTCCATGTTTTTCATCAGCGGCGGATAGTCGGCCTCGCCAATGCCGACGAAGCGGGCGCCGGCGCGCCGTGCGGTCTCCAGTTCCGCCTCGGCCTCGGCCACCGTCGGGATGCGGACGGCCTTTCTGGCGCCGCCCGAAACCATCAGCTCGGGCAGCATCTCGAGCGCCGTCTCGGCCGAGCCGAAGCGGTTGATCAGGTCGCGAAAGGTGGCCGCACCGACATTCGGCGTGCGGATCAAACGAAGCCAGCTCAACCGCTGCCGGTCGCTGAGCCGCGTCCCGGCGGCGCGCTGGCTCACTCCCTGGCTCCGATCTTGTTCTCGGTGCCGGCCAGCAGCCGGGTAATGTTGGCCCGGTGTTTTATGATGACGATCAGGCTCATCAGCGCGAACAGCCCGGCAATCTCGGGCGTGCCGAGGACATAGAGCGCGATCGGCACGACGATTGCTGCCGTCAGCGCCGCCAGCGAGGAATAACGGAACAGGAAAGCCATGGCCAGCCAGACGACGGCAAAGATCAGCGCCACCTGCCAGGCAAGAGCGATCAGCACGCCGAGATAGGTGGCGACCCCCTTGCCGCCCTTGAAACCGAGCCAGACCGGGAAGAGATGGCCGAAGAAGGCGCCTAAGCCGGCCCAGAGCCCGAGCTCCGGGGCAAAGTAACCGGCGATCAGCACTGCCGCCGTGCCTTTCAGCGCGTCGAGCAGCAGCGTGGCGGCAGCCAGGCCCTTGTTGCCGGTGCGCAGCACATTGGTGGCGCCGATATTGCCGGAGCCGATGTTGCGGACGTCGCCAAGGCCGGCGGCACGGGTGATCAGGAGGCCGAACGGGATCGAGCCGAGCAGATAGCCGAACACCAGCGCCAAGACGATGCCGTAAGCCATTGTTCCCCCGGATATGCCCTAAAGCGCGTCGCGTTTGACCGGCCTTATGCGACGCGCTTTAGGTTGCTGTTTTATGCATGTCGTTATCGCAAAACCGCTGCGCACCCTCGGGTCAGGCCCGAGGGCATGCTTTTGCGCGACATGCATTAGGCCGAAAACACTGTGCGGCCCGCCACCATCGTTTGCAAGACCTTGCCCTGCAGCCGCGCGCCTTCGAAACAGGTGTTTTTCGAGCGCGAACGGATGCCGCTTTCGCTGACGATCCATGGCTCGTCGAGATCGACCAGCGCAAGGTCGGCGACCGCACCCGGCTTCAGCGTGCCGCCGGGCAGGCCGAACAGTCTTGCCGGCGCGGTGGACAATGTCTCAACCAACCTGAGCAGCGTCAAATCGCCATTGTGGTAGAGCCGCAGCGCTGCACCGAGCAGCGTTTCCAGTCCGATGGCACCGGCCGCGGCGTCGGCGAAAGGCAGCCGCTTGGTGTCGACATCCTGGGGGTCGTGCGAGGATACGATGATGTCGATGGTGCCGTCCTTGACCGCCTCGATCATCGCCAGCCGGTCTTCCTCGGCGCGCAACGGCGGCGTCAGCCGGAAGAAGGTGCGGTATTCGCCGACATCGTTCTCGTTGAGCGACAGATTGTGGATCGAGACGCCTGATGTGACTTTGGTGCCGTCGGCCTTGGCCCTCGTTACCGCGTTTGCCGCCATCGCAGTCGAAATCTTGGCCGCGTGATAGGCGCCGCCAGTCAGCCGCGCCAGCGCAAGGTCGCGCTCCAGCGGAATGGACTCGGCCTCGCGCGGAATGCCGGCAAGGCCGAGCCAGCTGGCATAGAGGCCTTCGTTCATGACGCCTGACGAAGCGAGTTCGGCGTCCTGGGTTTCATGCGCGATCACGCCGCCGAAATCGCGCGCATAGGTCAGCGCGCGGCGCATCACCAGTGCGCTTGCTATGGTGTGCCGCCCGTCGGTGAAGGCGATCGCGCCGGCCTCGCGCAGCAGGCCGAATTCGGTCATCTCGCGGCCTTCGAGCCCCTTGGTGATCGCCGCCGCCGGAAAGATGTTGACGATGGCCGTGTCCTTGGCGGTGCGCAGCACGAATTCGACCAGCGCGACATTGTCGATCACCGGGTCGGTGTCGGGCATCATGACGATGGAAGTGACGCCGCCGGCGGCCGCCGCCACGCTGGCCGAAGCGATGGTCTCGCGGTGTTCGCCGCCCGGTTCGCCGATGAAGACGCGCGCATCGATCAGGCCGGGAATGATTGCCTTGCCGTCGCAGTCGATGACATTAGCATCTTGCGGAGCGCCCTGGTTCAAGGCCGCCTTGCCGGCGGCGACGATCTTGCGGCCCTCGACAATGACGGTGCCGACCTCATCGATGCCGCGCGACGGATCGACGATGCGGGCCCGGCTGAACACCGTTGTGCTCATGCGCCGCGGCCCTCAAGGTTGCGGCCCTCATAATTGCGGCGGGGATCGAGCAGCGCTTCCATCACCGCCATGCGCACGGCGACACCCATCTCCACCTGCTCCTGGATGACGCTCTGCGGACCGTCGGCGATTTCCGAGGCGATCTCGACGCCGCGGTTCATCGGGCCGGGGTGCATGACCAGAGCGCCGTCCTTGGCCGCCTTCAGCTTCTCGGCGTCGAGGCCGAAATAGTGGAAATACTCACGCACCGAAGGCACGAAGGCGCCTTCCATGCGCTCGCGCTGCAGCCGCAGCATCATCACCACATCCGCGTCCTTGAGCCCTTCGGCCATCGAACGGGTGACGATCACGCCCATTTTCTCGATGCCGGCGGGCAAAAGCGTCGACGGCGCCACGACGCGCACCTGCGCGCAGAGCGCATTAAGCAACATGATGTTGGAACGCGCCACGCGCGAATGCAGGATGTCGCCGCAGATCGCCACGATCAGCTTCGACAGCGGGCCCCTGGCGCGACGGATGGTCAGCGCGTCGAGCAGCGCCTGCGTCGGGTGCTCATGGGCGCCGTCGCCGGCATTGATCACCGAGCAGCCGACCTTTTGCGCCAGCAGCGCGGCGGCACCCGCCGACTGGTGGCGGATGATCAGGATGTCGGGATGCATGGCGTTCAGTGTCATCGCCGTGTCGATCAGCGTCTCGCCCTTCTTCACCGAAGAACTGGCCACCGACATATTCATGACGTCGGCGCCGAGCCGTTTTCCGGCCAGTTCGAACGACGATTGGGTACGGGTCGAAGCTTCGTAGAACAGATTGATCTGGGTGCGGCCACGCATCGTCGAGGCCTTCTTCTCCGACTGCCGCGAGATCGCGACCGACCGGTCCGCCCTGTCCAGCAAAAGCTCGATGTCGGCGGGGGAAAGATCGCGGATGCCCAGAAGATGGCGGTGAGGGTAGAGTGGCAGGGACGAAGCGTCGGTCATCTCAAGGCGCTGCTATAGGGTGGAGGACCTTTGGCTGCAAGCACCAGCTTTGGATTGCGGCCTTTCTCCCCGGTATTTTCGTCGCGCGCGCAGCAACGCTTGGGCTATATCTAGCTGATGGCTTCGGATTCGTGGCCTTGTGATGATAAGGACAGTGTGTGACCGACGACGTGACGAACCAGCCGCCGCCGCTGGCAGGCGGCAACGCCTGGCGAGGCGATCCGTTGCTGATCCAGCTTGCCGAGCGTTTTTCCGATCCGGTGCGCAAGGATATCGATGGGCTTGGCCGTTTCGTGCTGACGCAGGAGGCGCAGGAACTGGCTCGCCTTGCCAATGTCGAGACGCCGAAGCTCAGGACCCATGACCGCCAGGGCCGGCGCATCGATCTGGTCGAGTTCCATCCAGCCTATCATGCGCTGATGCGCCGGTCGGTCGCGAACGGGCTGCATTCGTCGGTCTGGGAAAATGGCGATGCCGAGATCGGCCGCCGCCATCAGGTGCGCGCGGCCCGTTTCTACCTGACGGCGCAGCTCGAAACCGGGCATCTCTGTCCCGTCACCATGACCAGCGCCTCGCTGGCAGCGCTGATGGCAAGCCCAAAACTGTTTCGCGAATGGGCGCCGCGGGTGACGACACGCAAATACGACCAGAGCCAGAAGCCGCCGGTCGAAAAAGCCGGGCTGACGCTCGGTATGGGCATGACCGAGAAGCAGGGCGGCACCGACGTCCGCGCCAACGTCACCAGGGCCGAGCGCGCCGGCAGCAGCTTCTATCGGCTGACCGGCCACAAATGGTTCATGTCGGCGCCGATGTCGGATGCGTTCCTGGTGCTTGGACAGGCGCCGGAAGGACTTTCGTGCTTTCTCGTTCCGCGCATTCTCGGCGATGGCTCGGGCAACGGCTTTCGCTTCCAGCGGCTGAAGGACAAGCTTGGCAACCGCTCCAACGCCTCGTCCGAAGTCGAGTTCGTCAATGCCATCGGCGAGATGGTCGGCGAGCCCGGGGCAGGCGTCAAGACGATCATGGATATGGTGACGCTGACCCGGCTCGACTGCGCGATCGCCTCGTCGGCGATCATGCGAGCCGGGCTGGCCGAAGCCGTCCACCACACCCGTCACCGCCAGGTGTTTGGAACCAATCTGATCGAGCAGCCGCTAATGCAGCGCGTGCTGGCCGACATGGCGCTCGACGTCGCCGCCGCCACCGCGCTGTCATTCCGACTGGCGCGCTCTTTCGACGAGGCGGCCGGCGACCGCGGCGAGGCGGCTTTTGCGCGCGCCATGACGCCGGTCGTCAAATACTGGGTCTGCAAGATCGCACCGCCGCTGCTCTATGAGGCGATGGAGTGCCTCGGCGGCAATGGCTATGTCGAGGAGGCCCCGCTCGCCCGCTACTATCGCGAAGCTCCGGTCAACGCGATCTGGGAGGGATCCGGCAATGTCATGGCGCTCGACGTGCTGCGCGTGCTGGGGCGTGCACCCGGACTGTTCGAGGAGGTGCTGGCCGGCATCGATCGCGATCTCGGCGCCGGCGGGCGCGGCACCGTCGGTGTGCTCAAGGCAGCCATGCAGGTCGCGGCAACCGACGAGGGGTCGGCGCGTCTGCTCACCGAGCAACTGGCGCTGTCGGCGGCGGCGGCGGAGCTTCGCAGGCTGGGGGCAGGGCGGATCGCCGACGCCTTCGTCGAGACGCGCCTCGCCGGCCAGTGGCGCAACACCTATGGCATGCTCGATTCACGCCATGACGCGCGCATGATCATCGACACGCTCTATCCGCCGGTCACCTGAGAAGGCTTCGGGACGGATTTCCCTCGTCGATCGCTGCTCTGTGGAAAGCCGTTAACCTTAACAAATGGTTTCCATTGCGGTCGCAAGCTGCAAAGCCCACTGTCCTGTTTACCGAAGCAGGAACGCTATGCGGCACATATTGAGCTCCTTTCTGGCCTTGCACTGGGCGGTCGTTTTCGCCCTGCTGGCGTTCATCTGCATCGACGGGAATCGCGGCGTTGCGGCAGCGCTTGGCGTGCTCGGCGTTGCCGTCCAGAACACCCGCTTCGTCGACCTCGAAAACGCTATCGTGGTGGCGCCGCTTGCCGTGGCATTGCTTATCGTCGCGGTGCTGTTCTGCTGGGCTTTTGTCGAGACTCTATTCAGCATCCCGACAAATCCGGACGCCACCGACAGCGTTGTGCGGGTGGCCTTCATCTCCGCCTCCGGCGTGCTGTCGCTGATCGTGGTCGGCGGCGCCGCGCAAGGCATCAACGGGCTGTTCATGGCCGTCGCGGTGCAGTTGGCGGCACTGCTGGCTTCCTATGTCGCCATGCTCGCAGAGCGGCGGTCGGCTTTTGCCGCAGTGGATCCGGGCACCGGCGAAATCCGTGCCGCAGCGCATATGATGGCGAAGGCGGCGGCGCACAACTCGGCGCTCTCGCGCATTTCCGGCCGGCCGGACACAAACTTGAGGCCGGACACGAACTTGAGGGATGACCGCTGATGCGCACCTTGTTCGCGCTATGGGCGACGCCGCTGGCCCTGTTCTGGGGCTGGTTCTTCCTGTCTCTCAACGACATCAATTTCGGCTATGTCATGCTGAGCCGCCAATTGCATGACCTCGTCTTCCAGCTCTATGGCGAGATGCTTGGCATCGATCCGGCGCTCATTCCCGGCATGGTGGCGAAGGCCTGCATCCTCGACAGCCTGCTGCTGATGGCGTTTTGGGCATTTCGCCGCCGCCGGGTGATCGGTGGCTGGATCAGGATTATGCGCGACCGCTATTTCGACCAGGCGTCGACGCCGAGCGCCTGAAGCCGGTCGAGCGCGCCCTGCAGAATAAAGGCCGCCGCGGCCGAATCGATCTTGCCGGCGCGTTTGCGGCGCGAAAAATCCATCTCGATCAGCGTCCGCTCGGCCGCCACCGTCGACAGCCGCTCGTCCCACAAGACGAAGGGCAGGTCGGTCACACCAGCCATGTTACGGGCGAAGGCGCGGGATTTCTGGGCGCGCGGGCCTTCCGACCCGTCCATGTTGACCGGCAGGCCGAGCACCACGGCCCCGACATTCTCTTTCTCCAGCAAGGCGAGCAGCACTGCGGCATCCAGCGAGAATTTCCTGCGCATGATGACGGGACGCGGGTGGGCGAAGGCAAAGCCCCGGTCGGAAACCGCCACGCCAATCGTCTTGTCGCCAAGGTCGAGCCCGGCCAGCGTCTTGCCGCCGCCGAGCCGCGCCGGCAACTCCTCGATGGTGATGATGCTCAACGGCTTTCCTCGGACCATACGCCGCAAAGGACGCTGTGGGACTTTAATTTCACTGCCGGCGTTCTATCCTTTGGCGAAGCAAAAATCGAGGAAGGCATCCATGAAACTGACCTGGTACGGACATTCCGCATTTCGCATCGAAACCACCGAGGCGAAAATCCTCATCGATCCCTATCTGATCGGCAATCCGTCATGGACGGGCGGCTGGGAAGAGCCGGCGGAAGGGGTCACGCATGTGCTGCTGACCCACGGCCACAGCGACCACATCAGCGGCGCGCTTGAAGTGCTTGGGAAAAGCGGCGCCATGCTGGTCGCCAATTTCGAGATCTGCATGTATCTGGTCGGCAAGGGCGTCAGCGACAAGAAGATCAATCCGGGCAATATCGGCGGCACGATCGATTGCGGCAGCTTCACCACCACCTTCGTCCAGGCGCTGCATTCCTCGTCGTTCCCGGGCGACAAGGGCCAGAACACCTATCTCGGCAATCCCGGCGGCCTCGTGCTGCATTTCCAGGAAGACAAGACGCTCTATCATATGGGCGACACCGACATCTTTTCCGACATGGCGCTGATCAACGAACTGCACGAGCCGAAGATCGGCATCGTGCCGATCGGCGACCGCTTCACCATGGGCGGCGCGGTGGCAGCCCTTGCCTGCCGGCGCTTCTTTCAGTTCGAGACGGTCATTCCCAGTCACTTCGGCACGTTTCCGATCATCGACCAGACCGCCGACAAGTTTGTCGCGGGGCTGGAGGGTTCCGGCGTGAAGGTGGCGTTGCCGGAGATCGGCGGGACGATTAGCTTGTAGAAGACGGTAGGTATAAGGCGCCAAAATGGAGTGAAAACATGGTTTTAAGGGGCTTTCTTTTCATTTCTGTTCTTTCTGTGGCCTCCCCGGCTCCCGCCGCGGAGGACTTCATCAAAGGCGTCTATCTCCAGTCCGAGGACCTTTGTGCGCAGGCCAAGAAGTACACACTGGAGGCGCTGATCGACGCCGGCAACATCGTGCTCTCGGCGCGTGGCCTGCACAGCGTCGAATACGATTGCGAGTTCCTTCAGATCACCAAGGCGACGCTATCGCCGAGTTGGGCGGTGACAGCATATGTCAGGAGCCGGGACATGTCTTTCCGGACGTTCTCTCCGTAACGCAATTGAGCCCGAAGCAGATCGATCTGGTTTCGGTCCGACCTGCGGAAGACGAAAGCGAGGCGAGCGGCAACAGCGGCAGCTTTTTCCTCTGCGACGGTGTGGCCCTGCCATAGACCTTCTGGCTGAGTTCTCGGCACGATGCATGTTGCGCGGCACGCGCCGCGCCGCTATAGCGCGGACTGGTTTTCCCGAGGCACAAGCAAATATGTCCGTTGATCTGCAGACAGTGAAGCGCGTCGCGCGTCTCGCCCGCATTGCGGTGAGCGAGGCGGATGCCGAGCGCATGACCGGCGAGTTGAACGCCATTCTCGGCTTTGTCGAGCAGTTGAACGAGGTCGAGGTCGCCGGCGTCGAGCCGATGACGTCGGTCATTCCGATGGAGATGAAGAAGCGCCCGGACGTCGTCACCGACGGCAGCAAGGCGGCCGACATCGTCGCCAACGCACCGGCGACCGAAGAGAATTTCTTCCTCGTTCCGAAGGTCGTGGAGTAGCGGGCCGATGGCAATCGAGATCGCCATCGAAACGCCGCTGCAGGACGACGTGCGCGGGCTGGTCAAGGAGCTCAACGACACGCTGCTGGAACTGACGCCGCCGGAGCACTGCTCCCACATGACCGTCGAGCAGATGGCCGACAACGACACGACTGTCTTCATCGCTCGCGACAACGGCCTCGCCATCGGCTGCGGCGCGCTGAAACGCCACGATGGCGCCGTCGGCGAGGTCAAGCGCATGTACACGCGGCCTTCGCATCGCGGGCAGAAGATCGGCGCCGGGATCGTCGAGCGAATCGAGGCGCTGGCGCGCAATGAAGGACTGAAGCGTCTGGTGCTGGAAACCGGCGACCGCCATCCGGCTGCGTGGACCGTCTATGAACGCGCCGGATTTTCGCGCTGCGGCCCGGTGCTGGACTATCCCGATTCCGGGTGGTCGGTGTTTTACGAAAAGAGCCTTGCCTGATGAGCGACCTGACCCACCTGACGATATCGCAGGCCCGCGCCAAGCTGCGCGCCAGGGAAATCACCGCAACCGAGATCACCGAAGCCTATCTCCAGGCAATCGAGCGGGCCAATCCGGCGCTCAATGCCTATGTCGTCGTAACCGATGACAAGGCGCGCGACATGGCCAAGGCCTCGGACGCGAAGCTTGCGAAGGGCGAGGGCGGGTCGCTCGAAGGCATTCCGCTCGGCATCAAGGACCTGTTCGGCACCGAAGGCATCCACACCCAGGCCTGCAGTCATGTGCTGGACGGCTTCAAGCCGCACTACGAATCGACCGTCACCGCCAATCTGTGGGCCGACGGCGCCGTCATGCTCGGCAAGCTCAACATGGACGAGTTCGCCATGGGCTCGTCCAATGAGAGCTCCTACTACGGCCCTGTCGTCAATCCGTGGCGGCGTTCACGCGTCGACACGATGGTGATGCCGACCACGCATCAGGGCGATGGCGGTTTTGTCTCGGCCGGCGGCACCAGGACCGCGCGCACGCTGGATAACGCCCAACTCGTGCCGGGCGGCTCGTCGGGTGGCTCGGCCTCCGCCGTTTCGGCGTTCCTGTGTGCCGGCGCCACCGCCACCGACACCGGCGGCTCGATCCGCCAGCCCGCCGCCTTCACCGGCACGGTCGGCATCAAGCCGACCTACGGCCGCTGCTCGCGCTGGGGCATCGTCGCCTTCGCTTCGTCGCTCGACCAGGCCGGTCCGATCGCCCGCGACGTGCGTGACGCCGCGATTCTCTTGAAATCCATGGCCTCGGTCGATCCGAAGGACACCACCTCGGTCGACCGCCCGGTGCCGGATTATGAGGCGGCGATCGGCAAGCCGATCAAGGGCATGAAGGTCGGCATCCCGAGGGAATACCGCGTCGACGGCATGCCCGACGAGATCGAGGCGCTGTGGCAGAAGGGCATTGCCTGGCTGAAAGATGCCGGCGCCGAGATCGTCGACATTTCGCTTCCGCATACCAGATATGCGCTGCCGGCCTATTACATCGTCGCGCCCGCCGAAGCCTCGTCGAACCTAGCCCGCTATGACGGCGTCCGCTACGGGTTGCGCGTGCCGGGCAAGGACATCGTCGACATGTACGAGAAGACCCGCGCCGCCGGCTTCGGCCGCGAGGTCAAGCGCCGCATCATGATCGGCACCTATGTGCTCTCCGCCGGCTACTACGACGCCTACTATCTGCAGGCGCAGAAGGTGCGCAACCTGATCAAGCGGGATTTCGAAAACGCATTCACTGCCGGCGTCGACGTCATCCTGACGCCGGCGACGCCGTCGGCGGCCTTCGGCATCGCCGACGAGGACATGACCGCCGACCCGGTCAAGATGTACCTCAACGACATCTTCACGGTGACCGTGAACATGGCCGGACTGCCGGGCATCGCCGTGCCCGCAGGGCTCGACGCCAAGGGCCTGCCGCTCGGCCTGCAGCTCATCGGCCGGCCGTTTGACGAGGAAACCTTGTTCCAGACCGCCCATGTCATCGAACAGGCTGCGGGTACGTTCCAGCCGGAAAAGTGGTGGTAGTGTCGTCTCCCATCTGAAGCGGTGAGGGACGCCGCCTACCGGCTGTCGGGCCGCGTCGATCGGCTTTTTCCCGGACCGGGTGTCGGCTCGGGCGGCTGACCGATCACGGCTTGCCGCGCCGCCGAGAAGAACTGGCGACGCACCAGAACCGCCAGCAACAGCAGCGTCGACAGCACGAACACTTTTGGGTCGACGAACCAGCCGAGATAGCCGATCGAGAAGAACACGCCGCGCATGCCGGAATTGAAATGTTTTCCGGCCAGCATGTTCATCCGCGCCGCCCGCCATACCGCCGTCTCGCTGACCGGGTTGCGTGAAGCCTCGCCGTGCGGGATCGGCACCGCACCGATCAGGATCGAGCAATAGTTGAACAGCCGGTAGGCCCAGCCGAACTTGAAAAAGGAATAGGCAAGGATCAGCACCAATCCGAACACCTTCATCTGAAAGGCGGAGCGGGACGACGTCGCGCCGAGCGGCAGGTCGCTCAGCACCGAAACAACCTGATCGGAGGCGCCGAGTAGGGCAAAACACCCGCCGATCGCAATCAGCGAACTGGAGGCGAAGAAGGCGGTTCCCTGTTGAAGGCCGGCCATGATGGCGGTGTCGACAATGCGGACCTCGCGTTCGGCCATGTTCCGCATCCAGGCTTGACGCTGGACGTTCATCGCCGTCGTCAGCGACATGCGCCTGACCAGCTTTCCGTCGGAGGCGAGCGTATGCAGCACCCACACGAAAACGAAAAAACCCAGCGCAACGAGGTCTGCCGTCGACAAATGGAAGGAATCGCCCATGCAACCCTCTTACCACAAGCGGTGGCGGCGCTTCGATGGCGGAACGCAACGATGTCGCTGCCGGAGCAAACAAGGTCGGCAGGTGCAGCGCCGCAATCTTCGAAAGAGCGGAAACATCACAGGAATTCCTATATGTAAATTCCAATAGGAGAGCGACGCGTGTTCCTTTCGGTTTTCGACCTGTTCAAGATCGGCATTGGACCATCGAGTTCGCACACGATGGGACCGATGACGGCTGCGCGGCGTTTTCTCGACGAGGTCGCGGGAGATGACTGGCCACGCCCGGCCGGCGCCAAGGTCGACCGCATCGCCGCCAGCCTGCACGGCTCGCTTGCCTATACCGGCATCGGCCATGGTTCAGATCGCGCCGTCGTGCTCGGGCTTGCCGGCCAGACGCCGCAGACGGTAGACCCCGATCAGGCGGACGGCATCGTCGACCGTATCGCCGCCGAGAAGCGGATTTCGCCGCCCGGCCATCCGTCCTATCGCTTCGACCCGGCGACGGATCTGGTGCTGGATCGCAAGACGCCGCTTTCCCGCCACGCCAACGGCATGGCTTTCTCTGCCTATGATGCCGACGACCGCCTGCTGCTCAAGCGCATCTACTATTCGATCGGCGGCGGCTTCGTGGTTTCCGAAGAAGAGCTGCAGCGGATGAAGGCGAAGGGCTCGGTGACGACGGAAGGCAAAAACGTTCCATACCCCTTCAAGAATGCTGTCGAGATGCTGTCGATGGCCGCGAAAAGCGGTCTTTCCATCGCCGACATGAAGCGCGTCAACGAAGAGACGCAGATGTCGCGTGAAGAGCTCGACGCCGGCCTCGACGGCATCTGGAGCGCGATGAAGAGCTGCATCGAGCGCGGCCTGTCGCAGGACGGCATCATGCCGGGCGGCCTGAAGGTGCGGCGACGCGCGCGACAATTGCATGACAAGCTGCAGGAGCAGTGGCGGCAGAACCGGCCCAATCCGCTGCTCGCCAACGACTGGCTGTCGATCTATGCCATGGCGGTGAACGAGGAGAACGCCGCCGGCGGGCGCGTCGTCACCGCGCCGACCAATGGTGCTGCAGGCACGCTGCCGGCGGTGCTGCGCTACTGGCTGCATTTCCATCCCGAGGCCGACCAGCCAAGCATCCGCGATTTCCTGCTGACCGCAGCAGCGGTCGGCGGCATCATCAAGACCAACGCTTCGATCTCGGGCGCCGAGGTCGGCTGCCAGGGCGAGGTCGGTTCGGCCTCGGCGATGGCGGCAGCGGGGCTGTGCGCCGTGATGGGCGGCACGCCTGAGCAGGTCGAGAACGCCGCCGAGATCGCGCTTGAGCATCATCTCGGCATGACCTGCGATCCGGTCGGCGGGCTGGTGCAGGTGCCTTGCATCGAGCGCAACGCGCTCGGCGCCGTCAAGGCGGTGACTGCCGCGTCGCTGGCCATCAAGGGCGACGGCGTTCATTTCGTGCCGCTCGACGCCGCGATCGAGACCATGCGCCAGACCGGCCTCGACATGAACGAGAAATACAAGGAAACCAGCCTCGGCGGACTGGCCGTCAATATCGTGGAATGCTGAGCCAAATCTTGCACTGTGGATTGGCGCCGTGGAGAACAGCGGCACTGTGGAGAAAGTCGGCACTGTGGAGAAAGTCGATTGGGCCAGTTGACGCCTTCGCGCGCCGGACTAAACCTTGATCCATGTCCCTCAATCTCATAAAGCTCTGCGTTGGCTGCGACAGCGTCGAAGATCTCGAAGAGTGGATCGCGTTCCGCCTCGACGAACGGCGGCGCGCCGGTGAACCGGTCGAGCACTACCACACCACCCGCATGACGCCGACGCGCCGCGCCGAGGTCACCGATGGCGGTTCCCTCTACTGGGTAATCAAGGGCAACGTGCAGTGCCGCCAGTTGATCACCGAAATCCGTCCTTTCACCGATGACGAGGGTATCGGCCGCTGTCACCTGATCCTCGATCCCGCGGTCGTGCCGACTGAATGGCAGCCGCGCCGCGCCTTTCAAGGCTGGCGCTATTTGAAACCGTCGGACGCACCGGCCGATCTCTCCAAGGGCAAAGCGGGATTGGTCGAAATGCCGCCGAAACTCAGGCGCGAGCTTGCCGATCTCGGCCTGCTCTAGGAAGATCCCCAAAATTCAAAGCTGCGGTGGTCGCCGGCCCTCGAGGTCGCCTCTGCTGGGCTTGCAAGCTGTGCGACAACGCCACATCTTGAATGTCATGAGCGACAAGAAGCAGCCCGTGCCCGCAAAGGCCAATCCTGCGCCGGTCGAATCCCAATCGAGCACCGGCGAGATCGACGCGTTTATCCGTCAGGCAAGGACGCTGGCTGCGTCCGCGACCGGTACTGGCAGGCTGATCCTTTCCCTCGACGCGACGATGAGCCGCCAGCCGACCTGGGATCTCGCCTGTGCGCTGCAGGGCGAGATGTTCGACGCCGTCGGCAAGGCCGGGGCGCTCAAGGTCCAACTGGTCTATTTTCGCGGTTTTGGCGAGTGCCGCTCATCCGCATTCGTCACCGATACGAACGCGCTGAAGCAGCTGATGACGCGGATCGAATGCCGCAGCGGCCACACCCAGATCGGCAAGGTGCTCGCCCATGCGCTGAAACAGACGGCGGCGGCCAAGGTCAACGCGCTGGTCTATATCGGCGATGCGATGGAGGAAAATATCGACGATCTGGCGGAAAAGGCCGGCAGCCTCGGCCTGCACGGCGTTCCTGTCTTCGTCTTTCAGGAGGGCCATGATGCCGGCGCGGAAAAGGCGTTCAAGGAAATTGCGAGGCTGTCCAAAGGCGCCTGGTTCCGATTTGACCGGCGGGCCGCAGCAACCTTGGCCAGCCTGCTATCGGCGGTCGCCGTGTTTGCGACCGGCGGGCTGAAGGCTCTGGAGGCCAGGGGCAGGCCGGAAGACCGGCTGATGATCGAGCATCTGCGGAGCGGCAGGAAATGATGGGCGCAACTATCGCATTCGTGGCGTTGCTTTTGGTGCTGCTCGGCGTGGCAATGGTGTTTCTGCGCGCCGACCCCGCGAAACTCGCAAGCTGGATGAGGACAGTTGGGCCTGTCCTGCTGGCGCTGATCGGCGTCGCCGCGCTTCTGGTTGGACGCGCAGGCATCGGCGGCTTGATCCTGTCGACGGCGCTCGCCTGGTATGGCTCGATGCGGATGAAGCGGCCGACGGCGAAACTGGAGCCGGGCAAGTATTCAACCGTGCGCACCGCGGCCCTCGAAATGGAGCTTGATCACGATACCGGCAATTTGGAGGGCCTCGTGCTCGCCGGCCGCCATGAAGGCAAGATGCTAGGCACGATGAGCCTTGCGGAATTGCAGCAGCTTTATCGCGAACTCCCCGGCGACCCTGAGAGCCGCCAGCTGCTAGAGACGTATCTTGACGGCAGATTTCCCATCTGGCGCAAAGACGCGGAGGCGAATGGTGGCGACGGGCTGGGTGTTTCGCCAGGTTCGGGCGCCATGACTAAGGAGGAGGCCTACAAGATCCTTGGTCTTGAAGCGGGGGCCGCCGCGGCGGATGTCCGCAAGGCGCACCGCCGCCTGATGCAGCGCCTGCACCCCGATCTCGGCGGCACTTCGTTTCTGGCGGCGCGGATCAACGAAGCCAAGGACGTCTTGCTCTCCAATCACAACTAGTCTCCTTCGACGCAGAATTCTTCCGGGAGATGTTTCGACGCCGCCTACTGGTGGACGGCGTAGCACTCGATTTTCTTTTTCTTCAGGGCGTTGCAGGCTTTCGAGGCGGCAGTCTTCGAGCCAAAGCCGAACCGGGCGCGGTAGTAGGTCACGCCGCCCTTCTCGAAGGCGACGGTGAAGCCCACAGCATCGGCCAGGACCGAAGGCGCCTGTTTGCTCGTCTCGTCCAGGAGAGCCTGGGCTTCGGACTGTTTTGGCGAAGAGGCGACCTGGACTGCCCAGCCGGACGGCACCGACGCCGTGTTGACGGGATCGACCGTTGCCGGTTCGCCATAGGCTGCTGCGACCCGTGCGGTCGCCACATCGTCCGCCGTGGCCGCGGCCACTGTTTCGACCTTCTTGGTCCGAGAGACGGGCCTGGTCTCCACGACGGGGGTGGCTTCTTCAACGACGGGCTCGGTTTCCTCCACCAGAGAGGCAATGGCATCGCCGTCCGGGGCCTCGTTGTACGCCGCATCGTCGTCCGGCCTGCTGTCCGGCGTCGGCGCGTCGCGCTTGGGCAGGAATACTTTCGCCAGCGCGGTGATCGGGTTGCCACCACTGGCCTTGGCGATCAGCATGCCGCTGCCGCGCGACGACGCCTTCGGCAGGTAGGCTTTGATCAATGCGGCCATCTGGTTGTCGCGGCTGCCGCCGGATTTCCCGCCTATGACCACCGCGACGATGCGGCGATCGCCGTCGTCGACCGAGGAAACGAGATTATAGCCGGAGGCGCGGGTGTAGCCAGTCTTGATGCCGTCGACGCCCTTGATGCGTCCAAGCAGGCGGTTGTGGCCGTTGATGCGCCTGCGGCCGTAGAGAAAGGAACGCTGCGAGAAATAGCTGTAATACTGGGGAAAATGCTCCCGCAGCGCGATGCCGAGCACCGCCATGTCGCGCGCGGTGGTGAACTGACCCGGATTTGGCAAGCCGTGGGCGTTGCGGAAAACGGTCCCCTTCATGCCCAGTGCCCGCGCCTTGGCAGTCATCATGTGGGCGAAATTGGTTTCATTGCCGCCGAGAAGTTCGCCGATTGCGGTTGACGAGTCGTTTGCCGACTTGGTCACCATCGACAGGATCGCGGTCTCGACCGTTATCGCGCCGCCCCGTTTGACGCCGAGTTTGGTCGGCGGTTCGGCAGCAGCATTGGCCGAGAAGACGACGCGGGAGTTCTTGCCGATCTTGCCGTTCGCCATGGCCTCGAAGGCCAGGTAAAGCGTCATCATCTTGGTGAGCGAGGCGGGATAGCGTCGGCCATCGGCGTTCGAAGAGTAAAGCACCTTGCCGGTCTTGGCGTCGATGACGATGGCCGCCGACCTCGCCGCCATGGACGAAGCAGCTCCGGCAACGACGAATGTCATCGCCAAAGCGAGGATCATGATCGTTTTCAAGGAGGACGCGGATTTGGAGAGAATGCCCGACAACGCCTGACGCACCGATGGTTCCTTTGAATTTTTGTTGCGGTGGAGGCGGCAAAGGGGTCCTGCCTCACTTCAAGCCAAGCTATCGCGGCCAGCGTTACCAATCCGTTTATGGTAACCGTGGCGTTCACCATTTTCTTCGAGCTTGAGCTTTTCTTTATTCGAATCTTAGCTATTTCCCGACGGTTGCGCCGATCTGCTGGCCGGATGGCCGGGGCCGCACCCGGTGAAACCCGCACTCGGTAAAAAACTTGACTTTTGTGCAGTGCACAATATATTATTTGCATTGCACAACGCGGCCCCGGGAAAAGGCCGCGTCCACCGCTCAAGGACAACTGGCAAGGGATTGCGTGAATGACCCAGACCTATGAAGATTTCAGCAAATACGGCAAGGAGTTTGCGGATAGCGGCTTGAAGAGCTTCGCATCCCTTTCCAAGGGCGCGCAGGCCATCGCCACCGAGGCGGGCGAGTACACCAAGAAAAGCTTGGAGGCCGGCAGCGCAGCAGCCGAGAAACTTTTGTCGGCCAAGTCGCTGGAGAAGGCGATCGAGATCCAGTCCGATTTTGCCAGGCAGTCGTACGAAGCCTTCGTCACCGAAGCCACCAAGATTGGTGACCTCTATGCCGAACTCGCCAAGGAAGCCTACAAGCCGTTCGAATCGATCGTCGCAAAGGCGAAATAATCTCGCTACAAGATGTGAACACGGCCCTTGGGCCAGCAAGACGGACCCGGTCGCGAACGTGCGGCCGGGTTTTTTTCATGGCAATTAAGTTTCCAGCCGATCGACGCTGATCTAAACAGCAATGAGCCAGCTTGTCGGTTTAGCTTAAGGGCGAATGATGCATGGGTCGATAAATGATGCCGGCGCTCCGCTAACGCTGGAACACATCAGCCGAAGCTTCGGCGACACCCGGGCGCTGGATGACGTTTCGCTTTCGATTGCGCCTGGAGAGATCGTCTGCCTCGTCGGCCAGTCCGGTTGCGGCAAATCCTCGCTTTTGCGGATCATTGCAGGCGTCGATACTGCGGACAGCGGAAGAATTCTGCTCAATGGCATTGAGATCGCGGGCGCGAACAGCTTTGTCGAGCCCGAAGACCGCAACATCGGATTCATGTTCCAGGATTATGCCCTGTTCCCGCACCTGACCGTCGAGGAGAACGTGGCCTTCGGCCTCAAGCGGCTGTCGCGGCGCGAGGCGAGCGCCCGTGCGGCCGAGGTGATCGCCCGAATCGGCATCCAGGCGCTTTCCGGCCGTTACCCACACACGCTTTCAGGTGGCGAGCAGCAGCGAGTCGCACTGGCGCGGGCGCTTGCCCCAAAACCCGTCATCCTGCTGATGGACGAGCCTTTCTCGAACCTTGATCGTGGCCTGCGGGAGCGGGTGCGCGAGGAGACCATTTCGACGTTGAGAGCCTTGGGGACGACGGCGATCCTCGTCACGCACGACCCGGAGGAGGCCCTTTCCGTCGGTGACCGGGTTGTGCTGATGCAGGAGGGGCGGGTTGTGCAGGTCGGGACGGGCTACGATATCTATGATCATCCCAATTCACTCTACGCCGCCGAATTTCTGTGCCCGTGCAACAGGGTAGAGGGCATCTACCGCGATGGTCGGGTCGAAACGGTGCTGGGCACCTTTCCAGCCCGGCTCGATCTTCCGGAAGGCGGCAAGGCGTTTGCCTGCATCCGCCCGCAGGCTATCTCCCTTTCAGGTCCCGACGAAGGTCTGTCGGCGCTTGTCGTCAACCGCTCTTTTCTGGGTGAGATCGAACAATTGCTGGTCAGGATCGAGGGCGTTGCTGACCTCTTGCGCTTGCGCACCACCAGCCGGATCGATGTAAAGCCGGGTGAGCCGATCCATCTGACCATAGATCCAGGCGGCGTCCTGATATTCGCTGCGGCATAAGTCGCAAGCGCTTTGGTCGCAAAGTAACTTGACTAAATTAGTCACATATGATCGAGCAATTCCCGGGCTGTCAACCAATGCCGGCCGCACCAATCAATTAATGGAGGACCGCTTCATGAAGAGCCTTTCCACATTGCGACTCGCCCTGGTGGGCGGCGTCTTCGCCCTCGCTGGCGGGGCCAGCGCCATGGCGGCCGAACTGAACATCTACACCACGCGTGAGCCTGGGCTGATCCAGCCGCTGCTTGACGCCTTCACCGCCTCGAGCGGCGTCAAGGTCAATACAGTCTTCATGAAAGATGGTCTGGCGGAGCGTGTGGCCTCGGAAGGGGAAAGCTCACCTGCCGATATTCTCATGACGGTCGATGTCGGCAACCTCGCTGACCTGGCCGAAAAAGGCCTGACGCAGCCGGTCGTATCCGATGTTCTGAAAGCCGCGGTCCCGGAGAACCTGCGTGACCCGGCCAACAACTGGTTTGCTCTGTCGATGCGGGCCCGCGTACTCTACGCGGCCAAGGATCTCGATCTTGCCGCATTCAACTACGAGGACCTGTCCGATCCAAAATGGAAGGGCAAGGTCTGCATCCGGTCCGGCCAGCATCCCTACAACACCGCTCTTTTCGCCGATTACATCGCACATAACGGCGCCGAGGCGACGGAAGCATGGCTTGCCGCCGTCAAGGGGAATCTCGCCCGCAAGGCGGGCGGCGGCGACCGCGATGTGGCCAAGGACATCCTCGGCGGCATTTGCCAGATAGGCATCGCCAATTCCTACTACGTCGGACTGATGCGCTCCGGCAAGGGCGGTGAGGAGCAGGTCGCCTGGGGCGACGCGATCAAGGTCGTCCTGCCAACGTTCAAGGATGGCGGCACGCAGGTCAACGTCAGCGGCGCGGCCGTCGCAAAGCATGCGCCGAACAAGGGTGAGGCGGTCAAGCTGCTGGAATATCTGGTCTCCGACGACGCCCAGACACTCTATGCCAAGGCAAATTTCGAATACCCGGTCAAGGCCGGCGCTCCGATCGACCCGATCATCGCCTCGTTTGGCGCGTTGAAAGTCGATCCCGTGCCGATGACGGAAATCGTCAAGCATCGCAAGCAGGCAAGCGAACTGGCCGAGAAGGTCGGCTTCGACAACTGATGAGCGATCCGGGCGTGGGCAGTGCTGCGCCCGGTGATCTCCCGATGTCGGATGTCGACCTGCGGAAAGCCTCCACTGTGAAGGTCGCCCGGTACTGGTCCGGGCGACTGTGGTTCATGGCGACGGTGCTTGTCGCTGTGCTGGTGGCGACTCCGGTTCTCGCCCTTATCTGGCAGGCGCTGCGGGGATCGAGCGGGCTCTGGCCGCATCTCCTCGCCTATGTGCTGCCACAGGCCTTCCAGCAGACCACGGCGCTCCTCATCGGCGTCGGTGTCCTCGTCACGCTTCTTGGCACCTCGACGGCCTGGCTTGTCACCGCCTATGACTTTCCCGGCCGCAGGTTTCTCGAATGGGCGCTGCTCCTCCCGCTCGCGGTGCCGACCTACATAATCGCCTACGTCTATCTCGATCTTCTCCATCCGATCGGCTTGGTCCAGGGTGCGCTCAGAGCGGCCCTTGGCTTCACCAGCCCACACGAATTCCGCCTTCCCGACATCCGGTCGATGGCCGGCTGCATCGTGCTGCTCGGCTTCGTGCTCTACCCCTATGTGTACCTGACGACGCGGGCGATGTTTCTCACCCAGGCGGCCAATCTGGTCGAGGTGTCGCGCACGCTTGGAAGTGGCAAAGGCGGCGTCTTCTGGCGCGTTGCGCTGCCGCTGGCACGTCCGGCGATCGCCGTCGGCGTCAGCCTCGCGCTGATGGAGGCGCTGAACGACATCGGTGCCTCGGAGTTCCTGGGCGTGAAGACACTGACGGTCTCGGTCTACACGACATGGGTGACGCGGTCCGACCTGCCGGGCGCGGCGCAGATTGCGCTCGCCATGCTGTCATTGGTGGTCGCGCTCGTCACCATCGAGCGTTGGGCGCGCCGTCGTCAGCGTTATTGGTCGAGCGCACAAAAGGCGCGGAATTTCACACCGCATCGTCTCGGCACCGTTTCGGGTCTGGTGGTTTTTGCGCTCGGCCTTTTGCCGGTGTTCATCGGGTTCATCGCCCCGGCGAGCTATCTTGCCGTCGAGGCGTGGAAGCGCGTCCGTTTCGCAGGGCTGTCGCCCCGGCTTTTGTCGGAAACGCTCAACACCGTCACCCTGTCGGCCATGGCGACGCTCGCCATCCTGCTCTTCGGCGTGATCATCGCCTATACGGCGCGCTCGCTTCCCGGCCGTGTCACGGCGGCTTTGCAGCGGATTTCCACGGTCGGCTATGCGATGCCCGGCACCGTGGTGGCCATCGGAATATTGTTGCCCGTCGCGGCTCTCGATCAGATGATCGACCGAACCGCGCTCGTATGGCTGGGCGCGCCAACCGGCCTGCTGCTGATCGGGTCCGGAGCAGCGCTCGGCTACGCCTATGTCGCACGCTTCCTGGCGATTGCGGTCGGTTCGGTCGAGGCGGGCTTCAGCCGCATTCCGCGCTCGTTCGATCACGCCGCGCGCAGCCTCGGCCAGAATGTGACTGGCACATTCCGGCATATTCATCTGTCGCTTTCGAAACCGTCGCTCGTCGCTGCGGGCTTGCTCGTGTTTGTCGATTGCATGAAGGAGTTGCCGGCGACGCTTCTGTTGAGGCCGCTTAATTTCGAGACCCTGGCGACGCATCTCTACGGCGAGGCGGCGCGCGGGACCTACGAGGAAGCCTCGATCGCGGCACTTGCCATAGTTCTCGTCGGCACCTTGCCTGTCGCTGTTCTCGCTCGTGTTGGACGATGGAAATCCTGAGTGTGCCCGGCCTAAACAGTCTCGCTGGCACCTAAAGCGCGTCGCGTTCGACCGGCCTCATGCGACGCGCTTTAGGTTGTTGTTTTATGCATGTCGTGATCGCAAAACCGCTACACACTTTTGCGCGACATGCATTAAAGCGCGTCTGTTGGCTGACGCGCCCACGATAAACCGCAAGTGCTCCACGCCTGTCGGATCGTGCCGATGCCCTCGATTTTGAAATCAGGGGCTCTGCTGCCTTCACGATTTCGAAAAATCGGTCAAGTTTGGCCACCTAGCCATATTGTCAGCTAAACAGAAGGGCTTAAAATCATTCATCGAACACCTACATGTCGAACGCGCATGGGGATTCGAAAAGGCAGGGTTACGTGACGACAGGTTTGACTGCCACAACAGATGTGGTGCGGATGCAAAACGGCAGCGACGGCAACGAGACCGGTCGCGGCACGGCCGTCATCACGCGCACCAAAACCAAGACCAAGAAGCCTAGCCTTTACCGGGTCCTCATTCTCAACGACGACTACACGCCCATGGAGTTCGTGGTTCACGTGCTGGAGCGTTTTTTCCAGAAGGACCGTGAAGCCGCCACACGCATCATGCTTCATGTTCACAATCATGGAGTGGGCGAGTGCGGGGTCTATACATTCGAGGTGGCCGAGACCAAAGTGTCTCAGGTCATGGATTTCGCCCGACAGAATCAGCATCCGCTGCAATGCGTGATGGAGAAGAAGTGAGGTAACATGCCGGCTTTCTCCCAAGGCCTGGAAAAGGCGCTTCACCAGGCGCTGACGCTCGCCAATGAGCGGCACCACGAATACGCAACCCTTGAACATTTGCTGCTCGCGCTCATCGACGACACCGAGGCGGCCGCGGTCATGCGCGCCTGCAACGTCGATCTCGACGAGTTGAAGCATACGGTTCTCACCTACATCGACACTGAGCTCGACAATCTCGTTACCGGCTATGACGAGGATTCCAAGCCGACGGCCGGTTTCCAGCGCGTCATCCAGCGTGCGGTGATCCATGTGCAGTCGTCCGGCCGCGAGGAAGTCTCCGGCGCCAACGTGCTCGTTGCCATCTTCGCCGAGCGCGAGAGCCATGCCGCCTATTTCCTGCAAGAACAGCAGATGACCCGCTACGACGCGGTCAACTACATCTCGCATGGCATCGCCAAGCGGCCCGGCGCATCCGAGACGCGGTCGCCGCGCGGCGCCGATGACGAGCAGGGCCAGAGCGGCGCCGAGCCGCAAGAGGACGGCGGCAAGAAAAAGCAGCAGCAGGACGCGCTGACCGCCTATTGCGTCAATCTGAACAACAAGGCCAAGGCCGGCAAGATCGATCCGCTGATCGGCCGCGAGTCCGAGATCAACCGCACCATCCAGGTGCTGTGCCGCCGTTCCAAGAACAATCCGCTCTATGTTGGCGACCCCGGCGTCGGCAAGACGGCGATCGCCGAGGGCCTCGCCAAGCGCATTGTCGAGGGCGATGTGCCGGAAGTGCTGCACAACGCGACCATCTTCGCGCTCGACATGGGGACATTGCTGGCCGGCACCCGCTATCGCGGTGATTTCGAGGAGCGGCTGAAGCAGGTCGTCAAGGAGCTCGAGGATTATCCGGGCGCGGTTCTGTTCATCGACGAGATCCACACCGTGATCGGGGCAGGGGCGACGTCTGGCGGCGCCATGGATGCGTCGAACCTGTTGAAGCCGGCGCTGTCGTCGGGAACGATCCGCTGCATCGGCTCGACCACCTACAAGGAGTTCCGCCAGTTCTTCGAGAAGGACCGCGCCTTGGTGCGGCGCTTCCAGAAGATCGACGTCAACGAACCGACCATCGAGGACGCCATCGAGATCATGAAGGGTCTCAAGCCGTATTTCGAGGAGTTCCACAAGGTTCGCTACACGGCTGAAGCGATCAAGGCTTCGGTCGAACTGTCGGCGCGCTACATCAACGACCGCAAGCTGCCGGACAAGGCGATCGACGTGATCGACGAGACCGGCGCCTCGCAAATGCTGGTGCCGGAGGCCAAGCGCAAGAAGACCATCGGCATCAAGGAGATCGAAGCGACGATCGCCACCATCGCCCGCATTCCGCCGAAGACGGTTTCCGCCGACGACGAGAAGGTGCTGGCCGGTCTCGACATCGAGCTGAAGCGCGTCGTCTACGGTCAGGACACCGCGATCACGGCTTTGACCTCGGCGATCAAGCTGGCGCGGGCCGGCCTGCGCGAACCGGAGAAGCCGATTGGCTCCTACCTGTTCTCGGGGCCGACCGGCGTCGGCAAGACCGAAGTGGCAAAGCAGCTTGCGGCCTCGCTCGGTGTCGAGCTGATCCGCTTTGACATGTCCGAATATATGGAACGCCACACCGTCTCACGGCTGATCGGTGCGCCTCCCGGCTATGTCGGCTTCGACCAGGGCGGCCTGTTGACCGACGGCGTCGACCAGCATCCGCATTGCGTGCTGTTGCTGGACGAGGTCGAGAAGGCGCATCCGGATCTGTTCAACATCCTGTTGCAGGTCATGGACCATGGCAAGCTGACCGACCACAACGGCAAGCAGATCGACTTCCGCAATGTCATCCTGATCATGACCACCAATGCGGGCGCCTCGGATGCGCAGCGCGCGGCGATCGGTTTCGGCTCGACCAAGCGCGAAGGCGACGATGTCGAGGCGATCAACCGGCTGTTCACGCCGGAGTTCCGCAACCGTCTCGATGCGATCATCCCGTTCGGCTCGTTGCCGGTGCCGGTCATCCACCAGGTGGTGCAGAAGTTCGTCATGCAGCTCGAGGCCCAGCTCTCCGAGCGTGGCGTCACCTTCGACCTGTCGCAGGAGGCGATCGCCTGGCTGGCCGAGAAGGGCTATGACGAGCGCATGGGAGCACGGCCGCTCGGCCGCGTCATCCAGGAGCACATCAAGAAGCCGCTGGCCGACGAGGTGCTGTTCGGCAAGCTCAAGAAGGGCGGCACGGTGCGTGTCACCGTCGACAAGAAGGAGACCGGCGAAACCGGGCTGAAGCTCGAGTCACTCGCCGACGAGGCGCCGGTCAAGCCGAAGAAGGAAGAACCGGACGACACGCCGAAGCCCAGGAAAGCTGCCGGCAAGAAGCCGGCCGCGAAAAAGGCGGTCGCGCAGAAGGCGGAGCCCAAGGGCAAGGATGGCAGCAAGCGCAGCCTGGTGCCGCAACTGCCTCGCAAGGGATGATGGCCTGAAAGTAAAAAAGCCCCGGAAACGGGGCTTTTTTCGCTGGATGAAGAGCTGGTGGGTGGCTGAACGCGCGAAGCCCGGCATCAGTTTGTCAGCGCCGTCCGTATCTTGCCAGCATTCTCAGCCAACACTTCCGGCTTCTCCATCTGCCCACTATGCGGCTTCAAAGGGATGCCCTCGAAGCGTGGAATGACGTGGATATGGAGGTGGTAGACGGTCTGGCCCGAAGCGGGCTCGTTGAACTGCAGGATGGTGACGCCATCGGCGCCGAAGGCCTTCTTCACCGCCACCGCCACCTTTTGCACGACGGCGAAGAGTGGGCCGAATGTTGCCGGATCCGCGTCAAGCAGGTTGCGCGACGGCGCCGTCGGCACAACCAGCGTATGACCCGGACCTTGCGGCATCACATCCATGAAGGCGACAACCGCGTCATCTTCATAGACGCGATGCGACGGGATTTCACCGCGCAGGATTTTCGCGAAGATATTGTTGCTGTCGTAGGTGGTTTGTTCGGCCATGGCGTGCGCTCCGGATTGTGCCTTGCTCCTACCGCATCGACCCGACAATCGGAATCGATCTTCGGAAAGTACGATGCTTTCGAGCGTACTTTGTGCGTCCAATTGGACGCACGTCGCTCTAATCGTCCGCCAGATTCTTGCGGAACGGGGTGTGCTCTTCGAGATAGCCGGCCATCCGCTCCACTTCGCGGCGCTCGCGCCTGAGATAGTCGGCGACCGCGTTACGCAAGCCGGGATGCGCGATGTAATGCGCCGAATGCGTGGTCACCGGCCTGTAGCCGCGCGCCAGCTTGTGCTCGCCTTGTGCGCCGGCTTCGACCACCTTCAGCTTACGGTCGATGGCGAAGTCGATCGCCTGGTGATAGCAGACCTCGAAATGCAGGAAGGGGTGGTCCTCGATGCAGCCCCAGTTGCGCCCGTAGAGCGCATCCGAACCGATGAAATTGATGGCACCGGCAATGTAGCGTCCATTGCGCTTGGCCATCACCAGCAGGATGTCGTCGGCCATGCGCTCGCCGATCATCGAGAAAAACGCGCGGCTGAGATAGGGCCGCCCCCATTTCCTGCTGCCGGTATCCATGTAGAAGGCAAAGAAGTCGTCCCAGACCCTTTCGGTCAGGTCCTTGCCGGTCAGCCAGTCGATCGAGATGCCGTGACCGAGCGCCTCGCGCCGCTCCTTCTTCATCGCCTTGCGCTTGCGCGATGCCAGAGTGGCGAGAAAATCGTCGTAGGTCGAATAACCCTCATTGAAGAAGTGGAACTGCTGGTCGGTGCGGTGCAAAAAACCCGCCGCTTCCAGCGCTTCGACATCCCTCAGCTGCGCGAAAGTCACATGCGCGGAGGAAACGCCGAGTTTTTCCGTCACCGCCTTCAGGCCGGCTGCCAGGCCGGCCTTCACGGCGCGACTGTCCTCGCCCGTGTTGACCAGCAGGCGAGGGCCGGTGACCGGCGTGAACGGCACGGCGCATTGCAGTTTTGGATAGTAACGCCCGCCAGCGCGCTCGAACGCGTCCGACCAGCCGTGATCGAATACATATTCGCCCTGGCTGTGCGATTTCAGGTAGCAAGGAATGGCACCGAGCAGCTTTCCCTGCGCTGTCTCGAGCCTGAGATGATGGCCCTGCCAGCCGGTGCGCCGCACGGCGCAGCCGCAATCCTCAAGCGAGCTCAGAAAAGCGAATGAAACGAGTGGGTTGTATCCGTTTTTTGTATCGCCGCGTGAGGTCCCGCCGAGGCCATCCCATTCGGCGCAGGTGAAGGCTCCGATGCCGGAGGCAACCCGGATCGCATACTCTCCATTCGCCGTTTGCCCGTCGCCTTCATCGCCTTGATCCATGAGGCCTATTTAAGCTCCGTGCCGGTCCATGCAAGCTCAGTTCAAGCGACCTGCACAAGATCCGGCTCAAATCCTTCGAACGTCATCTGGTCGGCATATCTGAAGGTCAGGTCGACCGCCGGTTGGTCGAGCACGGTCCAGGTGATGACCGGCATTTTGAGCCTTTCGCGCACGAAACTGACAAACTGGTTCGGCAGGTCGCCGGCGGCGTAGGAGGCGAAGGCGATGTCGTGCGCCAGCATGGCGAAATGCGCCTCGATCAGCTTGACTTCGTTGCCATAAGCGGTCAGCCCGCCCGGAATGCCGGGCGCGTGTTTTGGGAAGTCGCGGATCAGCCAGTGGTCGAACGACATGATCGCCGCCTTGCCCCTGTAGTTCTTGAGCATCTTGCCGACGCTTTCCACCAAGCCTTCGTCACGGCCGGGAACCCCTTTCAACTCGACGACCACCGGCACGCGACCATCGACCAGGTCGAGGGCCTGCTGCAGCGTCGGCAGACGATCTGATGTGCCGCCGATCTTGAGGGCCGTCATTTCTGCTGCCGTGCGCTGCCAGACGAAACCGTCCTGGCCGGTCAGCCGCTTCAGATCGCCATCGTGGATGATCACCGGGATGCGGTCTGACGACAGATGCACATCGCATTCGATCGCATAGCCGCGTTCAGCCGCAGCGGCAAAGGCGGAAAGCGTGTTCTCCCAGCGCGTCTTGTTCATGTCGTGGAGGCCGCGATGGGCAATGGGTCGGGCGGTCAGCCATGAAAGGTCGGTCATGCCGGGCTCATTCGACTTCGAAGATGGCTTCGATTTCCACTGCGGCATTAAGCGGCAGGGAGGCGGCACCGACGGCGGCGCGAGCATGCTTGCCGGGATCGCCGAGCACTGCAACCAGTAGATCCGAGGCGCCGTTGGCAACCAGGTGCTGCTCGAAAAAATCCGGCGCCGAGGCGACGAAGACGGTGATCTTCACCACGCGGCGGATTTTCTCGAGATCGCCAAGTGCTGCCTTGGCCTGCGCCAATATGTTGATCGCGCAGTATTTTGCCGCTTCCTGGCCGGTTGCGATGTCGACATCACGGCCGAGCAGGCCGCTCGCCTGCAGCTTGCCCTGCTTGAGCGGCAGCTGTCCGGCGATGAACAGCAGATTGCCTGATCTGCAACAGGGCACGTAGTTGGCGGCGGGCGCGGCAGCGACCGGAAGCGTGACGCCGAGATCGCTTAGCCGCTTTTCGATTGTTTCACTCATGGTATTTCCCTATTGCTTGATGACGCTGCGCAGGCCGGGCCGAAATTGCAATTTTTGCCTCGCTTCCGCCACGACTTTTTTTAAGCTGGACCCTCTTTCCTGCGGCCTGCCATCAGGCGCGAAGATCGGAGCCCCTCATGCGCGCAACACGCCTCGCATTCCACGCTGTCCTGCTGCCAGCGGTGTTCTCGATGGCGCCGGCTTTTGCCGTACCGGCGCTGCAGGCGCATCGCGCGGTTTACGATCTGACCCTGGACAAGGCCTCCGACCGCTCCGGCATCACCGGCATTTCCGGCCGCATGGTCTATGAGTTCAACGGCTCGCCTTGCGAAGGCTATACGGTGAAGTTCCGTTTCGTCACCCAGATCGTCACCAACGAGAATACAAGGCTGACCGACCAGCAGACGACCACTTTCGAGGACGCCGAAGGCAAGACCTTCTCGTTCGTGACAAAATCCTTTGTCGACCAGACTCTCGACAAGGAGGTCAAGGGCACCGCGACGAAGGAGACAAACGGCCTCAAGGTCGACATCGACAAGCCGGAGAAGAGCAGCGTCGAACTGCCGGCCACACAGTTTCCGACGCAGCATCTGGCCGAACTGATCGACAAGGCCGAAAAGGGCGAAAATTTCTACGAAACCAACCTGTTCGACGGTTCGGAAGATGCCAACAAGGTGATGACCACCACCGTCGTCGTCGGCAAGAAGGCCGATGCCGACAAGACCGATCCGGAAGTGCCGGCACTGGCAAAACTCGCCACCGACAAATACTGGCCAGTCGACATCGCCTATTTCGACAGCACCGACAAGTCAGGCGAGGAGGTGCCGGAATACCGGATCAGCTTCAAGCTGCATGAGAACGGCATCACGCGCGACCTGCTCATGGACTACAACGACTTCTCGATGACCGGCAAGCTGGTCAATCTTTCGCTGTTCGATCAGACGAAACCCTGTCCGCCGAAATAGAGCCTTGGGTTAGCCACGCCCGCAAGGCGGCGGCGAATGACTTGAACACGCCGCAATTGCATTTCAACCTCTACGCCGAGGGATCGATCGGGGGGTGGGTTGAGCAAAATCGATGTGTTCGTGGCGCCGACGCCCAATCCGGCGCTGATCAGGATCATGACTGTCGTCAACCGGGTCGTCATGCTGCGTGGCATTCCCGGGTTTCGCGACCTGTTGCCGTTCAACCGCGTGGCCGGATTGCGCGGTGTCGCCAATGTCCGCCATATCGACTTTCCCGACGACGACCGGCAGCGGCTGAAGGCCTGTTGCGGCGCAGGCAAGGCAACGTTCATCACGCCCAACCATCCGGAATTCTTCACCGACTGGATGATCGACAAGGAGATCGTCTCGAGGGTCAGTCCGCTCGCGGCATCCTGGGCCACGCATGGCGTCGTCAACGGCCTCGGCCGGATCATGCAGAAATTCTGGCTGGCCAACAATCTGATCGCCCAGATACCCGGCAACAGCGGCGCTGCCAAGGAACACTCGATCGCCTGGGCGCTGAAAGGGCATGGCGTTCTCTTGCATCCCGAAGGCGGCGTCGGCTGGCATGGCAATGTCGTCGCTCCGCTTCTTCCGGGGGCGGTCGAGATGGGGTTCGAAGCGCTCAAGCGCGGTCGCGTCACGGATCAGGATTTCAAAGTCTGGATCGCGCCGGTTGTCTGGAAGCTCGCCTTCACCAAAAATGTCGAGCCGGCGCTGGCGCAGGAATGCGCCTATGTCGAGAAGAGCCTGAAGATTGAGCGTCGTGCCGCCGATACGCTGCCGGAGCGCGTCCACCATATATATGCGACGCTGCTGTCGCGCGATGAGATTGCCTGCGGCATGGCGCCCGACGAACGGGCTACGTATGCTACGCGGCACAAGCAATTGCTGCTCGAATTGAGCCGGCGCCTGGGGGAGGGTATTTCGGTCGATCCCGGCGCCAGCGAGATCGCCGAGCTTTTGCGCCGGGCGCGCCGCTGGCTGCGGGAAGGCACCGGCGACGCCGAGCGACAAAAACAGATCCGCTCGCTGGCGGACACGATCCAGCGTCTCCAACGCGTCGGACCGTGGGCCTCAGCCAATCCGCGCATTGCGCAAGAGGAGATCGCAGAGCATCTGAAGCGTATCCGCAACGATTATTGCAAGGGCACGCTGCGCGACACGGTCAATTGCTTCGTACCGCAACCGGCCGGGCCGCGCTGCGCGCATATCCGGGTGCCGGAGCCGTTGGGATTGCACGCCTTTCCGGGCTCTATCGACGATGCTCTCGCCGAACTGCACCGGCGCATGCAGGAGACCATCACCACGACCGTGGCCGAACTCGAAGCCGCCGGCAGCTTCATTTTCTATCCGAATCCCTTCTATCATCGCTAGGATTGGCATCTCTAGCATTGGCATCGCTGACGTTGGATCTCGGCTGCGGGTGAGCTGCGGCTCCGCTGGTCGGCGCAAGATGAAGGAGTGCGGCAAGCCTCATGGCGGTCTATGTCGACGCGGCGATCTGGAAATGGGTCGGCCACCGCTGGTGTCACCTGCTGGCCGACGACACCGACGAGCTGCATCGTTTTGCAGCACAGCTCGGCGTCAAGCGCTCGTCCTATCAGGGGCCGCCGAAGACATCGGCGCCGCATTATGACATAACCGGCTTCGAGCGCGACCGCGCGGTGCGGCTAGGCGCCGTCGAATGCAGCCGCGAGGAGATCGTTGCTGTTTTCCGGCGGGTCCGGGTGCCGAAGGGGAAGATACGACCATGACGTTGACGGCATTTCTGGCTTACTGCGCTGCGATCACATTTGCCGCCGCCACGCCTGGCCCGGCGGTATTCACGGTCATTGCCAACGGCGTCTCGCGCGGGTTCGTTCGCGCGTTCCTGGCTGGCCTCGGTATCGCCGCCGGCGACGCGGTGCTGGTGACTTTGGCGCTGCTCGGCCTGGTGGCACTGGCACAGACCTTCGAATGGGTTTTTCTCATCCTGAAATATGCGGGTGCAGCCTATCTGATGTTTCTTGGCGTCAGGATGTGGAGATCGGCTTCCGCGCGATCGAATGGACTGGAGGTTACGCAGGCAAGACTGTCTCGATCGTTTTACCTCGGCATCTCCATCGCATTGGGCAATCCCAAGGCGATCCTGTTCCACGCCTCCATCATGCCGTTGATCCTCGATCTCAATGCAATGAACTTCGCTGAGGGGCTGCTCGTGGTTACGGTCGTGATCGGCGTCAACATTATCACTATGGGCGTCTATGCGGTGCTTGCCGGGCAGGCTTCGGGCTGGTTCAAGACGCCAAGGCGGATGCGCTTGATGAACAGGTTTGCCGGCGGCGCCATGATCGGCACCGGTGCGCTGATCGCCGCACGCTGAGCCGCAAGACACCGCAGCGCTTGCGTTTGCCGCGCATCCCCTCTATATGCGCGCTCATTCCACACACGGACTTTGGTGTCTGCCCGGGAGAAATCCGGCTGAAACCTCCGGTGGCGTTCGAGGACAAAGTCCAGAAATGCCTGTGTCCGTGGAGGCTAACCGGAAAAGGACATAACAATGGCTCTGCCTGATTTCAGCATGCGCCAGCTTTTGGAAGCTGGCATTCACTTCGGCCACCAGACCCACCGCTGGAACCCGAAGATGGCGCCCTATATCTATGGCGCCCGCAACAACATCCACATCATCGACCTCTCGCAGACGGTGCCGCTGCTGCACCAGGCGCTGAAGCAGGTTTCCGACACCGTCGCCAAGGGTGGCCGCGTGCTGTTCGTCGGCACCAAGCGCCAGGCGTCCGACATCGTCGCCGACGCCGCACAGCGCTCGGCCCAGTACTATGTCAACTCCCGCTGGCTCGGCGGCATGATGACCAACTGGAAGACGATCTCGAACTCCATTCAGCGCCTGCGTAAGCTTGACGAGATGCTGGCTGGCGAGGCCCAGGGGCTCACCAAGAAGGAGCGCCTCAACCTCGACCGCGAGCGCGAGAAGCTCGACAAGGCGCTGGGCGGCATCAAGGACATGGGCTCGACGCCAGACCTGATGTTCGTGATCGACACCAACAAGGAAGCGATCGCCATCCTCGAGGCCAAGCGTCTCGGCATCCCGGTCGTCGCCATCATCGATTCCAACTGCGACCCGGACAAGATCGATTTCCCGATTCCGGGCAATGACGACGCGGCCCGCGCCATCCAGCTCTATTGTGATCTGATCGCCAAGGCTGCAATCGACGGCATTGCTCGTCAGCAGGGCGCGCTTGGCGTCGACGTCGGCGCTTTGGCCGAGGCTCCGATCGAGCCGGCACTCGAGCCGACGCCGGCCGCCGAGACACCGGCCGCCCAGACACCGGAAGCGTAACAGCGAAGGCCGGTTTCGGCCTTCATCCTTCTCATATTTTGGCGCGCTGAGCGCTGGCGCCAGGCGCATCATCGAGGACCGGTGGTGCGTCGGTGCATTTTAAACGAAGAGGCGACAATGAGCATTTCGGCTGCACAGGTCAAAGAACTCCGCGACTTGACCGGCGCGGGCATGATGGACTGCAAGATGGCGTTGAACGAGACCAACGGCAACATGGAAGAGGCCGTCGACTGGCTGCGCAAGAAGGGCATCTCCAAGGCCGACAAGAAGGCCGGCCGCACCGCGGCCGAAGGGCTCATCGGCGTCGATTCCGGCGTGCGTGAGGCGGCGGTCGTCGAGGTCAATTCCGAGACCGACTTCGTTGCCCGCAACGCTGCCTTCCAGGAGATCGTCGCCAATGTCGCCAAGGTGGCGCTCGCCTATGGCGGCAAGACCGAGGCCGTTGCAGCCGCCCCGTATCCGGGTTCCGACAAGTCGGTTGCCGACACCATCAAGGACGCTGTCGGCACCATTGGCGAGAATCTTGGCTTCCGCCGTTCGGCCAAGCTCACCGTCGAGCAGGGCGCCGTCGCAACCTACGTCCACAATGCGGTTGCCGACGGCCTTGGCAAGCTCGGCGTGCTGGTCGCCATCGAGACGTCAGGCAACGCGCAGGCCGCCAACGCCTTTGCGCGTCAGGTCGCCATGCATGTCGCCGCCACCAACCCGATGGCGCTGACCGCGGAAGAACTCGACCCGGCGGCGGTCGAGCGCGAGAAGGCGATCTTCGCCGACCAGGCGCGCCAGTCCGGCAAGCCGGAAGCGATTATCGAGAAGATGGTCGAGGGCCGCCTGCGCAAGTTCTACGAAGAGGTCGTGCTGCTCAAGCAGGCTTTCGTGCTCAATCCCGACATCACCGTCGAGAAGGCGCTGCAGGATGCCGAGAAGGAAATCGGCGCACCGGCCAAGATCACTGCCTATCTGCGCTTCGCGCTCGGCGAGGGCATCGAGAAGGACGAGACCGATTTTGCGGCGGAAGTCGCGGCGGCGGTCAAGAAGTAAAACGCACTCTATCTTTCTGAAAGACTTTACGGCCGGGTGTCCGCGAGGATGCCCGGCCGATTTCTTGCGCGGTATCGATGAAGGCCAGGCGTCGGCGACAGGCCGGTTGGCTATCTGCTCATGCCCGGATCTGCTCATGCAAGGATCTGCACGCACAAGTTGCATTTGCCGGTGTAAGCCAATGGCTGGAAGAGCGTTTGCCGGTTCCGGCGCCGCGTGACATCGCAGCGCCCTTCGTGTATCGGAACGCCAAATGTTTCGGGGCAGCGCCTGCGCGGGAAGCCGCCCCGGCGCGTCACACGCATAATGATGAGGACCAGATGACGGTGAAGCCCCTCTACCGACGTGTCTTGCTAAAAGCGTCGGGCGAAGCGCTGATGGGTGAGCAGCATTTCGGCATCGACGTGTCGGTGGTCGATCGCATCGCCGCCGACATCGCCGAGGCCCGCACCCTTGGCATCGAGGTTGGGGTTGTCATTGGCGGCGGCAACATCTTTCGCGGCGTCGCCGTTGCCTCCAAGGGCGGAGATCGCGTCACCGGCGACCACATGGGCATGCTCGCCACCGTCATCAACTCGCTGGCGCTACGCACCTCGCTGAACAAGATCGGGGTCGACGCGGTGGTGCTGTCTGCAATCGCCATGCCTGAGCTTTGCGAGAGCTTTTCGCAGCGCCAGGCGACCGCCTACATGAACCAGGGCAAGGTTGTCATCTTTGCCGGCGGCACCGGCAATCCGTTCTTCACCACCGATTCGGCCGCGGCGCTGCGCGCGGCGGAAATCGGCGCCGACGCGCTGTTCAAGGGCACCCAGGTCGATGGCGTCTATTCCGCCGATCCCAAGAAGGACCCGCATGCGACCCGCTTCGAGCGCATCAGCCATGGCGAAGTCATAAAACGCGGTCTTTCGATCATGGATACGGCCGCGATTGCACTTGCGCGCGAAAACAACATCCCGATAATCGTCTATTCGATCCACGAGAAGGGTGGTTTCGGTGATATTCTGAGGGGCGGCGGACGTTGCACGGTCGTCACGGACGACTGATCGGGAGCCCGATGCCGAACCGAAGGTTTTCCGTAGGCGAAAAACGGGAACCGGTTTTCGGATCGAGGCTTGAATACAGGTTACCCTGAAGTGAATCCGGCTAACGGGTCGAGGAGACGATGATGAGTGGCGAATACGATGATCTCAAACGGCGCATGGACGGGGCGATCGCTGCGTTCAAGCACGATCTGGCTTCGCTGCGGACCGGCCGCGCGTCGAGCAACCTGCTCGATGCGATCCAGGTGCAGGCCTACGGCACCACCATGCCGATCAACCAGGTGGCAAACGTGTCGGTGCCGGAGCCGCGCATGATTTCGGTTTCGGTCTGGGACAAGTCGATGGTCGGTGCGGTCGATCGCGCCATCCGTGAATCCAATCTCGGCTTCAATCCGATCGTCGACGGCACCAATCTCAGGATTCCGCTGCCCGAGCTCAACGAACAGCGCCGCAAGGAGTTGGTCAAGATCTCGCATGGTTATGCCGAGAATGCGCGCATCGCCGTGCGCCACGTGCGCCGGGACGGCATGGAATTCCTCAAAAAGGCGGAAAAGGACGGCGATATCAGCGAGGACGATCATCGCAAGCGGTCCGACCAGGTCCAGAAGCTCACCGACGAGATGATCGGCACCATCGACCATCTGCTTTCCGATAAGGAAGCTGAAATCATGCAGGTTTAGGGTCTGGCCACTGCTGGCTCGAAAGCGAGAACATGACAAGCCCCGCGCATGTCGCAATCATCATGGACGGAAACGGACGCTGGGCCAAGGCGCGTGGCTTGCCACGGCTTGCTGGGCATCGTGCCGGCGTCGAGGCGCTGCGCAACACGGTGCGCGCCGCTCCTGGCCTTGGCATCTCGTTCCTCACCGTCTACGCCTTCTCGTCGGAAAACTGGTCGCGGCCGAAGTCCGAAGTCAGCGACCTGATGGGCCTGTTGAAAATCTTCATCCGCCGCGACCTCGCCGAACTGCACCAAAATGGCGTGCGGGTCAGGATCATCGGCGACAGGGCAGGGCTGCAACCTGACATCAGGAGCCTGCTTGAAGAGGCCGAAACGCTGACCGTCCGCAACGAAGCGCTGACCCTGGTCATCGCTTTTAATTATGGCGGACGCGACGAGATCGTGCGCACCGCGCGCAAGCTTGCCTCTGCGGTGGCGCGCGGCGAGCTCGACAGCGAGGCGATTACGGCCGAATCCTTTGCCGGCTCTCTCGACACCCAGGGTATTCCGGATCCGGAACTGGTCATCCGCACCAGCGGTGAGCTCAGGCTGTCGAATTTCCTTTTGTGGCAAGCGGCTTACAGCGAACTTGTCTTCCTGCCTTGCTACTGGCCCGATTTCAGCCGCGAGCATTTGGCTGACGCATTGCGCGACTTTGCCGGTCGCGAGCGCCGTTTCGGCGGGCTTGGCGCTGAAGGCGTCGCCGTGACAGCCAAGGGATGAGCAACCTCCAGCTTCGCGTTATTTCTGCCGTCGTGCTTGCGGTCGTCACGCTCGGCCTGACCTGGCTCGGCGGACTGCCCTTCCGGCTGCTTTGCGCCGCCATGACGATCCTGATCTTCTACGAATGGACGCGAATGTGCCGCCCGGTCGCCGCCACGGGTCTTGGTCTTCTGCCGGAAGCGCTGCTTCTGGTTTTCGTCGGCGCCTTGGTCGCCGGCCTGTCGGCGTCCTGGCTGCTGCTTCTTGTAGCGGTGATGGTCGTTGTCACCGTGGTCGTGGCTTCGATGCACCAGACTTCGATGCATCAAACGGGACAGTGGGACGCGTCCGGCCTTGCCTATGCCGCCATTTCCGGACTGTCACTTGCTCTTTTGCGCGACGGCGACCATTCCGGCCTCGTCGCCATTCTCTTCCTGTTCGCGGTGGTTTGGGCGACCGACATAGCAGCTTATTTCGTCGGCCGCGCTGTCGGCGGGCCGAAGCTGGCGCCATCGATCTCGCCGGGCAAGACGCAGAGCGGTGCGCTCGGCGGCGCTGTCGGCGGCGTGGTTGCCGGGCTGCTTCTGGCCGCTGCGGCCGGAGCCGGCAATCTCGCAGTGCTCGGCGTCGTCGCGCTGGTGCTTTCGCTCGTCTCCCAGGCTGGCGACCTTTTCGAATCATGGGTGAAGCGGCGCCACAACCGCAAGGATTCGGGCACGCTGATACCGGGCCATGGCGGCGTCATGGACCGGGTCGACGGGCTTGTCGCGGCGGCGTTCGCCCTGTACGTCATCGGCTGGATTTCGGCGACCGCCGACCATCCGGCACAGGGGCTGTTTCCAGCTTGATCGGCATCGATTCCGGGCCTGGTTTCTTGACCTGCGCAGGATGCGCCATGGATTCGCCTGGATTGATGCCACAGTCGCGGTACCACCGTGCTGCGGACGAATTTTGAGGACATGAGTTGAACGAGATTCTTCACGCGGTTTTCAGCACGGAGGGCTTTGTCCTCGGCACGCTGGTGCCTTTCCTGTTCGTGCTGACCGTCGTCGTGTTCGTTCACGAGATGGGCCATTATCTCGTCGGCCGCTGGTGCGGCATCGGCGTGAAGGTCTTTTCGATCGGCTTCGGCCCGGAGCTCTTCGGCTTTAATGACAGCCATGGCACGCGCTGGAAACTCTGCGCCATTCCACTTGGCGGCTACGTCAAATTCGTCGGCGACATGAACGCCACCTCGAGCCAGCCCAGTTCGGAGGAGATCGAAACGCTGACGGCTGCCGAACGCAAGATCGCTTTTCACACGCAGCCGGTCTGGAAGCGCGCGGCAACTGTGGTGGCTGGCCCGCTGTTCAATTTTCTGCTGACGATCGCCGTCTTTGCGGTGCTGTTTTCCGCCTATGGCCGGCCCGTGCTGGAGCCAATGGTGGCTGAAGTCACTGCGGGCAGCCCAGCGGCCAGGGCCGGCATCCTGCCCGGAGACCGCTTCGTCAGCGTCGACGGCAGCAAGGTCCAGACCTTCGCCGACGTCCAGCGCCGGGTCTCGGGCCGCGGTGGCGACCCCATCACCTTCGTCATGCTGCGCGACGGCAAGGAGATCACCGTTACGGCGACGCCGGAATTGATGGAGCAGCAAGACGGGCTGGGCAACAAGGTCAAGGTGGCGGTGATCGGCGTCGTCAACAACCAGGAATTCGGCCAGCCCAGGCTGATCACCTATAACCCGGTCGGAGCGGTAGGGGCGGCGGTCGAGGAGACCGGATACATCATTCAGCGCACCGGTCAGTTCCTGCAGCGTTTCGTTGTCGGTCGCGAAGACAAATGCCAGCTGGGCGGCCCAATCAAGATCGCAAAGATGTCGGGGCAGGCGGCAAAACTCGGCTTCGACTGGCTTGTGCAACTTGTCGCCCTGCTGTCGGTCGGGATCGGTATTCTGAACCTTTTGCCGATTCCTCCGCTCGACGGCGGCCATCTCCTGTTCTACGGCGTGGAGGCCATCATTGGGCGACCGGTGTCGGAACGGATGATGGAGTTGGGCTACAGGGCTGGCCTGCTTCTCGTCTTGGGCTTCATGGGGTTCGTTTTCTGGAACGACCTGTTTGGATGCTGAAATCATGAAGAAATTTGGCTTCAGCACAGCCCATGTTGAGACGCCGTTTACCATGCGTGGGGATATGCGTGACGCGAAAGCCACGCAATTGGGTTAAGTAAATACAAATTAACCAGGAGCCTTGCGTGTAGGGAAAATCCGGTTAATACGGTAGGAGAAATTACCGCACGTCCGGTTTTCTCGCCGTGGGGACTTCGAGAAAAGGTACAAAAGCCCGATGAAGGCAGCATCCAAGTTTCTGAGCGCCGCGTCCGCGGTGGCCCTGTCCGCCGCCCTGGTCGTACCAGGTGCGCTCGCGGTGCAGTTCGTTGCCACATCGGCGGCCGAGGCCGCTGTTGTTTCAAGAGTTGAAGTCAGCGGCAATCAGCGTGTCGACGCCGAGACGATCCGCAACTACGTCACGATCAAGCCCGGCAGGCCGTTTTCCAGCGCCGATATCGACGAGGCGGTCAAGGCGCTGTTCGGCACCGGGCTGTTCTCGGACGTCCAGATCAACCAGGTCGGTTCGACGCTGGTCATCAAGGTTTCCGAATATCAGGTCGTGAACCAGGTGCTGTTCCAGGGCAACAAGAAGCTCAAGGACAACGCGCTGGCGGCCGCGGTCCAGTTGAAGCCGCGTGGAACGTTCTCGCAGCAGGCGCTCGATGCCGATGTCGAGGCGGTCAAGGCCGCCTACAGGCGTATCGGCCGCGACGACGCCGCCGTGACCACCCAGATCATGGATCTCGGCGACAACCGCGTGAACGTGGTGTTCAACATCAACGAAGGCGGCCGCACGCAGATCGCCGCGATCAATTTCGTCGGCAACAGCGCCTACTCGAGCCGTCGCCTGTCCGATGTCATTTCGACCAAGCGCTCGACCATCCTTTCGTTCGTGCTGCGCGACGACGTCTATGACGAAGACAAGCTCAACGCCGACCAGGAGTTGCTGCGCCGTTTTTATTACAATCACGGCTATGCCGATTTCCAGGTGATTTCCGCGGTCGGCGAGCTCGACGAAACCACCAATAAATACACGGTGACCATCACCGTGCAGGAGGGCGAGCGCTACACCTTCGGCGACATCAGCGTCGAGAGCACGATTCCCGAAGTCGACGGCGCATCGCTGCAGTCGGTGGTCGAAACCCACAAGGGCGATGTCTACAACGCCGAGAACGTCGAAGACACCATCATTGCATTGACCGAGAGGGTCGCCGGTTCCGGCTATCCCTTCGCCCAGGTGACGCCGCGCGGCGACCGCAATTTCGAAAACCACACCATTTCAGTGGTCTATACGATCGACCAGGGCACCAAGGCCTATGTCGAGCGCATCGAGATTCGCGGCAACGACCGGACGCGCGACTATGTCATTCGCCGAGAATTCGACGTGAGTGAGGGCGATGCCTTCAACCAGGTTCTCATCCAGCGCGCGAAGAAACGGCTGGAAGCGCTCGATTTTTTTGAGAAAGTCGAGGTTTCGACCGTGCCCGGCTCTGAGCCTGACCAGGTGGTGCTGGTGGTCGACGTGGTCGAGAAGTCGACCGGCGAGTTCTCGGTCGGCGCCGGCTATTCGAGCGGTGGCGACACCGAAGGCCCAACCGTCGAAGGATCGATCAGCGAACGCAACTTCCTCGGACGCGGCCAGTTCATCAGGCTTTCGGCGGGCGGCGGCAAGAATTCGCGCGACTACAGCTTCTCCTTCACCGAGCCCTATTTCCTCGGGCGGCGCATTGCCGCCGGTTTCGATGTCTTCAACCGGACCAGGGAATACGACGACTACAAGAGCGAGACGCTAGGCGCGACAGTGCGTTTCGGCCTGCCGATCACCGACGACATCTCGACGCAGCTGGCGTATAATATCTCGCAGGAGAAGTACAAGCTCGACGATGATTGCGATCTCCCTGGCTGCACCGTCTCTACGGCTATCCTAAATGGCATTGCGGAAAGCCCGTGGCTCAAGTCGTCGGTCAGTCTCGGCCTGGTCTACAACACCATCGACGACATGAAGAACCCGCATGAAGGCATCTTCGCCAATGTCACCACGGAATTCGCCGGCCTCGGCGGCGACGCCAAATTCGTCAAGGTGACAACGCGCGGCAGCGTCTATCAGACGTTGTCGGAGCAGCTTGATCTGGTTGGTTTGATTTCGGGCGGGGCTGGCCATATCCAGGGCTTCGGCAACGACGACCTGCGCATCTTCGATCATTTCCAGAGCAGCGACCGCATGATCCGCGGCTTCGCCTATGGCGGCATCGGTCCTGTCGACAACCAGGGCTTTGACGACCATCTCGGCGGCACAACCTATTTCAACGCCTCGGCGGAAGCTCAGTTTCCGATGCCGATCATTCCGGAGAGCTTCGGCCTGCGCGGCGCGGTCTTTGCCGATGCGGCGACACTTTATGGCAACGATGTGGCGGGTGTTGATCCATCGACAACCAGCATGGAATGGCGTGCCTCGGCCGGCGTCGGCTTGATGTGGGCGTCGCCTTTTGGCCCGATCCGCATCGACTATGCGATCCCGGTCCTCAAGGAGGACACCGACGACGTGCAGGAATTCAACTTCGGCATATCGTCCCGGTTCTGATCGGCGGGCAACGATACGTCCGGGCCGTAGCGGTCCGGAAGAAAGTAATTCGACACTACGGCGCCGCGTGTCCTCCTGGACGCGCAAAGGACGCTGCAGGACTTTGATTTTGCGCATTATCCTTTCCGAAAATCGATTCCGATTTTCGGGGTCGTGCGCTAGCTGGATATAGCTTCTGGAATGACCGATCCGGTGTTCTTCGCGCCATCACGCCGGTTTACGGCTGGCGAAGTCGCGAATCTGACCGGCTCGGTGCTTGTCGATTCCGACCTCTCCGATAGATCGATCGAAGCCTTGGCGCCGGCAAGCGAAGGCGGCGAGCACGCTCTTGTCTTTGTCGATGGCAGACGCAACTTCGCGCTGATGCAATCGCTGCGAGCAGCGGCGGTTCTATGCCCGGCCGAATTTGCCGGCAAGGCGCCGGCGGGTATCGCGGTTCTGATCCATCCGCGCCCGCAACAGGCTTTCGCGATGGTCGGCCGCCTGCTTTTCCCGGCGGCTGCGACACCGGCGCCGATGACCGGCGAAACTGGTATCTCGCCGCATGCCCATATCGATCCATCGGCGCGCGTCGAGGCCGGCGCGATCGTCGAGGCCGGCGCGATCATCGGCCCTCGCGCTTCTATCGGCAGCGGAACCGTCATTGCTCCTCATGCCGTTATCGGTCCCTCCTGCCAGTTCGGCCGCGACGGCTATGTCGGCCCAGGCGCCAGCATCCAGTACGCGCTGATCGGCAACCGTGTCATCATTCATGGCGGCGCCCGCATCGGCCAGGACGGTTTTGGCTTCGTGGCCGGCGCCAAGGGCCCGGAGCGCGTGCCGCAAATCGGCCGGGTCGTCATCCAGGACGACGTCGAGATCGGCTCCAACACCACCGTCGATCGCGGCGCCATGTCCGACACGATTATCGGTCAAGGCACCAAGATCGACAATCTGGTCCAGATCGCTCATAACGTCCGCATCGGCCGCAATTGCATAATCGCCGGCCTTTCGGGTATTTCCGGTTCCGTAACGGTGGGCGACAACGTCACCATGGGTGGCGGTGTCGGTCTTGCGGATCACCTGACGGTAGGGACAGGGGCCAAGCTTGCTGCAAGAAGCGGGTTCATGAGCAACGTCCCCGCAGGCGAGATTTGGGGAGGGTACCCGGCGCAGCCGATGGCGGAAGCCATGCGGGAGATCGCGGCTCTGCGAAGACTGGCCAGGGCGCGCAAATCGGGCGACGGAGGGAAGAGCTGAGATGGTTGCGGCGACAACGCTCGAGGCGGTCGACATATTGGGGCTGATGAAGCTCCTGCCGCATCGCTATCCGTTCCTGATGATCGACCGCATCATCGATATCGATGGCGACGAGTCCGCCACCGGCATCAAGAACGTGACCATAAACGAGCCGCATTTCCAAGGTCATTTCCCGGATCAGCCGGTCATGCCCGGCGTGCTGATCGTCGAGGCGATGGCGCAGACGGCCGGCGCCATCTGCATCCGCAGCCTAGGCACCGAAAAACCGTCGCTGGTCTATTTCCTGACCATCGACAACGCCAAATTCCGTAAACCGGTCGTTCCCGGCGACCAGTTGAAGATCCATGTGAAGAAAATCAAGAAACGCGGCAACCTTCTCAAATTCGCCTGCGAGGCTCTCGTCGACGGCGTCAAGGCCGCGGAAGCCGAGATCTCGGCGATGATGGTCGCGAGCGACTGACGATCGAATGCTTATGAAAATCCAGACAGTCATCCATCCATCGTCGGTCATCGAGGCCGGCGCAAAAATCGGCGAAGGCGTCCGCATCGGGCCATTCTGCCACATCAGCGCCGACGCGGTGCTCGGCGACCGCGTCGAACTGGTCAGCCACATTTCGGTGATGGGCGCGACCACCATCGGTGCGACGACCAAGGTGTATCCGATGGCGACACTGGGCGCGCCGCCGCAGAACAACAAGCACAAGGGCGGCCGCACCACGCTGGTCGTCGGCGAGAACTGCACGATCCGCGAAGGCGTGACCATGCACGTCGGCACCGATTCCAGCCGCGGCGAGACGACGATCGGTGACAACGGCAACTTCCTTGCCTACGCCCACATCGCCCATGATTGCATCGTCGGCAAGAACGCCACCTTCGCCAATCAGGCGACGTTGGGCGGCCATTGCGAGATCGGCGACAACGTCTATATCGGTGGTCTCAGCGCCGTTCATCAGTTTGTCCGCGTCGGCGACAACGCCTTTCTCGGCGGTTGCTCGGCATTCGTCGGCGATGTCATTCCCTACGCCATCGCCGTCGGCAATCGCGCCAGCCTTCGCGGCCTCAACATCATCGGCCTGAAGCGCGCCGGCCTGCCGCGCTCCGAGATCCACACGCTGCGCAAGGCCTACAAGACGATCTTCGATCGCTCCCGAACCGTCGGCGAAAACATCGAGTTCGCCAAGGCGGAATTCGCCTCGTCACCGACCGCCATGAAGATCATCGATTTCATCGCCAGTCGCGGTAAGCGGCACTATGCCGTCCCGTCGCTCAAGGCTGGCGGCGGCGACGATGCAGATGACGAAGATTGAGGGCACCCGGACGGGCCTTGATCTCGCGCCAGACGCCAGGGTCGGCATCATCGCCGGCGGCGGCAGTTTGCCGGTCGAAGTCGCCAAGGCGCTTGCTGGGCAAGGCAAGTCTCCCTTCGTGGTAATAGTGGCGGGCGAGGTCGACCGGATAGCCGACTTCGACGCCTATGAGCAGGCGACGTTGAGGCTGGAGGATGTCGGCTCACTGCTGCCGACGCTCAAAAATAGTCATGTTACCCATTTGGTGACAGCGGGCCATATCACACGCCGCCCCAGGCTGAGCGCCATGCGCCTCAATCTCGGCCTGCTCGCCTGGGTGCCCAGCCTTCTTGTCGGCGTAACCCAAGGCGACGACACCGTGTTGAAACTGTTCGTGCGAAGGGTCGAGCGCAGCGGCATCAAGGTGGTCGGCGCCCATGAGATCGTGCCGGAACTGGTCGCCGCCGAAGGCGCGCTGACCAAGGCAGCGCCGCGGAAATCCGACTGGCGCGACATCAAAGCGGCCCACGCAGCGGCAATGGCCATCGGCGCGCTGGATATCGGCCAGGCGGCTGTTGCGATCGGCGGCCGCGCCATCGCGCTGGAAGGCATCGAGGGTACCGACGGATTGCTCGATCGAACACGGCAGTTGCGCGGCCATGGCAGGCTGGCCGGCAGAACGCGCGGCGTCCTGGTCAAATGCGCCAAGCCTGGCCAGGAGTTGCGCGCCGATCTGCCCTCCATCGGCCCGCAGACGATCGAGGCGGCGCATGCCGCCGGACTTGCCGGCATTGCCGTCGAAGCCGGCCGCTCGCTGGTTCTCGAAGGCCCGACAGTCGTCGCTCGCGCCAACGCGCTCGGCCTGTTCGTGATCGGCCTGCCTGCTGCGGAGCCGGTGCATGGCGACTGAGCGACCGCTGAAGATCGCCATCGTCGCCGGCGAGGAATCCGGCGACCTGCTTGGCGCCGACATCGTAGAGGCGCTCAAGCGCGTGACCGGCCGCGAGGTCCGGCTCGTCGGCATCGGCGGCCGGCATTTGCAGGCGCTCGGCCTCACGCCGCTGTTCGACGGCGGCGAGATCGCGCTGATGGGATTGAGCGCCATCCTGCGCGATCTGCCGCGCCTGATACGACGGATCAGCCAGACGGCCGGTGCGGTCGCCAATGAAAAGCCGGACTGCCTCATCACCATAGACAGCCCGGATTTTTCGCTGCGCGTGGCGAAAAAGGTGCGTGCCGCCGATCCGGCAATCCCGATCGTCCACTATGTCTGCCCGAGCGTCTGGGCATGGCGGCCGGGCAGGGCGGTGGCGATGAAACCGTATGTCGACCACATCCTCTGCATCCTGCCTTTCGAAGTGAGGGAACTCGCCCGCCTCGGCGGTCCGACCGGCACCTATGTCGGCCATCGCCTTACCCACGATCCGGGCGTGCTCGGCGCCGCCAAGGCGCAAAGCCTGCCGCGCGACCTGTCCGACGATCGTGTGAAGACACTGCTTGTGCTGCCCGGCTCGCGTCGCGGCGAGGTGCGACGGCTGGCCGGCCCGTTCGGCAAGACGATCTCGATCCTGCGTGCTCGCGGACACCGCTTGCGCCTGCTGTTGCCGACGGTGCCGCATGTCGCCGACCTGGTCAGGGCTTCGGTGGCAAGCTGGGACGAGAAGCCGGAGATCATCCTTGATCCCGAGCGCAAATGGCAGGCCTTCGGCAAGGCCGACGCAGCGCTGATCGCATCGGGAACGGTGTCGCTGGAACTGGCGCTGTCGGGTGTGCCGATGATCTCCTGCTACCGGCTCGATCCGGTCATGCGGATGGCCCAACGCCTGGTCACCGTATGGAGCGCCTCCTTGCCCAATCTCATCGCCGACCGCCCGATCGTGCCGGAAAGCTACAACGAATATGTGCGACCGCACTATCTGGCGCGGCAGTTGGAGGCGCTGTTTTCCGACACCGCCTATCGCGCATGGCAGAAGGACGGTTTTGCCGAGGTGGCCAGACGCATGGCCGTCGACAGACCGTCTGGCGACATCGCTGCAGGGGTCGTGATGAGGTGTATCAAGCGGTAAATGGTGAAGTGGTGAATAGTGAATGGTGAATGGTGAAAATCGTGCTTGACCATAGGCCACAAAGAGACCTGCTTCACTATTCACTATTCACTATTCACTATTCACTATTCACTATTCACTATTCACTATTCACTATTCACTATTCACTA